>JAFWBO010000122.1 GCA_017507065.1 Kiritimatiellia bacterium | reverse complement strand
TGAGGGCGGAATTCATCAAGGACTGTGTTTTTCCGCCGCTCTCCGATGTCAAAGGCGCGCGCCCGCTGACGGTGCTTCTCGATGCGCCGCCGCCGGGAGACACGCTTTACGATGCCGAAGGGCGCGAAGTGGAAAATTCAGTCGTGACGGATCGCTTTCTGTTCATCCCGGCCCCGGGGAAACATGTCAAGGGCGAAACCCTTGAATTCACCATAGGCAGGGGAAGCGGCCGTTCGCCGTGACCGGGCGCAGTTGGTGGCGTCTTGCGGCGGACGGCGCGCAGCGTCAGACGGCAAGCTCGGGATGCCAGGCGAGAGCCGTGATGTTGCGTCGTCGAACGGCCGTGGGGATGCCGTTGAACGACGAAAGAATTTCGACATCCGGCGAAACCGATGTTATGGCTGGCGCGCGGATGAATGTCATGGGCACGCCGGGTTTGCCGTCAAACATCCCCGTCGTTTTGAAGCTGCCGAGCTGCCGCCCGTATGCGTTGCGCTTTACCGTTACGGGCAGGCTCCCGAACCATACAGTATCATCGCCTTCGATGCGTTCGGCCAGAAGAATGAGCCCGGCGCATGTGGCAAACACCGCGATGCCGTCTTCGATCCGCTTTTTAAGCGGCTCGAAGAGGCCGAGATCTTTCATGAGTTTTCCCTGGACCGTCGATTCCCCGCCAGGCAGCGCGAGCATGTCTATATTGCGCTCCAGATCGGATTTCTGCCGGATCTCGAACGTCTCCGCCCCTTTCAAACGCCAGTACGCCGCCATTTCGGCAAACGCGCCTTGAACTGCCAATACACCCACTTGCACGGTCGATCACTTCCCGCGTTCTTCCATTATCGTTTCGATTTCGTCGGCGTTGATGCCGACCATCGCCGACCCGAGGTTTTCCGAGAGTTTCGCGAGAAGTTTCGCGTCCTGCCAGTTGGTTACGGCCTGGACGATCGCCGCGGCGCGCTTCGCAGGATCTCCGCTTTTGAAAATTCCGCTCCCCACGAACACGCCTTCGGCTCCGAGTTCCATCATGAGCGCAGCGTCGGCAGGCGTCGCGACGCCCCCGGCCGCGAAGTTCACGACAGGGAGCTTCGCGTTGTCGTGGACGTATTTCACGAGATCGAGCGGGGCGGCGAGTTCTTTCGCCGCTTCGTATAGCTCGTCTTCGCGCAGAGAGGCAACGCGGCGTATTTCCGAGAGCATTTTGCGCATGTGCCTCACGGCCTGCACCACGTCGCCCGTCCCTGGTTCGCCCTTGGTGCGTATCATCGTCGCGCCCTCGCCGATTCTGCGCAGAGCCTCGCCGAGATCGCGTGCGCCGCACACGAAAGGCACCGCGAATTTCGTCTTGTCGATGTGGCGCGTGTCGTCGGCGGGCGAGAGGACTTCCGACTCGTCGATATAGTCGATCTCTATCGCTTCGAGTATGCGCGCTTCGGCGATGTGGCCGATGCGGCATTTGGCCATCACGGGTATCGACACGGCCTCTTGTATCCCTTTTATCATCGCAGGGTCGCTCATTCTGGAAACGCCGCCCGCCGCGCGGATGTCGGCCGGGATGCGTTCGAGCGCCATGACCGCGCAGGCGCCTGCGGCCTCTGCGATTCTGGCCTGCTCCGGCGTGGTGACGTCCATTATGACGCCGCCTTTGAGCATCTGCGCCAGATTCCTGTTCAGTTCCTGTCTGTTGTCCATTTTGTCATTCCTTCGGGTTTGGGCCGTAATGCGTTTCGCGACGCATATTATCTCATATCGGCGACGGCCGGCGGTAATCGGAATTTTCGCTGTCTGGCAATAGGCGCAACCTATATGATATGCCGATGCGCGCGGCGAAGCCGCCGGCCGTCGCCGGGGACACGGTCATTCGAAGAGCCATGTCGAGAGATAGCGCTCTCCGGTGTCGGGGAGAAGGACGACTATCGTCTTGCCTGCGAATTCGGGGCGCTTCGAGAGTTCCAGCGCGGCCCAGAGCGCGGCACCCGACGATATGCCGACGAGCAGGCCTTCTTTCGCGGCTGCGGCGCGGGCCGTCGCGCCGGCGTCGTCGGCCGACGCTTTGACGACCTCGGAAAGAAGCGTCGTGTCGAGAACCTTCGGGATGAAACCGGCGCCGATGCCCTGGATCTTGTGCGGTCCGCTCTGTCCGCCGGAAAGAACCGGCGATGTGTCGGGCTCGACGGCGAAGAGTTTCACGGCGGGGTTCTTCTCTTTGAGATAGCGCCCCGTGCCGGTAATCGTGCCGCCGGTGCCCACGCCTGCGACGAACGCCGCGACTTCGCCGTTCGTTCCCTCCCATACCTCTGGCCCGGTCGTGCGGTAGTGGTATTCGGGATTTGCGGGATTCTCGAACTGCTGGAGGATGACCGCGCCCGGCGTGGCGTCCCTGAGCTCGTTCGCCTTTGCGATCGCGCCTTTCATTCCGGCAGAACCGGGCGTGAGGACGATTTCCGCGCCGTAGGCGGCGGCGAGCTTGCGCCGCTCTATGCTCATCGTCTCGGGCATCGTGAGGACGAGACGGTAGCCTTTGACAGCGCTCACGAGGGCGAGGCCGACGCCTGTATTGCCGCTCGTCGGCTCGATTATCGTCGCGCCCGGCTTGAGAGTCCCGTCATTTTCGGCGGCTTCGACCATCGCGAGGGCGATGCGGTCTTTCACGCTGCCGCCGGGATTGAAGAACTCGACCTTGGCGAGGACTCTTGCGCCTCCTTTGTTGAGTTTGTCCGATATTTCGACAAGCGGAGTGCCTCCGACTTTTCCAAGAATGTTTTTTGCGATGCTACCCATTGTTTTTTCCTTTCTTTTGCTTTTTTATCAGAACTGGTACTGTGCGCTCAGGACGAGACCGGAGCCGACGCCGAGGTCTTTCGCCGATCCGTCGCGGTAGAACTTGTCCGGGTCGCCGGTTTCCGCGAACGCCGCGACGAGCGTGAGCTTTTCCGTCACGAACCATGCGACGTGCGCATCGAAGTAGTCGTGGTTGCGGATTCCGTCGCCCGCGTCGATGCCCTGCTTGTATTCAAGGCCTATGGCCACGTTGGACGCCGGGAGGATGTCGATGTTTCCGAACGCCGCCGCGCCGTAGTGGTTGTGCCCGATGACGCCGTTCACGACTTCGTCCGAGACGAGAAGACCGGCCGACAGAAGAATCGGCCACGGGGTCTGGGTGATCAGTTTCGTGGCGACGATATATCCGTCTACGCCTTCATTGTCGAGTTTGAGCGCCTTGACTGTCGGCGAATCGGTGTATTTGTACACTCCGCCTACGGCGATCGCCGGCAGGAACGGCGTGTCGAAGGCGTTTTCGTCGAGGATTTTCAGCTTCGCGCCGACGTTGTACGTGTTGATGTGCCTCGTGTCGCGGTCTATCAGCGCGCCGTATTTGTGCGCGTTGACGTATCCGTAGCCTGCCGAGAGTTCAAGCCGCTCGAGAACGGTGAACGCGAAACCTGCCGCATACCAGTTGATGCTTTTCTGGTTGAGGTTTACGTACCACGCGCCGACCTGCGGCTTCGAGACGATACCGTTGAGCGAATTCGTGCCTCCGCTTTCCCACGGCTGTCCCGCGGTGTAGGCCAGAGGGTTGAAGGCAATGCCTCCCGTGCCCTGAAGGTTGTTGAGCGGGACGCCTGCCGCGAGCGAAAGCGCGGCGGATGCGGCCAGTGCGGCCGCTGCATGTTTTATTTTGTTCATTGTGTTTTTCCTTTCCTGTTTGGTTGCGAGCGTGTTTTGCGATGCGCTTCAAATCGCCTCGAGCGCTTTGTCGAGAGCGTCGACGATGTCGTCGATGTGCTCGAGACCGATCGAAAGACGGATGAGCTCCGGCGAAATCCCGGCCTTGCGCAGTTCGTCTTCCGAAAGCTGCGAATGCGTGGTCGAAGCGGGATGGATCACGAGGCTCTTCGACGAGCCGACATTTGCGACGATGGAGAAGATGTCTCCGTTCGCCGCGTCGGTCACCCTGCGGGCTTCTTCAGGGCCGCCCTTGACGCCGAACACCACGACGCCGCCTGCGCCTTGCGGCAGATATTTGGCAGCGAGCGCGCTCTGCGAGAGCGAGGGGTATTTCACCCACGCCACTTTCGGATGCGCGGCGAGATGCTTCGCGACGGCAAGCGCGTTTTCGCAGTGCCGCGCCACTCTGAGAGGAAGCGATTCCACGCCCTGAAGGAACAGCCAGGCCGCGTCCGGGGCGAGGCACGCCCCTTGGTTGCGGATGCCGACGGTGAGAAGGCGTATCGAGAATGCCACCGGCTTGAGCGGCTCGGGCAGATCGTGCGCGAACCTGAGGCCGTGGTATCCCGCGTCGGGTTCGTTGTAGAGCGCGAAGCGTGGATTCGTCCAGTCGAAGCCGCCTTTTTCCACGACGATGCCGCCGATGCCGGCTCCGTGCCCGCCGATCCATTTCGAGAGCGAATGGATGACGAAGTCGGCTCCGTGGTCGAAGGCGCGCAGAAGGGGCGGCGGCGTGAACGTGCAGTCTACCACGAGCGGCAGGCCGTGGCGGTGCGCGACGGCGGCGTAGCCTTCGATGTCGGCGATGTCGAGCGCGGGGTTGCCGACGGATTCGATGAAGACGAGGCGCGTTCTGTCGTTGATCGCTTTTTCGACGGCCTCGAAATCGTTCACCGGAGTGAAGTTCACCTTGATGCCGTTGTTGGGGAGAATCGCGTTGAACTGCGCGAACGTCCCGCCGTAGAGGTTGGACGGCGCGACGATTTCATCTCCGGCGCGGGCGATGTTCGTTATCGTGAAATATATCGCGGCCGTTCCGGACGAAAGCACCTGCGCCGCGGCTCCGCCTTCGATGGCGGCGATGCGTTTGGCGAGGACGTCGTTCGTCGGGTTCATCAGACGCGAATAGATATTGCCGAGCTCTCGCAGAGCGAACAGGTTCGCTCCGTGCTGCGACGAGCGGAAATTGTAGGCGGTCGTCCTGTACACGGGCGTTTCCGTAGCGAGCGTCGCCGGATCTCCCCCGACCGCCTGCCCGGCGTGCACGGCGAGAGTCTCTATGTGGTAGTTTTTTTTGTCCATCGTATGCGTCCTTTCCTTTTCGGTTGTCGATGCCGCATATTGTACCAGAATGGAGAGCATATAGGGTAATTGAAATTATATTGCATTGTCCATAGGCATATCCTATGGATATGGACGGCGCGATTCTGGCGGCGGCATGCCGTGGGTTATGCGGAGGCTATGCGCTTTTTCAGGGCGGCCGTGAAATCGGCGCCTGGCCGAGAGAGCGGAATCCCTGCGCGGCGTATGGTGCCCACGCGTATGGTGTCGTCGAGTTCGAGCGGCACGGATACGATTGCGGGATTGTATCCTTTCGCGTGTGCGCCGGAAGCCACGGTGAAGCCGTCGAGACCGAGGATCAGGTTGGTCATCGTCGCTCGGTCGCGTACGCGGATGTTTTTCTTCCTGTCGATCGCCGGCATGATTTCTTCGGCGAAATAGAGCGCGTTGTCCGCGCCCTGTTCGTACGAGACGTACGGGAAGCCGTCGAGTTCGCCGGGGCGGATGGCCTTCTTTTTGGCAAGCGGGTGTTTTTTCCCGAGAAAGACGTGTGGTTTAGCTTCGAAGAGTCCTTCGAAGACGAGTTCTTCTTTGCGGAGAAGTTTGCCGAGAGCGCGTTCGTTTCTGTCGGAAAGGTATAGAATGCCTATTTCGCTCCTGCGGAAAGCGACGTCCTCTATGATTTCGCTCGTCACGGTTTCTCTGAGGGTGAAGTCGTACTTGTCGGAGGCGTTGGATTTGACCACGTCCATAAAAGCTTCCACGGCGAACGAGTAGTGCTGGCAGGAAACGGCGAACTGGGCCTTGCGCACGGCTTTGCCTGTGTATTTCGAGAGGATGCTTGCGGTGTCGTCGAGAATGCGGCGGGCCGAAGCGAGAAATTCCTCGCCTTCGCGCGTGGCTACGGCTCCTTTGGCGGTGCGTGTGAAAATGGCCGTGCGCAGTTCTTCTTCGAGCAGGCGCAGCGCTTCTGTCAGGGTCGGCTGCGTGACGAAGCATTGCCTTGCGGCCTCGCTTATGGAGCCGCATGACGCGACGGCGTCCGCGTATTTCAGTTGCTGAAGGGTCATAGATTGTCCTTTCGCGCATATTTTACCATATTTTTCATTGACTTTTGTCATCTCCTTTTGGTATAATTCGTTCGCAATGAAAAAATTGAGCGAGATATTTGCGCGAAAACTCACCTCCAAGGGGGTGAGGGCTAACGACCAACCAAGGAAAACGCAAATAGAAGGAGTGGGGGAAGCAGACTCATGTTGTTGAT
>JAFWBO010000121.1 GCA_017507065.1 Kiritimatiellia bacterium | reverse complement strand
GCAAGGCAATACGAGAATTGGTTATATCCACCTGTCTCTGCTCCTTTCATCTTCCGGACATGCCGAATCGTTTCCGAATGCCGCAGCCATGCAGCCGGCGGCGTTTCAGACAACGTCGCAAAAGCCGCAATGACACAGCCCTGCGTATAAAATCATACCATACGCCTTCATATGTCTCAAGAAAAAATATGTGCATAATTTGACATTGCATGTGCCCGATACGCAAGTACGGTCGCTTGCGCCGAAAGGAAATTTATGGTAAAATCCCCACCATCGACGATTATGAATTTCCGCCTCGACGATTATGACAAAACATTTCACGCCTCGCAGAAGGAAGACCATCGCGCTGGTCGCCAATATGTTCGGCGACCACTACAACGAGCTGTGCACCGGTCTCTCGCAATATCTCCGAAAGCGGCCCGATCTGTCCCTTCGACATATCGCGCCCAACGAGATCGACATGGACTGTTCATTCGACGGCTACGCCGGGATCATTGCCGACGTGTTTCCACGCTCACGCATCGAACGGATGAAAAAGTCGGGCCTGCCGATCGTCGACATGTCCGGCGAAACGGAGGGGGATCCATACGTCATACCCCTGGATACGGACATCGCGAAAGCCGGGACCATCGCGGCGGAAAGATTCCTCCAGCGCGGCTTCAGGAACTTCGGATATTTCGGGCGTGACGGCAAGCGAGACTGCGACCTCCTCGGCGGCACGTTCAAGGCGCGAGTTGAAAAAGCCGGCTGCAAATGCCACATGCTGAAAATCAAGGACGGCAAGATCCCGATGTATGTAACTGCGAAAAAAAAGACGTCAGCCGCCAAACCATGCCTGAAATGGCTCAAGAGTCTGCCGCAGCATACCGCCGTCCTCTGCCTGAACGACGTATATGCGTATGCACTGCTCTCGTGGTGCATCGATACGGGCCGTGCCGTGCCGCAGGACATCGCGATTCTCGGCACGAACAACGAGGTCTCGCACTGCATGTGCGCGCCGGTGGCGCTTTCCAGCATCGACATGAACTGGCGCAAGTTAGGCCAGACGGCGATACGCCTTCTGATGCATCTCATCGACTGCCGCGTAAAGCCCAAGGCGCGCCGTCCGTTCCTTGTGCCGCCCAAAGGCATAGTGGAGCGCGAGTCCACCGCCGTCTACCCGGTCGACCCGCCGTGGCTGGCGGACGTCCTTTCGCTCGTCGACGACAACATCGACTCGCCTGTTTCAGCGTCGGATCTCGCAGCTGCCGCGGGCGTGTCGCACACTACGCTTCAAGCGGTGTTTCGCAAAGTGTTCGGCACGACGCCTGGCAAATACATCATGTCTGTAAAGATGCGCGCGGCGAAACAGCTCGTCGACGAATGCCGGTTTAGCGTCAAGGAGATCGCCCGGATGACCGGTTTCGGGTCGCGAAGCTATTTCAGCCGCACATTCAGCAGCCACTTCGGCCATCCGCCCGGAAAAAAACGCTGACTTGCACGACTCAATGCCCATACCCTATGGGCATTTACCTTGTCTTTTCACCACATTTATCGCCGTCTCCATAGATTCCCCTGCATCGCCAATGAAGCACGAGCCCCTTGAAATTGCGCTTGACGCGGTCGAAAGCGCCCCAGAGATTTGAAACAAGCATATGCGAATCGTGCAAGACGGCGCGCTTGACATCGATCCTGCCCTGTGCGATCGGCGCGCCGCACTTCAGCTTCGCCCCGGCACGTTTCGCGCCGGCGGCTATCCACGCAAGCGCCAGATCCGCCATCAGATGATTGTCGTCATACAGGCCGCCGACATCGCTGTGGCTGCCGGGAAAAAGCATCTCTACCACCCGCTTCTTTTCGCCGCGGATCGGCACATATGCGAAAAACCGCCTCGTCTCGTCACGCGCGACGGCGTGCCTCGCTTTTTTCACATTTTCGGGACATGTTTCCTGAACGTCAAGCCCGGCCGTGGCATCGACCGTATCCCACAATCCCAGATACTCGACGCCTATGCCGAGCTTGTCGAGCCATGAAGCGAAATGCCGCGCGAGCAAAGCGCCGCGCGAGAAGCCAAAAAGAAAAACCGACGTGCCCAAAGCGTCCGGCGGCAGCGACTGATAATTGGCCTCGAACCATCTTCTTGACGAGCGGAATATGGCGCGCCAGTCGGAGCCGATCACCTTGCCGCCGACATACGCTCCGAAGTGCGTGCCGGGACCTGCTTCAAGGTGCAGTTTCTGATGCGGAGACGCCGCGCACAGATCCCTGAGCCGCGTCACGTTCGTAAAGCGGCCGGCAACGCCCTGACCGGTGCCCTCGAAAAACAGGCAGAGGTTCACCCGCGAAGAAGAAGCGTGACAGAGCCGGCTTTTCTGTTGCCGCGCGGACGAAAGAGCTCGATGGTCGCCTCGCGCTCCTCTCCGGCGCCGGGAACGTTTTCGATATCCATGACGCCCTGTGCGATCGTCTCGGGCACATCCTTCTCGCCCGTCATCTGTGCGAGCGCGTCGATTGGCGCCGAGGCTATGTCGGCATAGCCGACCATGGCCTTCTCCATGAAATCGGCGCCCATTTTAAGCGCGTACTTTGCGCTTAAGCGCAGGAAGCGGCGGATTTTCTGCACGCTTACGGGTTCGGTGACGGATACGGCGAGGCCGCAGTGCCCTTCCACATCCTCGCGAAAGATCACGCGTTTGGTCCATGGCTCCTTGGTGAAGTCATAAACGCCGCGTTTAAAGACGACGTTCCGCATCGCCGATTTTTTGGCGATGCCCATTCGCGGCCATATGATATCGACCTGCACCATATTGCGGCTCAACAAAAGCGATTTTTCAGGGGCTGCACTCAATTCAGCCCTGACGAAAATCACTTCAAGAGACGTCTTTGCCTGTTTTGCAGTTGCCATGTTTCAGTTGCTATTGCGCAGCGGTCGGCCGCTCCCCCGTGGAGTCGGGTTTTGAGCAAACGATTCGCTCGGTTTTTTCATTATGTGCGAATTGTACCAAAAGCAAGCAAAGGATGTCAACCGTTACGGCAAAAAAATTTGGAAAACCTTCCAGCCTTCCGGAAAATATGGTAAAATATCCGCCGAAAACAATACGACTGGAAAATCCATATGAAAATCGTCATAACAGGCGGCAAGGGAATGCTCGGCAGAACCCTTCAGAAAGAATTCGCCGGCAACGAAATCACGGTGGCCGACCTTCCGGAATGGGACATAACCGATGCGGACGCGTTCATGGAAAGGCTCGAGGCCGAAAAGCCCGACGCCGTAATCCACGCCGCCGCGATGACAAAAGTCGACGACTGCGAGAGCAAAAGAGAAGCCGCGTTCAGGCTCAACGAGGAAGGCTCGCGCAATGTAGCGATGGCCGCGAAGGCATGCGGCGCGAGGCTCGTTGCGATTTCGACAGACTACGTTTTCTCCGGAGACGCGCCGAAAGAACCTTGGGCATGGGCGGAGACGGACATCCCCGCGCCGAAGACGGTATACGGCCAGAGCAAGCTCGCGGGCGAAAACATGATTTCGATGATCATGCCGGAAGCCGCCGTCCTGCGGATCGCATGGCTGTACGGCGCCGGCGGGCCGAGCTTCGTGCACACGATGGTGAAACTCGGCGCGGAAGACGGCCCAGCCCTCAAGGTGGTCGACGACCAGCGCGGCAACCCGACGAGCTGCAAAGCCGTTGCCGGAGCGATACGTTTCCTTCTCGGGCGTCCCGACATCTCCGGCGTCGTCCACGGCACATGCGAAGGCATAGCCACGTGGTACGAATTCGCCTGCGAGATAAAAAAGCTCGTCCCTTCTTTCAAGCGCGGCATAATCCCCTGTTCGACCGCCGAATTCCCGCGTCCCGCGCCACGCCCGGCGAATTCGGCATTGAGAAAGAGCGTGCTCAACCGCAACGGCATGCGCACTCCGCCGTGGAAAGACGCGCTCGCGCAATTCGTCCGCGAAGAATTCCGGTTCTGAACAGCCGCTACCCCACCCTGATCACGGCGCCGGTGGTGCATCGCGCCGAAAGCAGGAACAGCACCGCATCCGCCACATCGTCTGGAGCAGGTCGCCCGAACGGGGCGGGCGAAGCTTTCACGCCTCCGCACGTCGGCACGAGAACCGGTCCCGGCGCGACCACGTTCACGCGCAAAAAGCCGGAATGCCGTTTCGCAGCCGCGACGGCGCTTTCGACGAGACGCCTCTTTGCGGAAATATAAGGCGTGTCGCCGGGAGAAGAAGGCCCGAGGGCGTCGGCATCGGCTATGCAGAGAGCCGAACGGACTTTCCCGTCCCCGGCCGATTCCCGCGCCATCAGTTCGACGAGCCTCGCCGGCGCCGCCAGATCCACCGCCTCGAGCTCTTCCGCCGTCCCGCGGAAAAGCGCTGCATTGTTGACCAGCGCGTCCGGCGCGCTTCCGCCGAGAATGTCGCGGCAGCCGTAGAAAAGCGAATCCGCCGCGCCGCTCTGCGAAAGATCGGCGACGATGTCGGCTCCGGATCCGCTTCTGTGCGACGATGTCACCACTTTCCATCCGGCGTCTGAAAGCCTTCCTGCGAGCAAACGCCCGAGACGGACGGTGCCGCCGGTCACGAGAACGCTTTTCACGCCGGCTTCTCCGATGCAGGCGGCATCGCCGCGGCCGCGATCATTCCGAGAGCGTGCGTCACAGCCTGAGAACGCACTTCGTCGCGGTTTCCCTGGAAAAGCGCGCGTTCGGCCCTCGAGCCGTCCTTCGAGGCGACGGCGAACCAGACGAGCCCCACAGGCTTCTCCGGAGTGCCTCCGCCCGGCCCGGCCACGCCTGTCACGCTTACGGCTATGTCGGCGGAGAGAAGCCTGCGCACTCCCTCGGCCATCTCGAGCGCGCATTCGCGCGAAACCGCGCCGTGGCGTTCGATCGTCCGAGGCGACACTCCGAGAACGCCGATCTTCACGCTGTTTGCGTAACTGACCACGCCTCCGAGATAGACGTCGCTCGAGCCCGGCACCGCCGTTATCGCCGAGCCCACTCCCCCGCCCGTGCAGCTCTCGGCCGTCGCGCAAGTGAGAGAGAGAGATTTCAGAAGTTCAAAAGTCTTTTCGGCGACAGTCATCGCGATCCTCAAACGTCTATCTTGATTATCCTGCGTATCATCATCCATCCGATCGCGATGAGCGAAATCGTCGCGAGCACCGACAAAGCCCCGGTGACGCTGAAGAAGAACGGTATCATCATCTGCGGCTTGACCACGGTCAGGATTGCCGCAAGCGCCACCGGCAGGATCGAAATCACGATTCCCTGGAATCTCCCCTGCGCCGTGAGAGACTTTACCTTCCTCTCGACGCGCATGCGCCCTCTTATCGTCTCGGCGATCTTGTCGAATATCTCGGTAACGTTGCCGCCGGTCCTGCGGGAAATGACGAGAGCCGTCGCGACGAGCGCAAGATCGTCCGAGCCGACGCGCGACGAGAGCGAATCGAGCGCCTCTTCGAATTTCATGCCTATCTTCAACTGGCTGAGAAGTATGCCGAACTCCTCCGACACCGGCGGCATGTCAAGCTTGGCGACGCTCTCGAACGCCTGCGAAACGGAGAAGCCGGCCCTGAGCGCGTTCGTCATGGTGTCGATGGCGTCAGGAAGCTGCATGTTGAATTTCTCGCGCCGTTTCGCGTCGAGATACCGCGCGATGATGCCGTTTCCCCTCTGCCAGCCGCGCTTTATCTCGACAGACGAGACGGCGTACCATGCAAAAAGCGCGGCGGACAGCGCAAAAAGCGAAACGGCGGCCCAGATCATCTCGACACTCTCCTGACTACCGTCACATCGCGACCGGCATCCGGGTCGAACATGGCCGGATCGAGCGAAATGCCCCGGCCTTCGAGCTCGTCGTACCATGTCGGCACGGCTCCCGTCGGAGCGAACACCCCTTCTATCCTGCCGTTCCCCGCGACTCCCGTCTGCGTAAACGTGAAAATATCCTGCATTATTATCTGGCTGCCTTCGAGCCCCGTCACTTCCGATATGGCCACCACCTTGCGCGAACCGTCGGAAAGGCGCGACTCGTGTATGATGATGTCGACGGCGCTCGCTATCTGTTCGCGTATCGCCTTGGACGGAAGTTCCATTCCGCTCATGAGGACCATCGTTTCGAGACGCGAGATCACATCGCGCGGCGAATTGGCGTGGACGGTGGTGAGCGAGCCGTCGTGTCCGGTGTTCATCGCCTGCAGCATGTCGAGAGCCTCGCCGCCGCGGCATTCGCCGACTATTATCCTGTCGGGACGCATTCTGAGGCAGTTGCGCACGAGATCGCGTATGGTCACGGCGCCCTTGCCCTCGATGTTGGCCGGCCGCGCCTCGAGGCGCACGACATGCGGCTGGCGCAGCTTGAGTTCGGCGGCGTCCTCCACCGTTATTATGCGTTCCGACGGCGGAATGTATCCGGAAAGGAGATTGAGAAGCGTGGTCTTTCCGGAGCCGGTGCCGCCGGCCACGACGATATTCTTCCGCAGAAGGACGCAAAGCTTCATGAATTCGGCTGCGTTGTGCGTCCATGTGCCGAAGCGTATGAAATCTTCAGGCTCGAAAGCCTTCTTGGAAAATTTTCTTATGGTGACCGTAGGCCCCGTGAGAGAAAGCGGCGGAATTATCGCGTTCACGCGCGAACCGTCCTTGAGACGCGCGTCGACATACGGCTGCGATTCGTCTATGCGCCTGCCGAGAGGGGCGACGATCCTCTCTATTATCGCAAGCACGCTCGCATCGTCGGAAAACTGGCATTCCGAAAGCTGGAGCCTGCCGGAACGCTCGACGTAGACACGGTCCGGGCCGTTCACCATTATTTCGCTGACACTGTCGTCGGCAAGCAGTTCTTCTATCGGCCCGAGCCTCATCGCCTCGTTGAAAACGTCGTCTTCGAGCCTCACGGGATCTATGCCTTCCGGCAGGCGGCCGTTTTCCACCACTTCGGATATTATCTGCGAAATCTTCTCCCGCGCTATGTCCTCGAGCCCTTCGCGGCCCACGCCCTGCAAAGTGAGGCGTTTCATGTCCATGCGCTTCAGAAGCTCGCGCTGCACCTGGTACTGCACGCTCCTTCTCGTCTCCCGCATCGGATCCGCGGAGGCTTCGTCGGCTCCGCCGTCATCCCCGGCGACGTCTCCGTCGCCGTCCGCAGGGGAGGGCTCGTCCTCGCCGGCGGCTTCCGCAGCGTCGTCGGACACCCTGAACATCGCAGGGCCTATCTGGAATATCTTGCCGCCGTCGAGAACGATTTCGCCGTCGAGCCGCTCGCCGTTCACGGACACGCCGGCCGGCGAATTGAGATCTTTGAGAACGGCGGAGTTCTCCGCCACGCTGAGAAGCGCATGCCGGGGAGAGACGCCATCTCCTTCGACTTCCACTATGCACCCTGGAGCGCTTCCGATGAACCACACTCCGTCGGGAAGGTCGCGAAACACGCGCTCGCCGTTTATGAGGGCGGTAAGACGGAGCATCGCCTCACCTCCCGCCGAGCTTTTCGCGCTGGCGCTTCTTGTTCAGCTCTTCCATCTCGCCGCGTATCTTTCTGAAATCCACGTTGGGCAGTTCGCTCTCGGTGGACGTGTCGTTTCTGTTGCGGAGCGTGAGGACGAGACGCCCGCGTATCTGCTCGGCGAACGCGAGCATTTCGGCTTCGCGCGGAGTCACTTCGAGGGTCACCGTCGAATATGCGCCAGACAAGCCGGCCGACGCCGTTCTCGACTTCGCCGTCTCGCGGCCGACCGCGAGCACGAGGACGTTCTGAAGGATCGTGCAAGTCACAAGCTCCGTCTTGCGCTCGGATCCGCCGCCGTCGCCCGGAAAATCGAACGTCCCGATGACATCGACATGGTCGTTCGGCTTCACCATGCCGGACACGCTCGCGGCGCCGGAAACATTGATCGACACCGCCCTCATCTTCTGCTTGATGTCGGACGAAAGCCCCTTCCCGCGCGGATCGCCGCCTTCGATATCGGCCCAGAAAACGACATCGTTCTTCGAATGCGACACGATGGTCTTGCGCCCAATGATGTCCTGAAGGTGCTCGCGGGTCACCGCCTGCGAACGCATGCCGAGCTCGGGCACGCGCCTTTCGTTGAAATCGTCGCGCGTGACTTTCGTGCCGGCGGGCGTATCCTTCTTGAAACACAGAACGTACATCGAACCGTACATTTTGCCGAGCCTCGCCTTCATGGCGTCCACTTCGCTCTCCTTCGCGGAGATGTAAAGGCGCGTCAGAAGCGCGGCAAGGAGGCCGCAGACGATCGACGAAACGAGAACGATCCTTTTTTTCATGTCAGAAAAGCCCTTTCACCTTCCCGGTTTCCGTATCGACGTCGATCCCCATGTAAGCCGGGCGCGCCGAAGTCCCTGGCATGAGTTTTATCTCTCCGGCCACGGGAACGACAAGCCCCGCCCCGTAATAGACGAGAACGTCCCTGACCGGCAGTTTCCATCCTCTGGGGCGGCCCGGCAGCGAAGGATCGTGCGAAAGCGAATACTGCGTCTTGGCCATGCACACGGGGAATTTAGACGCTTCTGGATCTTTCTCGAGGGCTTCGAGCTTTGCCGCGGCTTCGGGCGAATATTCCGCGCCGTCGCCGCCGTACACTTCCCTTACCTGCCTGTCGATACGCTCGCGAAGCGGCTCGTCGAGACTGCAGAGATACGCGAACGAATTTGGCTCGTCGCATGCGGCGACCACCGTCTCGGCGAGTTCGAGAGCGCCTTCGCCGCCTTTGAGCCAGTGGTCGGAAACGGCGAAGCGCGCGCCGGCGCCTTCCGCGCACGCGCGCACGGCGTCCCGCTCGGCGGCAGTGTCGGTGTGGAACGCGTTCAGGCAGACGACCGGCCTCACGCCAGAGCGTTTTATTATGTCGATGTGCGCGAGAAGGTTTTCGCAACCCTTCTTCACGAGATCGACGTTCTCGGAGGAATATACCGGATCGGGCGCGAAGCCGGCCTTCACCTTCGGAGCGCCGCCGTGCGACTTGAGCGCGCGGATTGTCGCGACGAGCACGACGGCGTCAGGCTTAAGACCCGATGCGCGGCACTTGATGTTCCAGAACTTCTCGTAGCCCATGTCGGCCGCGAATCCGCTCTCGGTCACGACATAATCGCCGAGGGCGCAGGCGAGGCGGTCGGCTATGACGGAATTCTGCCCGAACGCGATGTTCGCGAACGGCCCGGCATGCACGAAAACGGGCTGCCCTTCGAGCGACTGCATGAGCGTAGGCTTCACCGCGTTGACAAGCAGCGCGCACATCGCGCCGTCCACGCCGAGATCGGCCGTGGTGACGCGCGCGCCGGACCTCGTGCGGGCGAGCGTTATCTTCGAAAGGCGTCTGCGCAGGTCGGCGAGATCGGATGCGGACGCGAGAACGGCCATCACTTCCGAAGCGACCGTTATGTAGAAACCGGACGCGCAGTTGTAGCCGTCGAGGGCGCCGCCGGCCGATTTTCCGATCTCGATGTTTCTGAGCCCCTGCGCGCAGAAATCGATTGCCCAGCGGAACTGTATGCTCGACGGATCCACGTCGAGACGTTTGAGCGAGCGTTCGGCGAGCCACGCGTCGTCGTGGTTGCGTTCGTGCTGCATGCGCGAATTGAGCGCGACCATCGCGAGATTGTTCGCGTTGGTGACGGCGTCTATGTCGCCTGTGAGGCCGAGCGAAAGCGCCGTCAGCGGCACCGTC
>JAFWBO010000120.1 GCA_017507065.1 Kiritimatiellia bacterium | reverse complement strand
GAGCGCTGGAACGGATACACGAAAGAAAAGGGCTTCGGGCCGGTGGCGATGAACAGTTTCAACCATTACGCGGCTGGAGCGGTGATGGGTTGGATGTACCGCACGATGGCTGGAATCAGGCCGGGCGCGAAGGGCGGCTACAAGGAGTTCGTTCTCTGTCCGCGTCCCGACAGGCGCATCGGATGGTGCAAGGCGTCGTTCCGCACGAAATACGGCGAAGTGAAGAGCGAGTGGCGATACGCGCAAGACGCTCTTGAATGGAAGTTCACGGTTCCTCCGGGAACGCAGGCGGAAGTTTTTGCGCCGGACGGGAGCGCCCCGAAAAAATACGGCCCCGGCGACTACACTGTGTCGTTTGATTCGTCGGCCGCCGGCGGCAGAGGAAAATGAAAAAATCTCTTTCCCGTTGCGTCGTCCCGGCGATCGGAAACGGCGGGAGAAAACCGCGCGTCGCCGTGGTGTGCGAGCGCGACAGAGCCTACGGGAGAAGAGTCTGCATCGGCATCGCGTCCGCCGCGGTAGATACGGGGTGGACGCTTGAATTCGTCGACCCGGGCGATTTCTCACGCCTGCGGCCGCCTGTCGGATTCGACGGCGCCATCGTGCGCGTTTCAAACCGCCGTCTCGCGTCTGCGCTTGAAAAATCAGGCATCCCTTCGGTAGACATCTACACCGATACGGAAAGAGAATGGTGTTCGTCCGTCGACAGCGACCAGACGGAAATAGGCTGTGCGGCCGCCGCGTTTTTTCTGAAACGCAGATACGGCTCGTTCGCATTCTGCGGCTATGGCGGAATCGGATATTCCGACAAGCGGTGCGCCGCTTTCTCCGCGGCCGTGCGGGAATCAGGGTTCGATGTGTCGGTGTTCAACGGTTCGAAGAAGGCCGTCGACGATTTCGGCGCGTCGGTGATATCCGGCGAGAAAGTGGCTCTTGGCGCCGATGCCGCTCTCCTTGCCAGATGGGTCCGATCGCTTCCACGGCATACGGCTGTCTTCTGCTGCCACGATGTCCGCGCATGGCAGGTCATTCATGTGTGCCGCGCTGTCGGCATCGATGTGCCCGGACATCTCGCCGTTCTCGGCGTCGACAACGACGAGTTGGTATGCTCGTTCGTGACGCCGTCGATTTCATCGATTGACAATTCCGCGGTCCGTGCAGGCGAGCGCGCGGTCGAACTTCTCGAAGAACGCATGCGAGGCCTGGCCGTGCGGCACGAGAAAATCGCGCCTGTCGGCACATTCGAGCGGGAATCGACACATGCCTACCCCGCATGCGAGCCGTGGGTCGCCGGTATCTTCGATTATATCGCGGCCAACTGCCGCAGGAGAGTCGGCGTTTCCGACGTGATTGCATTTTCCGGTCGTCCGCAATCCACCGTGGAACGTGCGGTCAAGGCGGCGGCAGGGACGACCGTCCGGGATTTTCTTCTGTCTGCGCGATTCGAGGCTGCCCGGCAGAGCCTTCTTTTCACCGATTTGCCCGTCTCGCGCGTCGCACGGCTTTCCGGTTTCGCTTCGAGTCAGTATTTCTGCCGTTTTTTCAAAGCGCGCACGGGCGAGACGCCTGAATCGTTCCGCAACAGGCTGAAGTAGCGCTTTTGTCCTGTTTCCGACGGGGCGCAGGACCGTCCATATGCCCAGTCTCCGCATCCGGCCTCGTGCCGCTGTTCAAAAAGTGCAATCTTTTTGACGAAAAAGTGCAATTGACTTGTATTAAATTTTCGTTTATAATTGCGGAAAAAATTAAGAAAAGGAGGTTCTGTTTTTTTCCATGCAATTGAAATCATGCTCGAGAATCCTGCCGGCGCTGTCAATGTTTTCCGCAGCCATGTTGTTTTTTTCCGCGGAGGCTAAGTCGTCGCGGCTCGTGTTTTCAGGCTATGAGGGCGAAGAGACGCTAAAGGATTTTCCGGCTCTCGTGAAGCTCCCAGGCGGACTCGCCGGCTTCGATTACGCCGATGCCGCGCCCGGAGGCGCGGACATTGCGTTTTTCGGCGCGGACGGGAAACGCCTTGCGCACGAGATCGATTCGTGGAATCCGGACGGCGATTCTTACGTCTGGGTGAAGGTGCCTGAACTTTCGAAAACGACGGCGATCGTCGCCAAGTGGGGGGACGATAGAAGGGGAAAAGGTAAAAGTGAAGAAGGAAAAGGGAAGAGCGAATCCACTTTCGCAATGTGCGCAGCAGAGGGCGAGACAGGAAAAGCGGTTTGGTCTGACGACTATCTTGGCGTGTGGCACTTCTCGAAATTCAAGAATGGCATGACGCTCGACTCGAAGCACGGCCTCGCCGCGAAAGTGCGCGGCAAGGATACTCGCAAGTTCATCCACGCCGATTCGCTCGTTGGCAAGGGATATTTCTGCTCGTCCCACACTACGAAAACAGGCTCGTTCCTCGCGGTGGACGAAGACCCGCGCTGGACTGCGTTCGAGAAGACCGGGAAGCTCACCGTCTCCTTCCTCCTCTTCGGTATGCTCGACGGCAACGCCCATGCGCGCGTCGTAAGCAACAAGCCGAAATACGGCGCGAAGCTCGGCTTCGAAGTCGCCGCGGGCGGCGACGAGAAAATCTGGTCGTGCGGAAAGGGTACTACGAATTTCGACATCAAGGTCGACAAGCTTACAGGAAACGACCAGTATTCTTTCCGCGACCTCTGGGCGCACGTGACTGTGACGTTCGACGGGCCTGCCGGCGAAAGCCGCATCTACTACAACGGTAAGCTCGTCGCCACCGACAAATCCGCCGGATACGCGCCTTCGGCATCGGGCTGGCCGCTCGCCATCGGCCACTTCGCCGACGCGATCTGCTACGAGGACGCAGCGACGGACGAATACTTTTGCGGCTACATCGACGAAGTGCGCCTTGCAAACGGCGCCATGTCGCCTGACCGCATCCGCGCCGAATATCTCACGCTCACGCGCCCGACGCAGTTCGCCGTGGCCGAAGGCGGCAAGGCGGCGACAATCCTCCCGCGCCGTATCGCTTCCGGCGAGACGCCGGCCGTCGTCCCCGACATGTCGAAGTGGCGCGGCGTCAATGCGGTTTCGATGTTCTATGCGCCGTGGAACAAGTCCGACCCGTACGCCTGGGGCTGCTACCCCGAATCGGAATTCGCCTTCCTCTCCAAACTCGGCTTCAACTTCGCGCGCCTTCCCGTCGACTACCGTTTCATAGTTTCGGCGAACGACTGGGAGCATTTCCTCGAAGACGGGCTTGAGACGATCGACGCGGCCGT
>JAFWBO010000119.1 GCA_017507065.1 Kiritimatiellia bacterium | reverse complement strand
GGTTTGCGATAGATTGCTGCGAGATCCGTCTCGCCGACATGAACCAGCAGGGGGTTGGCGAATTGCAGGTCAGGGGCTCGAACGTCATGAAGGGGTATTTCCACAACGAGGCGGCGACGGCGGAGTCGTTCGACGGCGAGTGGTTCAGAACGGGCGATCTCGCTTCGATAGACGAAGACGGCCTCATAACGATAAGGGGGCGCAAAAAAGCCCTCATCGTCAACCGCGAAGGAAAAAACATCTATCCGGAAGAGGTCGAGAACTGCATCGCAAAAGATCCCGCGGTGAAGGATATAATCGTGATCGGCTATACGCAGGGCGGGCTTCCCGGCGAACGCGTCGGGGCGATCGTGTATCCCGACGAAGACTGGTTCGCGGCGGAAAACGGCGGCAAGAAGCCTGATTGGGCGGCAATGGAGCGCACGGTAACGAAACGCGTCCAGGAGAAGAGCGCCGAGCTTGCGGACTACAAGCGCGTACGCAAGGTGGCCGTCTACCGCGAGCCTCTCGAACGCACGTCCATCGGCAAAGTCCGCCGTGTCGCCTACAAGGGGAAGCTTGACGAGTGAGCCGCTATGTCATCTGGCTCGAATGGCCTGAAAAATGTTTTCGGGCCTGCGGGCGGGACATGGCTCTTTTCCGTTCTCTTGTCCCGGCGCGCAGCGAGGTGAAGCGTGTGCGCTCCGAGCGTGCGTTCATAAAAGCTCTTAAG
Source organism: Kiritimatiellia bacterium (assembly GCA_017507065.1). Lineage (GTDB taxonomy): Bacteria > Verrucomicrobiota > Kiritimatiellia > RFP12 > UBA1067 > UBA1067. The sequence goes on along the minus strand of JAFWBO010000119.1, from coordinate 1,527 downwards.
ACCGCGACGCATGCTGTGACATGGAGCTTCAAGGCAGAATGGTACGCTCTCGCTCCGCGGCTGAAAGTTGTCGCGACGCCAGCCGCCGGCCGCGAACTTGTCGCTCCGCCGCCGCAGGGCACGGGCGTGAAAGTGCATTTCGGAGCATATCACGGCGAGATAATCTCAGAGAGCGTCGCGGCATTCGTTCTTGCATGGGCACGAGGCTTTTTCCTCCCGGAAATGCGCTCTTTCTGGCCGCGCACGGAGATCTCGGGGAAATGCCGGACGGTGTCGGGCACCAGAGCGGTCGTCGCCGGGTATGGACATGTCGGGAGAAAAATCGGCGAGAAGCTTTCCGCGCTCGGGATGGAGGTTTCCGGGTTCGGGCGTAAAAATCTCGCCGGGCTTCCGCAGGCGATGCGTTCGGCCGACTGGTTTGTAATGGCGCTCCCCGGAACGCCCGAGACCGAAAACTTTCTCGACGCGAAAAAGCTCGCCCTTTTACCGCGCCGGGCCGTCGTCGTGAACGTCGGGCGCGGAGGATGCGTAGACGAAGAAGCCCTTCTCGCCGCGCTCAAGTCCGGATCGATCGCCGGGGCGTATCTCGATGTCTGCAAAAACGAGCCGACGGCGTCTTTTTCACGCCGTTCCGGGAAGGAATCGCGCATTATCGCTTTGGCTCGGAAGGGAACCCTTCCTGCGAACATCGTGCTGACGCCGCATTCGAGCGCTTTTTCGCCGGACTATATCGCGCGCTCGTTCATGGAGATGAAGAATGAAGGGGTTGTTTAAAGTTTCGTCCGTAGAAGAAACCTGGGAAGTCGCCAGGAAGTTCGCCTCCGGCCTGAAGGGTGCGGAGATTATCGCGCTCGAGGGCGATCTCGGAGCCGGGAAGACGACGTTTACCCAGGGCCTTGCCGCGGCGCTCGGCGCAAAGAGCGCCGTGTCGAGCCCGACTTTCTGCATCGTCCAGGAACATCCCGAAGCGAAACTCGTCCATCTCGATCTCTACAGGCTTTCAGGCGAGGACGACGTGATCGCTGTCGGGTGGGAGGATTTCATCGATCGGGGCGACACGATTGTCGTCGAATGGCCGGAGCGGGCGGGTTCGCTGATTCCGGACAGCGCGATCAGGGTGTGTTTCCGGCATGGAGCCGGGGAAGAAGAGCGGGAGATAGAGATCAAATGAAGAATATTGCGGGAATCGTTTCGGCGTTTCTGCCGGCGATTGCATTCTGCGCCGCCTTGCCGGCAGAAGCCGAATCTGCTGCGACCGTCGTCAAGGTCATGACATACAATATACGCTGCGCGAAAGGCGACAGGAACTCCCCCGACAACAACTGGCCGTCTCGCCGGGAAGACCTCGCTCGTCTCGTGGAGAAGGAAAACCCCGATGTCGCCGGCTTCCAGGAGGTCGAGCCCGGGCAGCGGAAGTGGCTTGCCGAAAGGCTTCCCGGATACGTGTTTCTCGGAGACTCCAGAAACGCCGACCGCAAAAGCGGCGAGGCCTCTCCGGTCGCTTTCCGGCGCGACAGGTTCAAGGTG
>JAFWBO010000118.1 GCA_017507065.1 Kiritimatiellia bacterium | reverse complement strand
CCGATGTGCTTGACGGGTCTGAAATTTCAATGGCCGTGAAAAACGGCGAACTCGGTGTAACCGTATCGCCTGCCACGCCGGAAGCCGCTCGACTCGCATCCGCCGCGTTGCCCGGACTCGAGACCGCCATCGCTTCGCATGCGTCGGCGTTCCGTCGTGTATCGGTGACTCTTTCCGGAGCGAAGAAAGGAAAAATCAATGAAACCGTTTGAGATAATATCCGCGCTTCCGCAGTGGGCCGGCGCATCCCCGGCGGAGATCGTCGCCAGCCCCGCCTTCACAATGCCGTGCCGCATAGGCGGCGAACAGCTATCGCTTCGCCATGCAGCTGTCGCGCCCGATGAAGAAAGCTCACTTGCCGTAAAGACGGCGTTCGGCGCCGAAGAGCATGTCATATTGCTCGCGCGCTCGCGCCGGTTTCCCGATCTCGACAGAATATGGGATTCGCGCGGCGACGTTCCCGAGGCGCTTCTCCTTGCGCTTGTCGAACGGGAGTGCGGCGATGTTTTCCAGATGCTCGAGAATGCCGTCCGCAGCCAGATGCGCCTCGTCGGGATCGGCGGCGCCGCGGACGGCCGGAGGCTTGCTTTCGAGCTGTCCGACGGTTCGCTCGTTTTCTCGATAGATGCAAGCGAGACGGTGCTGACGGCGTTTGGCGTACTGCGCAATCTCGATCTTTTCCACGAATCGATCAGGGCCTGCACGCTGGAGTGCGAATGTGAATACGCGGCGTTTGCGCTGGGCGGCGAGGAGGTTTCAGCTCTTGCGCCGGGCGACGCGATTCTGCTTCCGGAGATTGGAGGTGTTTCGCCCCGCTATGTGGTAGACGGGCGTTTCTCCGCAGGCGCCGACGGTGTTCTGCGTTTTTCGGGCGACGGACTTTTCCGCGTCCGTGCCGCCGAGCCCGGAACTATGACGCTCGGCGAACTGTTCGATGCCGCGGAAAAGCCTTTTGTGCCGCCGTCTCCGGCGCAGGGTTTGCAGCTCCGGCTTGTGAAGGACGGCCGCCGCATCGCGTCCGGACGGCTCGACCGGCTCGCCGACCAGTTCGCGTTCATGGTAGAGGCCATATAATCTTCCACCACACCCTCCAACCCTCCAACTTTCCAACCAATGTTCCACACAGACCCGTTTGCGCTGATATTTCTCTTTATCGCACTCTCGCTGTTGCCGTTTGCGGCGATGGTGGCGACGAGCTACCTGAAGATAGTCGTAGTGATGTCGCTCATACGCAACGCGCTCGGCATACAGTCGATACCGCCGAACATGGTGATCAACGCCCTGGCCATGATTCTCACGTTCTATATCATGGCTCCCGTCGCGTCGGAAGCGTGGAGCATAGCCAAGGAAGAACATGCGAAAACGGCCGTCGTGCAGCCGGTTGAGCGCATCACTCCACCCGGGCGTGGATTCGTTTTCGAGACATCGGCGATGGAAAAGACGGCCGAGCCGTTCAGGACATGGCTTTCAAACCATACTTCCGACCGCGACCGCGCGTTTTTCGTCAGGACGGCCGAGCATCTCTGGGCCAAGAACCCAGATGAGCCTGCGCGCGTGGACCCCGACAGTTTCTGCATACTCGTGCCGGCGTTCTGCGTCTCCGAGCTGACGAAGGCTTTTCAGATCGGCTTTCTCGTCTATCTGCCGTTCATAGCGATAGACATCATCGTGTCGAACATCCTTCTTGCGATGGGCATGATGATGGTGTCGCCCGTGACGATATCGCTGCCGTTCAAACTGCTCCTGTTCGTGATGGTCAACGGCTGGACGCTGCTGATACAGGGACTCGTGAGGGGGTATGTGATATGAGCCAGGCGCAGCTTCTCGATTATGCGCAGATGTGCCTTGTCCTGGTGCTGCGCCTTTCGCTCATCCCGATTATCGTCGCGACGGTGATCGG
>JAFWBO010000117.1 GCA_017507065.1 Kiritimatiellia bacterium | reverse complement strand
CTCCGGCTCCGCGGCAATTTCAGGCGTGGCGGCGTCTGCTGGCTGTTCAAGCGTTTTTTCGGCGGCGGGCGCAACCTCGTCTGCGGCCGGCTCGGCCTCGGCAACGACGGGCTCCGGCTCCGCGGCAATTTCAGGCGCGGCGGCGACCGCGGGCTGTTCAGGTTTTTTTTCAGCGGCGGGCGCAACCTCGTCTGCGGCCGGCTCGGCCTCGGCAACGACAGGAGCAACGCCGGGCGTCTGCACGGCGTCGTCGTCTCGCGCTACAGCGGCATCAGCGGCATCGGCCGGATGCTGCTTTTTCTCAGCAGGCAATTCTCCTTCAAGATCCTGCAACAGCGCATCGAGATCGTCTTGCGCGAAAATATTGCAGAAGCCAGCCAGAACGGCAGCCACCGCGCCGATCGCCATCAGATTTTTTGTTTTTGTCATAACTCTCCGGTTGCTCCCAGCTTTCAATTTTGACATTATACACGAATTTTTGTTATTGTTCAAGAGTTTCAAGCGTTCTTTCGGCTATCCCGCCGGGCAGAACGAGCGTCACTCGGGCCGTCCGCCCGTCGCGGACAATCTCTTTTACCGTATATTTATCTCTGTAAAGCGTTACTTCCTCTCCCGGGGCGACGGTGAATTCCTTGCCTCCGTCCAGAGAAAACGAAAGCGTCACCTTCATATCTACCGAGGCGAATCGTCTGTCGCCGACACGAAGCGTTATTGGTTTTCTGTCTGAAATGCGTTCGACCACGGCATATGAAATATCTTTCGGACGGAACTGGTTGCTCCCTCTGATCTTTTCCTTTACGATTTTTTCAACATATTCCTTGGCCGCGAACCCAGTGTCTCCTATTGGCTCGTTCGCCATGACCGCATACGTCACGCCGCGCTGGCCGTAAGCGCCTCGTTTCTTCGGATCCCGGAAAAAGAACTTCATTCCGGCCGGAGTTTTCGCCACGCCGGTGAACACGATCGGCAGAAGCGTATGCTTGAGAGGAGGCACGATCTTCAGGAATTTGAGATAATCGACGTGCGAAGAAGGGTCGGTGGGGTCTGTACCCGCAAGGAACTCTTCCATGTTCGTGAAACCATCGCCGTCCTTGTCGGCCGCCGCGTCCGCGACATTCTTCGGATCGAGTCCGTATTTTTTCTCCCACTCGTCGGGGAGGCCGTCGCCGTCGCCGTCAAGAACGACCTTCACGTCGTCAGGCTGGCGGATGGAACAGAACGGACACACCTTGCTGCCGTACGGAATCGGCAGAGCGCACGCTTTTTTGACGGGAAACGCTTCGCCGCTCTCGCAGAAAACACGTCTGGCGCTCGCAAGATACCCTCCCTGCGTGTCGACAGGTTCGCTTACGAGGAAAGGAGCGGACACGGCTTTTTTCGCGGCGGCGAAAGCGGCGAGGTCCACCGGCTCCACGCCGGAGCCGTCCGCCTTCCTGCCGCCTATTTCCCTGACCGCCCTGTCGGCGGCATCGTCTGGATTCACGCCGAACGCGACGATCGTCAGCGCAAGCATCGCGGCAAACGCCGCAATCCCTGCGCCGGCGGCAAGCCAATGCCATTCTTCGGCGAAGAAATTCCTGTTTCCGGAAAAATCGTTCACTCGCATTCCTCCTCTTTCACGTCAAGCTGGCCGGCGGGAGCCGTGCCGAAATCGTATACTGTCAACCTCGCCGAAACCGTAAACGGCGGCTCGAGCGAAGGATCCGTGACAAGTCCTTTCTCTTCTTCCGGTTTCTCGTGCGCGACGGACGGAAGCTGCCTGCCCGGCCTGCCGCTTCTGACGGGCGCCGGGGAAAGCTTCTCCGCAAGGGTGTCGCGCTCTTTGGCAAACGAATACGAATCGACGGTCATGAAACGCGGCGAAAGAGCGATCGAATTGCACACCTTGACGAGCGCCGAGGGTTTTGCGAGAAATTTCACATTGTATGTCTTTGCGGAAGCATGCGCCATCCATCCGTTCTTGCGACGGTCGGACGGCCGCCTTCTCGCCGAAGACCGCTGCGTTGAGGCGCGTTTGTCCTTCTTTTCCGGTTCTGTCCGCCTCTGTTCCTCCACGGAAATGTCCGTTATTTCCTGCACGGACGACGAGGCGAGAATGTTCACTATCGTCTTGATGTCGTACCACTTCCGCCTAAGGTCGGAAAGGGTGCGGGCATCCGGCATGGCGCTGCCTGAAATATATTCCCCGAGACCGAAACCAAAACCGGCGCGGACTATTGATCCTGCCGCCGAACCGGGAATCTTTGCGATCTCTCGCGCATCTTCAAGCATGATCTGTTTGAACCTCTCGGGCGAGACCGGCGAAGAGAAATTCGCATCGCCGCGGGATACAAACGCAAGAGACTCGTCGATCCAGTCTCTGAGCGAGGCGGTATTCGCCTTTATCGCGTCGATCGACGCCTTTTCGGGGGAAACGCGCCCCGACACGGCTCTTTGCGCCGCCGCTTTCGACGCTTCGAGATTCTGCACGAGCTCGTCGTCTTCGAGCCAGACCGAATATGCGTAAACGCCGAGCACGGCCGATATGAGCGCCGCCGCACCCCCGGATGCGGCCATTATAACGCGATTTGAATTCATTTGAACAATATCTCCACTGTAAACTGTTCGATCGAATCGCCCTTGCCGAAGTATTTCGCCTCGACGACGCGCGAAGAAGCCACGGCCGCGTTCGCCTTGAGCCTGTCGACGACGATTTCCGATGCGGGACGCGTCTTTCCGCTCTCCGTCTTGGACGCCACGTATTCGGTGAACGCCGCGACACGGTCGCGCCAGCCGCGGATCGTGACGCGATCGCCCTCCCAGCGGTCTATCCAGAGATCGTCTCCTATCGCCTGCCGGACGGCATTGAGACGCGCCACGGCAAGGGAGCGCTTCTGCATGAGCGCACGCAAAGCTTCGGCTTCATCGAAAACGGCTTTGCATTCCGCCTCGCTCTTCTCGATCTCCGAAGAGGTTTTCCTCAGTACGGAAAGTTTCTCCTCTACGGCTTCGAGCTGCCGGCCTATCACTTCCCTGCCGCGAAGAACGGTGGAAAAAAGGCATGCCGCAGCCGCGACAAGCGCCGCAGAACCGACCGCCACGAACCATACGCGCGACGACTCTCGCCGCGCATCCAAAACGGCCCGCGGCAGCAGGTTCACGTTGAACCGCGCCATCTTGACGCTCCTCAAGGCGAGCCCGGCCGTAGGGGCGAGGAAAACAGCATCGGCGGCGACTTCCTCCTGCAGAAGCGATCCGCCGAGCCCGATCGAACCGAACGGATCGAAAACCTCAACCTCGATCGAAAGCGCCGACGCGAAAAATTCGGCGATGCCGGGAAGAAGAGCGGTGCCGCCGGAAAGATACATTTTCACGGGATCGCCGCCGCCCTGCTGGCTTCTGTAAAAGTTGAGCGAACGGACTATTTCGGAATAAATCCTCGTCATCACCGCGCGGCACACTTTTGCCACGGTGTCCGTCTCCGGGTCGGAATCTTCCTCCACGCCGCCCGCCGAAACGTACGCCTTCGAAACTTTGAACTCTTCGGCTTCGGCCATCCCCGTAGACAACGCCTGGGCTATCTCCTTGGAAAGAAGATTGCCCGCCACCGTTATGGATCTCGAATACATGCGGGATCCTTCCAGTATGACGAGCGAAGCCGTCTTGGCTCCTATGTCAAGCACGATTCTGCACTCGTCGCTTCCCGTGTCGGCATACGCCTCTATCGCGCTCGAAAGGGCGAGCGGCGACACGTCAAGCGTCTCCGGCGGAAAGCCGGCTTCCGTGACGGCGGCCGCCACGGCCTCCATCTGCGCCGACTTCGCCGCCACGACAAGCACCGAACTTTCGCCGGCGGCGGTGTCGCCGAGAAACTGCGAATCGCACACCATCTCTTCGGCAGGGAAGGGGATGTTCTGCTCTATTTCGTAGCGGACGAGCTGCGAATATCTGTCGGAGCCGGGCCGCGAAGGGATCTCGGCGCATCTTGAAAAGACCAACTGCCCCGACACTGCGACGTGCGCCTTGCCCGGATGTATGCCTTTCTCCGCCGCGAGCGCGCGGATCGCCGGCGCAAGCACGAGATCTATGTTGTCTGCATCAAGCTGCGAGGCCAGCTCGGCCCTGCCGTATTTGACGAGAACGAGCTCTCCGCCGCCGCCGGCGAGATATTCGGCGAGCGTCACCGAAGACGCGCCGATGTCGAGTGCGATTGTTCTTTTTCCCATGTCAGTTGTTTGCTGTCTGTTCGTAGTCGTCGGGATTCACGTTGGCCCATATGGTCTTCGACCTGTCGACGAGCCCCATCCTTCTTTCTATGAGCGGCTCGCCCGATTTCGTGGTCTTGCCCATTATGCCGTTGTCGTTCCAGAACGCCTTGGAAAGGTCTTTCGGATGCGAATGTATCCCCTGCACCTGGCTCTCGCAGTCGAACGCGACTGTTTCGCCGTTTTTCGTTATGACAAGACCGACCGCGCGCGGCTCGCCGAAACGCTCCAGGTTGGACGGATGCAGACACACCGAAGCGGCATGCTGCCCTCTCGGAATGTTCTGATAGGTGACGGACGCCGTAAAATACGAATACGGCGGAATCTTGTCATCCTTGTCCCTGTCCGTGGCCGTCTTGGAATCGAGCAGCACGTGCCACGTGAACGTAAGCTGATCCTGCCATCTATGGTATGTGGAATACTTCGTCTCGAGCACGATCCAGCGGCGTGGCCGCGAACCCACCCTGCCAATGTTGGAATTGGCCGTGATGCCGCCGGGCGCCTGAAGCGCCGCCTGTCTCCCTATTCGCGGGAAAACGTCGATCGACGCTATTTTCCTCGGGTCTTCCTTTTTGCGGTTCGCCGTCGCACTCTGGCGGGCTTGCGCGAAAAGCGTGGCCGCGACGATCACGGCGACCGACAGCACTGCTGTTTTTTTCACGGTGTTCATCTGTTTGTCCTTTCCTGAATTCAGAGAACTTTCATCTTCGGCAGATCCTGCAAATCGACAAGCCCGACGACTTTCCCGTCGCTGCCGCACACCGGAAGATCGTCTATCGAAAGTTTTTCGAAAATCTTGAGAAGTTCCGAGGCGTATGCGTCCGAGCGGACGAATTTGGGAGACGCGGTCATGACCTCGGACACCGCCATTTCGAGCACTTTGCCCTCGGCGCCCCTGCCGGCGGCGCTCATCCTGCGGCGGAAATCTCCGTCGGTGAATATGCCGAGAAGCTTCCCGTCCCCGTCCGTCACGACGGCGGAACCGCAATGCGTGCGGGTCATCGCCATGAGCGCGTCCATGACGCTCGCCGTCGGCCGCACGGCCGCCATTTTGTCTCCGCGTCTCATTATGTCGGAAACCTTCAGGACGAGTGCGCGGCCTATCGCACCGGCGGGATGGTTCATGGCATAGCTCGAGATGTCGAACTTCATCGCGTCTATCATCACCATGGCGAGAGCGTCGCCCATCGCCATCGTGGCCGTCGTCGAATTCGTAGGAGCCATCCCGAACGG
>JAFWBO010000116.1 GCA_017507065.1 Kiritimatiellia bacterium | reverse complement strand
GCCCCGGCCACCACGAATATCATGCCGGCGACGAACGGTTCCTTCGTCCGGACAGAACATCCCAGGATCCCGTCGGCGGCAGATTCTGCGCTCTTTGCGGAGAAGTGCTCGAAACCGCATGTCCCCACTGCGGCGCAACCGTACACGATGGCGGAGTCTGTTCGTTCTGCGGCAAGCCCTATATAATAGTGGAAGAGTAGCGGCACCGCCGAAAACACGGCTCCGTCCCGTCCGGTCTTCCGCTCTTGTTTGTCGGCGTCAAATACCGTCAAACGCACAATAAAAACGGAAATTATGCTATAATATCCGCAGATGAAAACAAAATCGTTCATAGATCAGGTAGAAGTGAGCGTCCGTTCAGGGAAAGGCGGCGACGGCGCATATTCCATGCGCCGCGAAGCGCTCGTGGAATTCGGCGGGCCGGACGGAGGCGACGGCGGCCGCGGCGGAGATGTCGTGTTCCGCGCATCGGAGCATGTCAATTCTCTTCTTTCCCTCTATTACGATCCGAAATGCTATGCCGAGGACGGCGCTCCCGGACAAAGCAGGAAAATGGCCGGCCGCCGCGGCAAAGATCTCGTGATAGACGTCCCGCCGGGAACCGAAGTGTACGATGCGGACACCGGGCTTCTCATCGCCGACATAACAGTGCCGGGCGAGCGCGTGATCGTGGCAAAAGGCGGAGCCGGAGGATACGGAAACGTCCACTTCAAATCATCGGTCAACCAGGCGCCGACAGAACACACGCCCGGCGGCGCCGCAGAAGAAAGGCGGCTTAAACTTGAACTCAAGACGATTGCCGACGCGGGGCTTCTCGGCTTTCCGAACGCCGGGAAGAGTTCTCTGCTCTCGGCGCTTTCGTCCGCCACGCCGCGCATCGCGAACTATCCTTTCACCACATTGAACCCGATAGTGGGGACGATTGTCTACGACGACTGGGCGAAAATACGCATGGCGGACGTGCCGGGGATAATAGAGGGCGCCGCGAAAGGCGTGGGGCTCGGGCTCGAGTTCCTCCGCCACCTTGCCCGGTCGAAAGTGCTCGTGTACGTAATCGACATGGCGGGCGCCGACGATCGCGAACCGTGGAAAGACTACGCTGTTCTCAAAAAAGAACTCGACGAATATTCCGTGGAGCTTTCTTCGAAGCCGGCGCTCGTCGTCGCGAACAAAATGGATGTTCCGGCATCGGAAGAAAACCTGAAGCGCTTCATATCCGAAACCGGCGTCTCGCCGATATGCATATCCGCGGCCGAACGCAAAGGGCTGGAGGAGTTCAAAGCCGCCCTGCGCGAAACGGTGAAACCCGTTTCGAAATTCCACCACGCCCACCGGGACGCGCCGGACATCGGCGAAATGCCGGACACCACGCTCGACGAACTTCCGGAAAACGCCCTTGAATTCGCGACGTTCCTGAAACTCGAGAAACCCAAGGCCAAGTCGCATCCGTCGAGAGGCAATATACATTGAGAAACGGGGAAAAATGAAAAAATGGAATGTGGCCGCCGTACGCGGCGCGAAAGGCAGAACGAAACTCGGATGCGTCACGGCGTACGACGCATGCTTCGCGCGTCTCGCCGACGAATCGGGCGTGCCGGTAATTCTCGTCGGCGACTCCATAGGCATGACGGCGCTCGGCCACGCGACCACGCTGCCCGTCACGATGGAAGACATTCTCAGGGCGACGGCGGCAGTGGCGCGGGCGGTGAAAAACGCGCTCGTCGTCGCCGACATGCCGTTCGGTTCGTACCAGTGCGGCGACGACAAGGCGATGGAAAACGCCGTAGCGGCCCTGAAAGCCGGCGCCGACGCCGTCAAGCTCGAAGGCGGAGAGCGCGTGTGCGGCCTCATCCGCCGCATGACAGAAGCCGGGATCCCCGTTCTCGCGCACGTCGGCATGACGCCGCAGAGCGTCAACGAATACGGCGGTTTCAAGAAACAGGGGAAAACAGCCGAGGCCGCCGAAGCCATTTTCGCCGACGCCAGAGCCGTGGAAGCGGCGGGCGCGTTCGCGGTGACGCTCGAATGCATTCCCGCCGGCCTTGCAGCGAGAATAACCGCCTCTTTGGGCATCGTGACCGTCGGCATCGGCGCGGGAAACGGATGCGACGCGCAGTGGCTCGTCATGCACGACCTTCTCGGCCTCAACGACGCAGTGCCGTCTTTCGTCAAAAAATACGCCTTTCTCGCGGACGAGGTGCGCAAGGCTTTTTCCGCCTACGTGTCCGAAGTCGCGGCCGGCGCATTTCCGCCCTCAGGCGGCGACTCCGGCCCGGAGGCAAGGTGATGGGATTTTCCGTCGGAGTCCTTTCATGGCGGGCGCACAAAACGCTCGTCAAGACCTTGTCGACCTATGCCGCACTGCGCGACATGGCCGACGAAGCGGTGGTTTTCTTCAACGAAATCTCGGATGAAGACCGCGCGATCGCCGATCGCTTCGGATTCGCGGCCGCCGGCTGTGCGGAAAATCTCGGCATTCTCGGCGGAACGCTCGGCCTGGTGCGCGCGCTCAAAGGAGACAAAATCCTGCTTCTCCAGAACGACAATCCCGTCAATGTAGCCGACGGCATCCTGCGGCGCAGGCTCGAACAGGCGCAACAGCTTTTGGATTCGGGCGAGGCCGACATGGTGCGCCTGCGCGACAGGTTCGACCCGTCCTTCTCCGACAGGAAGAAATATCTCGGCTACTTTCCCGGCGGCGACGGCAAAGACACGCTGCTTTTGAAGACGAAACGGGTTCTGCGCCCGTTGAAAGCGCGCCGAATGGCCGGCCGCGCGCCGGCCGCCGTCGAAAGACCCGACATCGTCCATCCGGACATCTTCGAAAAAAACGGCGAAAGCTTCATGGCAGACTCGCGCTTCGTCAACTATTCAGACCAGCCGTTCATGGCGAAACGGTCTTTCGAACTGCGTCTCCTCGAATGGGCTGACGGGCGGAAAGCGCGCGCGCGCACGCTCAACTCGAAACCCGTGCCTGAAATAATAATCAATTCGCGGTTCTGGCGGAAAGCCAGGTATCGCATCGCCGTCTCGGAAGGTGTTTTCGCCCATGCGCGGTACGACGACTCCTTCCGGACGGGACATCCGGCGTTCAATGCCGACATCTCCACGTCGCGGGGCAGAGAGTGACGAGGCTTGAAGAGTTCGGCTGGAAAGGCGAAGCGGCTCCCGGCATAGCGAGAGTCGTGCGCTCGCACGGCGACTACTACCATCTCGCGTGCTGCGAATCGGACAGCGACGTCATAGCGCGGAAAAAGAAAGGCGCCTTCATGAGAGAAGACGCCTCTCCAAAACCCGTGACAGGCGACTTCGTGAAGTTTGTGCACAATCCCGGCGGGGAAAGCATGATAGTGGAAACGCTCGAACGCTTCTCCGTTTTCGAACGCAGAGACGCCGGGGCCCGCCGCTCGTCGCAGACTCTTGCGGTCAATTTCGACATCCTCTTCATAACCACCGGCCTCAACGAAAATTATTCTCCCGCGAGAATCGCGCGCTTTCTCGCCCTTGCGGAAAACATGGGCAGGGCGAAAGCGGTTCTCCTCTTCACCAAAGCAGATCTCCTCGCTCCGGGAGAAGGAGCGCGTTTGGCAAAAGAGGCGTGCGGCATGTTTGCAACGGAGTCGCTCGCCGTTTCCACCGTTTCCGGAGAGGGGCTCGAGCGCCTGCGGGCGATGATGCATCCGCGCGACACCGTCTCTTTCGTCGGAAGTTCCGGCGTGGGAAAATCGTCGCTCGTGAACGCGCTCGCCGGGGAAGACGTGGCCGAGACTCTCGAAGTGCAGGAGTGGAGCGGCAAAGGCCGCCACGCGACAACAAGCCGCACGATCTACAAACTCGCTTCCGGCGTCCTCGCGCTCGACACGCCCGGCGTCAGGGAAATAGGAATGATAGGCGAAACGGAAACGGTTCTCGCAAAAGGCGTATCGTCGCACAGATGGAGAAAATGAAAGGAAGCGCAAGACGGCAGGCCGCGTTCGCGGTGGCGGCATGGCGCGCATCGGGGGCCAAGGTGAAAAATCTTCTTCCCGACGGCCCCGACCGGGCGTTCGTGCAGGATATCGCATACACGGCGATCCGCAGATGGCGGACGCTGGAAGCGTGCCTCGAGAGGTTCGTGCGCAGGGGGCAGAATCCGGAAAGGGAAGCGCTTCTCGCGGTCGGCGCCGCACAGATTCTCTTCATGCCCGACGTGCCGGACTATGCCGCAGTGGCGGAAACCGTGGCCGCGGCCAAACCGCTCGGCCGCGACGCGGCCGGGTTCGTCAACGCCGTGCTGCGCAACATCGCGAGAAACAAGGACGATCTCCTCGGCTT
>JAFWBO010000115.1 GCA_017507065.1 Kiritimatiellia bacterium | reverse complement strand
CGTGGACGGCAAATGGACATTCGAGGTCGGAGGCAAGGGGAAAGGCTTTGATCAGATTGCGAATGTCTCTGACAGTTATGTTGTCAACGACGAGGTGTCTGTTGGCCACGGCAACAAGATACCTCTGTGGCTCTTCGGGTTCCTGTATTGACGGCAACTGTGGCGACAGTCGTTGAAGTGGTTCTAATCTTGAAATAATGACGAAAGGAATGAAGGAGTCAGGGTAAGAATTTCCGCACAAGATTCTCAAATCTTCAATTCCGCTCTCCAACTCCAACTCAAATGCTGACGCAACTTTTATTGCTTTGAGATTGCGAAAAGCGGCAATATTTGGTAAAATACGCAGGTATCAAACTTAAAAAAAGAACAGGAGACCACAATGGGCGAAGTAATCGGTGCGGGAGAACTGCACAAAGGCGTAAAGCTGCTTATAGACGGCGAACCTTGGGAAATCACTGAATTCGATTTCTCCAAGCCGGGCAAGGGCCAGGCTATATACAACTGCAAACTCCGCAACATGATGAGCGGTACCGGCATGTCGAAGAGCTATCGCTCCGGAGACAAGTTCGAAAAGCCCGATCTCACCCAGATGAGCGTCATCTACTCGTATGACGACGGGCAGGCTTTCGTCTTCACCGACGACAACTACGAGGAGATACGCGTCAGCTACGACGTCATGGGCGACAAAAAGTATTTTCTCATGGACTCCATGGAAGTCAAGGCGCTCTTCTTCAACGACAAGGTCATCGGCGTCGATCTTCCCCAGCTCGTCGAGCGCAAGGTCGTCAAGGTCGAGCCCGGCGTCAAAGGCAATACCGCTTCCGGCAAGGTGACGAAACCCGCCACCGTCGAGGGTGGATACGTCTGCGCCGTGCCGCTTTTCATCAACGAAGGCGACGTGATCCGCATAAACACGGAGACGGGCGAGTACAACGACCGCACCTCAACCAAGTAATCGCTGCCTCGACATATGGATTTCACGGAAGAAATCGCCGCCATAGCGCGGCGTTGCGACGGCAGAACGATCAAAGATCTTTTCGCGGAGGACCCCCGCCGCGCCGAGAAGTTTTCGATTGACGCGGCAGGATGGCATCTCGACTATTCGAAGAACCGTATCGATGGCGACACCATGAAAGCGCTTCTCGCCGTGGCCTCCAGAGCGGGCCTCAAGAACGAGATCGAGCGCATGTTCACGGGAGAGAAGATCAACGCGACCGAAGGAAGGGCCGTTCTCCACACCGCTCTCAGAAACTGCGATCCGGAAGCGCGCGTTTTCGTAGACGGCGAAGACGTGATGCCTGAAGTCAGGCGCGTCCTCGCCGAGATGGGAGACTTCTCCGATTCGGTCCGCACCGGAAAGTGGCGCGGCTTCACGGGGCGCCGCATAAAGTACGTCGTCAACATCGGAATCGGCGGAAGCGATCTCGGCCCCGTGATGGCCAATATCGCCCTCACGCCGTATTCGAAGCGCACGATAAAATTCTTCTTCGTGTCAAACGTCGACTCCACGCATCTTGCGGAAACGCTCCGTTCGGTGAAAGCGGCGGAGACGCTTTTCATCGTCGCGTCGAAGACGTTCACCACGCAGGAGACGATGTCAAACGCCGAAGCCGCCAAAGCGTGGCTCGTCGAGAAGCTCGGCTCCGCCGATGCGGTGGCGAAGCATTTCGTCGCCGTCTCCACCGCCGCGAAGGAAGTCGCGGCGTTCGGAATCGACACGAAGAACATGTTCGGTTTCTGGGACTGGGTCGGGGGCAGATATTCCCTCCCGTCGGCCATCGGGCTTTCGCTCATGATCTCGATAGGGCGCAGAAACTACGCGAAGCTTCTCAAGGGCTACTGGAAGATGGACCGTCACTTCCGCACGGCCCCGTTCGCGCGCAACATGCCTGTAGTGATGGCTCTTCTCGGCATACTCTATGTCAACGGATACGGCGCCGAGAGTTATGCGGTGCTCCCGTACGACCAGTATCTTTCGAGATTCCCCGCCTATCTCCAGCAGATGGACATGGAGTCCAACGGCAAGTGCGTGGACAGGAACGGCCGCCGCGTGACGTACTCGACCGGTCCCATAGAATGGGGCGAGCCGGGGACGAACGGCCAGCATTCCTTCTACCAGCTCATCCACCAGGGAACGCATCTCATCCCCTGCGATTTCATAGGGGCGGCGAAGACTCACAATCCGCTGGGCGATCTGCACGACAAGCTCATGGCGAACTTTTTCGCGCAGACCGAGGCGCTCGCTTTCGGCAAAACGGCGGACGAATGCCGCAGGGAAGGCGTCAGCGAAGAACTCGTGCCGTTCAAGACCTTCGAGGGCAACCGCCCGACGAACACGCTCCTCTGCGAACAGCTCACTCCCGAGACGCTCGGCGCGCTCATAGCGCTCTACGAACACAAAGTTTTCGTTCAGGGCGTGGTCTGGAACATATACAGCTACGACCAGTGGGGCGTCCAGCTCGGCAAGGTCCTCGCCAAGGGAGTTCTCGCCGATCTTACTGCGGACAAACCTTCGATGGCGCACGATCAGTCGACGAATGCGCTCATAGAACGCTACCGCAGATACCTCGGCCGCTGACGGCGGCCCTCTCGTCGCCGTGACGGATCTCGAAGCCAGAGACAGGATAGAGCGTCTGCGCGCCGAAATAAACCGGCACGACAGGCTTTATTACGTCGAGGCGAAACCCGTCATCGGCGACAGAGATTACGACCTTCTTTACGAAGAGCTGCTCTCTCTCGAGCGGGCGCATCCGGAATTCGCGGATCCCAATTCGCCTACGCAGCGCGTTTCCGGGGAAATCACCGGCCAGTTCGCGCAGGTCGTGCACGATCCTCCGATGCAGTCGCTCGACAAGACGCATTCGTTCGGGGAGCTCGAGGACTTCGATTCGTTCGTCCGCAGAGAGATAGACGGCTTCACGTATTCGGTGGAGCCTAAAATAGACGGCGTTTCGATCGCGCTCAGATATGAAAACGGCGCGTTCGTCTGCGCCGCCACCCGCGGCAACGGGCGCATAGGCGACGATGTCACAGCGAACGTGAGGACGATTCGCTCGATTCCGCTTTCGCTTCCTCCCGACGCTCCCGCGAGGCTCGAGGTCCGCGGAGAAATCTACATGACGCGCGACGGGTTCGCGAAGCTGAACGAGCAGGAAGAGGCCGAAGGACGCGAACCTTTCGCGAATCCCAGAAACGCGGCCGCCGGTTCTCTCAAGCAGCTCGACCCAAGAGAAGCCGCACGCCGTCCGCTCGATGTCGTCGTGTACAACGCCGGATCGGAAGGATGCGGCGAGTTTGCGACGCATACGGAAATGATAGCCGCTTTCAGGCGCTGGGGCTTCCCCGTTTCTCCGTGGTCGAAAAAATGCGCCGACATATCTGGGGTGTTCGCCGCCATCGACGAGCTTGGCGCGATGAGGCACGATTTCAGGTTCGAGATAGACGGCGCCGTCGTGAAGATCGACGAAAGGCGTTTCTACGACGTGCTCGGCGCAACTGCGCACGGTCCGAGATGGGCGAGAGCCTACAAGTATACGCCAGAACGCGCCGAGACGGTGGTGGAAGGCATAACGGTGCAGGTCGGCAGAACCGGTGTCGCCACGCCCGTCGCCGAACTCAGGCCCGTCGAGCTCGCCGGAAGCGTTATATCACGCTCCACACTGCACAACGCCGACCAGATCGCCCGCCAGGACGTGCGCATAGGAGACAGCGTCTGGATAGTCAAAGCAGGCGACGTCATACCCGCGATAGATTCCGTCATCGTCGAGAAACGGACGGGCGCCGAGAAGATTTTCGAAATGCCGCGTTTCTGTCCGGTCTGCGGCGGAGAACTCGTCAGGCTTGAAGGCGAAGTCGCCGTGAGGTGCGTGAATCCGGCCTGCAAGGCGCAGCTTCAGCGGAGGCTCGAGCATTTCGCGGGGCGCAACGCGCTCGACATAAAGAATCTCGGCGGAAGAGTGGCTGACATCCTCGTCGAGAGAGGCCTCGTCTCCGACATTCTCGACGTTTTCTCGCTCGATTGGCGCGCTCTTGCCGAGCTCGACGTAGGCGACGACGGCGCGCCGCGCAAATTCGGCAGGAACGCGGATGCGATGCGGAAGAGCGTGGAGGCGGCAAGGAGTCTTCCGCTCGACCGCTGGCTTTTCGCGGTGGGCATTCCATTGGTCGGCGCCACCGTCGCAAAGGCGATCGCTGCCGAACACGATACTCTTGCCGATCTCAAGGACAGCGTCGTTTTGAAGGGCGTGCTTGAAAACGATTTGAAGAAGGGCGCCGAGAGAAAGATACTGCCTGTGAAGGTCGAGGCGGCGAAATCCGTTCTCGCGTTTTTCGGCAGTGCCTACGGCGAGAAGTTCCTTGCGCGTCTCGGAGAACTTGGCATAGTGCCGCGCTCGCGCGGAAAGGCAGCGGAAGGCGGGGTGCTCTCAGGGAAATCTTTCGTCATAACCGGTTCGCTTTCGCGTCCCCGCCCGGAATACGAAGAAATGATCCGCGCCGCCGGCGGCACGGTGCAGAGTTCGGTTTCATCGCGGACGCGCTATCTCGTCGCCGGCGAGAACACCGGCGCGTCCAAGACCGAGGCCGCGAAAAAGCACGGAACCGAGATAATCGACGAGGGAAAACTGCTTGAAATGCTTGCCGCCGCGGTGCCGGAAAAATCCGGAAGCGAAAAAAGCGGAGGGGAGATAGTCCAGGATGTGCTTTTCTGAAAACAAAGCGGATCGTCCCGGCGCACGGCGCCGGCATCTCGTCGGCGCAGGCGGCGTCGGCATGAGCGCTCTTGCCACCGCGCTCGACGCGCTCGGGTGCGCGGTGACGGGGTCTGACAGGAATCTCTCGACGCCGAACATCGCTTTTCTCGAATCGATCGGAATCAAGTGTTATCCAGACGACGGCAGCGGCATAACAGAGGCTAAGCCGGACGAAGTGGTGGTGTCGACCGCAATAGAGCCTTCCAATCGCGATCTCGCCGCCGCCACGGCCGCGGGCATACCCGTGGTGCACCGCGCCCGGGCGCTCGCCGACGCGCTCTCGCCGTTCAAACTTGTCGCCGTCGCGGGAACGTGCGGCAAGTCTACTGTCACGGCAATGCTCGGACATATTCTCGCGGAGTGCGGGTTCGATCCGTTCTGCGTCGACGGCGCGAACGTCCCTGGCTGGAAGGGAGCCGTCAGGGTGGGGCGCGGCGAATATGCCGTGGCGGAAGTGGACGAGTCGGACAAGTCGCTTTCGTCGTTCTCCCCGTATGCGGCGATAGTCACGAATTCGAGCGCCGACCATTATTCCAAAGAGGAGATGGACGAGGTTTTCGACGCTTTCGTCGGAAACGTCCCCGGCCCCGTGATCGACGGACGGCGCGACAAGCTCCCAGACGGCGTTGAAGTGCCGTTGCCGGGCGCGCACAACAAGGCGAACGCCGCTCTGGCGCTTGCCATGGCGTGCGCTCTCGGAGCCGACGAGGAGGCCGCGCGCAAGGCTCTCTTGACTTTCCGCGGCGTCGAGCGCAGGCTCCAGCTGCACGGGATGAACGTCTACGACGATTATGCCCACAACCCGGAAAAACTCAAAGCGATGTTCACGGCCGTGGCCGAGGCGCATCCGGAAGGTCCCGTCTGTGTTATATGGAGACCGCACGGATACGGACCGCTCCGGAAGATGATGGACGGTCTCGCGCGGATGTTCGATTCGACGCTCAGAGAAGGGGACCGTCTTCTTGTGCTTCCCGTTTACGATGCAGGCGGAACGGCCGACAGGACCGTGTCGTCGGCAGATCTGGTGAAGCGTCTCAGACCGGGGAGCGCACAGACGGTCGAAAGCCACGACGATGCCGTTCGGTGGGTGGCCGAAAAAGGAGCAGGGCTCTATGCGGCCTTTGCTGTCTGCGGAGCGCGGGATCCCGAGCTTTCGTCTCTCGCCGGGAAAATAGCTGCGCTTACGGCGTAACATGCCGAGGCGGCGATACGAAAAGGGGATAAAAAAGTGGTGGACCCGGCGGGACTTGAACCCACGACCCGGAGATTATGAGTCACCTGCTCTGACCGACTGAGCTACGGGTCCACAACGGCGCATATTATACCATATTTTGC
Source organism: Kiritimatiellia bacterium (assembly GCA_017507065.1). Classification (GTDB taxonomy): domain Bacteria; phylum Verrucomicrobiota; class Kiritimatiellia; order RFP12; family UBA1067; genus UBA1067. The sequence goes on along the minus strand of JAFWBO010000115.1, from coordinate 23,916 downwards.
CCATTGCGTTCAAGAGGGAAAAATGATATAATATGTGAAAATTTTTCATCGGAGACAGTTAACAAAGTGGCCGCTTACCACACTTCAGGCCCGATGGAGATGCGTAAAAACCGGATTTTCAACAAACAAACCGTAAAAAGGTCACCGAAACAATGAGCGCAGAAAGAAAAATATTCGGTCGTCTCCAGGGCATGGCCGAGACTCCGCCGGATCTTATCGAGGTTCAGACGAAATCGTACAGCGATTTTTTGCAGGCGGAAGTCCCGCCGGCCAAGAGGGAGGTAAAGGGTCTTCAGGCCATTTTCAAGGAAATTTTCCCCGTCCAGTCTTTTGACGGCAGGTACAGCCTCGATTTTGCCGGCTACAGGCTCGGCGAGCCGAAGAAGAGCTATCTGCAGGCGCTCATGGACGGCGAAACGTTCGCCAGATCCCTCTTTGCCACGTTCCGTCTGAGAGACGGCGAGGATGTCCGCGAGGAGGAGGTTTTCCTCGGCGAAATGCCCGTGATGACGCCCGACGGGGCTTTCGTGGTCAACGGCGCCGAGCGTGTCATCGTATCTCAGCTCCACCGCTCGCCCGGCATCTCGACCGAGAGGCAGATCCATGCCAACGGCCAGCCGCTCCTTTCCGTGAGGATAATCCCCGACCGCGGCAGCTGGATCGAGGTGATGTTCGACACCAACGACATCATGTGGTGCTTCATGGATCAGCGCCGCCGCCGCCGGAAATTCTACGCTACGACCCTCCTGAGGGCGTTCGGCTACGGCTCCGACGAAGATATCATGGGCCTTTTCTACGATTTCAAGACGCTTGAAACCGCCGTGCGCTACAGCGAGAAGGATCTGCGCATGCTCGTGATGAAGGACGATCTCGTCGACACCGCTTCGCAGGCGGTAATCGCGCGGCGCTTCGATCCTGTCACTCCGGCCATGATGGAGATGACGGCCGCCGCCGGCATCGAGAGGATCGAAGTCGTCGACGTTTCGGTCGACAACGGCACTCTCATCAAAACTCTCCGCGAAGACGCCAAGATGGGCATCCGCAACGAAGAGGACGCTCTCAAGGAGATATACAAGCGCATGCGTCCCGGCGACCCGCCGACCGTCGTCAACGCAAAGCAGATGATCCACCGGCTCTTCTTCGAGCTCGCCCACTACGATCTCGGATATGTCGGCCGCCACAAGATCAACAGGAAACTCAAGCTCGAAGGCAAGGTCGACGAGAATCTCAGGACGCTCCACGATTCCGGCATCGACGTCATCGAGGCCATCCGCCTGCTTCTCAAGATATTCGTCGGGAAGGACACCGTCGACGATATCGACCACCTCGGCAACCGCCGCATCCGCACTGCCGGCGAACTTATCGAGAACCAGTGCCGCGTGGGCCTTGCCCGCATGGAACGTCTCGTCCGCGAGAGGATGACCATCCACGATCCCGCATCGGGCCAGCTCACACCGACAAGGCTTGTCAATTCCAAGACGTTCAGCTCGGTCGTGCAGGATTTCTTCGCGAGAAGCCAGCTCTCGCAGTTCATGGACCAGACCAACCCGCTATCCGCTCTCGCCCACAAGCGCAGGCTCTCGGCTCTCGGCCCGGAGGCCTCAGCCGCGAAAGGGCGGGCTTCGAAGTGCGCGACGTCCATACGTCGCACTACGGCCGCATCTGCCCGATCGAGACGCCTGAAGGCCCGAACATCGGCCTTATCTCGTCTCTCGGCATCTATGCGCAGATCAACCGCTTCGGCTTCATCGAGACGCCCTACCGCAAGGTCGTCGGCGGCAAGGTGACTGACGAGATCGTCTATCTCCCCGCCGATGTCGAAGAACAGTATGTCATCGCGCAGGCCAACGCCCCGCTCAATGCCAACCGCACGTTCGCCGAAGACCGCGTCACGTGCCGCTACAGGACGGAGTTCTGCGAAAAGAACGCAAAAGAGGTGCAGTTCATGGACGTAGCCCCGATGCAGGTCATCTCCATCGCGGCTGGTCTCATTCCTTTCCTCGAGCACGACGACGCAAACCGCGCGCTCATGGGCGCGAACATGATTCGCCAGGGCGTGCCGCTCATGACGACGGAGCGCCCCTACGTGGGTACCGGGCTCGAGGGCGTATCGGCCAAGGACAGCCGCGTGATCGTCACGGCTCTTGCCGACGGCATCGTTGCGTACGTTTCGGCCGATTTCATAATGGTCACGAAGAACGGCGAGCTCCCGAAGGGCGATGCCGCGTTCGTCGGCAATCCTTCGCGCGGCGTGTGGAGATACGATCTCCAGAAGTTCCGCCGCTGCAACGCCGGCACGTGCTTCAACCAGAAGCCCATAGTCAAGAAGGGCCAGAAGGTCGCCGCCGGCGACTGTCTCGCCGACGGTCCCGCGACCGACCAGGGCGAGCTCGCCCTCGGCAAGAACCTGCTCGTCGCGTTCATGTCGTGGCGCGGCTACAACTTCGAAGACGCGATCCTCATCAACGAGCGCATCGTCCGCGAGGACGTGCTCACGTCTCTGCACATCGTCACGTTCGAGTGCGGTGCGAGAGACACCAAGCTCGGCCCCGAGGAAATCACGCGCGACATCCCGAACGTGGGCGAAGAGGCTCTCAAGAACCTCGGGCCGGACGGCATCGTCCGCGTCGGAGCCGAGGTGAAACCCGGCGACATCCTCGTCGGCAAGGTCACGCCCAAAGGCGAGACGGAGCTCAGCCCCGAAGAGAGGCTTTTGAGGGCAATCTTCGGCGAAAAAGCGGCCGATGTGCGCGACACTTCGCTTACCGTTCCCCCGGGGACGACTGGCGTGGTTATGGGAGTGCAGGTCACGACGAGTTCCGAAACCAATATCGGCGACGAGAAAATGTCGAAGAAGGCAAGACGCGAAGCCGAGCGCAAACGCCGCACGCAGATCCAGCGCCTCGAGAGGAGCGCCGTGCAGGCGGTATACGCCGAATTCCAGGGCTCCAAGCTCCCGTACGACATAACCAACACGGCCACCGGCGACATCATAATCGCTGCCGACCGCAAGATCAAGAAGTCCGAAATATCCTCGCTCGTCAAGAGCTACACTTCCTGGGATATGGAAGCGTGCCCCGAGAAGGAGAAGATTCTTTCGCTTCTCGAGCCGTTCACCGGCGAGCTCAACACGCTCACCGGCAACGGAGACGAAGAGAGCGGATACTTCGGCGAGTTCGGCGGAGAGGGCGAAGTCGTCAAGCAGGTCAGGGTCTTCCTCGTCGACAAGAAGAATCTCTCCGTCGGCGACAAGATGGCCGGCCGCCACGGAAACAAGGGCGTGGTTTCGAGAATTCTTCCGAGCTGCGATATGCCGTTCCTTCCCGACGGCCGTCCGGTCGACATCGTTCTCAACCCGCTCGGCGTGCCGTCCCGCATGAACCTCGGGCAGCTCTTCGAGACATATCTCGGGCTTGCCTGCCGCTATCTCGGTTTCCATGCCGCCACGCCCGTTTTCGACGGTGTGCAGGAATCCGAGATCGACGAGCTTCTTCTCAAGGCCCGCGAGGTGCAGGAGAAGGAAGAGGGCGCCCAGAGCTGGATATGCCCGGAAGGCAAGACGGTGCTCTACGACGGGCTCACCGGCGAGCCGTTCGAGCAGAAAGTCGTCGTCGGCGTCATTTACATGCTCAAGCTTCACCACCTCGTCACCGACAAACTCCACGCCCGCGCGACAGGGCCTTATTCGCTCGTCACGCAGCAGCCTCTTGGCGGCAAGGCGCAGCTTGGCGGCCAGAGAATGGGCGAAATGGAAGTGTGGGCTCTCGAAGCCTACGGCGTGGCTTACGCGCTGCAGGAACTTCTCACGGTCAAGTCCGACGACGTGCAGGGCAGGACGAAAATCTACGAGTCGATCGTCAAGGGGGTGAACGTGCTCGATTCCGGCATGCCCGAATCGTTCTCGGTTCTCATCCACGAGCTCAGGGGCCTGTGTCTCGACACGCAGCTTCTCGGAGGCAACATCGAGAAGCTCAAAAAGGAAGCGGCCGCTTCGAAACTCATCGAGGCGCCCGTGTCCGGCCCAGAATCCGACGACGATCTTCTCGCCGGTGCGCTCAACATATAAGTCCAACTTCCAAGGAGCCATAAAGACATGAATTCGCACAATACATCCGACATTTTCGGCGGTTCGTTCGACGCGACAGCCCACTACGACGCCGTAAAGGTCCAGCTCGCTTCGCCCGATACGATCCGCAGCTGGTCGCACGGCGAGGTCAAGAACCCGGAGACGATAAACTACCGTACGTACCGCCCCGAAAAGGACGGTCTCTTCTGCGAGAAGATCTTCGGGCCCACGAAGGATTGGGAGTGCGCCTGCGGCAAGTACAAGCGCATCAAGAACAAAGGCATGGTCTGCGACCGTTGCGGAGTGGAGGTTACTCTTTCCGCAGTGCGCCGCCAGCGCATGGGCCACATCGAACTGTCCGTTCCGGTGAGCCATATCTGGTTCTACAAGTGCTCGCCGTCCAGGATGGGGCTTCTTCTCGACAAGACGATGTCCGAGCTCGAGAAAGTCCTCTACTACCAGGACTGGATCGTCGTCGAATCGGGCGACACTCCGCTTGAACAGGGGCAGATACTCACCGACAGCGAATATCTCGACGCGCAGGAGAAGTATGCCGACCAGTTCAAGGCGGAGATGGGCGCGGAGGCCATCAGAAAGCTCCTCAAGAACATCGATCTCGACAAGCTCATGGCCGATCTCGAGGAGGAGATGGAGAATACCCGCTCCAAGCAGAACAGGAAGAAGATCGCCAAGCGCATGAAAGTCGTCGACGGCTTCCGCGTTTCCCAGTCGAAGCCGGAGTGGATGATTCTCGACGTGCTGCCGGTCATTCCGCCGGAGCTCAGGCCGCTCGTCCCGCTCGAGGGCGGCAGATTCGCGACGAGCGATCTCAACGATCTCTACCGCCGCGTCATCAACCGCAACAACCGCCTGAGGAATCTTCTTGCGCTCAAGACGCCCGACGTCATCATCCGCAACGAGAAGCGCATGCTCCAGGAGGCGGTCGACGCGGTGTTCGACAACGGCCGCCACGGCCGTGCCGTCACCGGTCCCGGCAACCGTCCGCTCAAGTCTCTCAGCGAGATATTGAAGGGCAAGACGGGCCGCTTCCGCCAGAATCTCCTCGGCAAGCGCGTCGACTATTCCGGCCGAAGCGTCATCGTCGTCGGGCCGGAACTCAAGTTCCCGCAGTGCGGTATTCCCAAGGAGATGGCGCTCAGGCTTTTCGAGCCGTTCATAATCCGCCGCCTCAAAGAGCTCGGCGTATGCCACACGGTCAGGACCGCGAGGAAGATGATCGAGCGCCAGGAAGAGAAGGTGTGGGACATCCTCGAAGAGGTGACGAAGGACAAAACGGTGTTTCTCAACCGCGCTCCGACGCTCCACCGTCTGTCCATCCAGGCGTTTGAGCCGGTGCTCGTCGAAGGCAAGGCGATCAGGCTCCACCCGATGGTCTGCACGCCGTTCAACGCCGACTTCGACGGCGACCAGATGGCCGTGCACGTGCCGCTTTCGGTCGAAGCCCAGATGGAGTCGAAGCTCATGATGCTCGCCTCCACTTCGATCTTCTCGCCCGCGTCGGGCAAGTCGGTTATGACTCCTACGCAGGACGTCTCCCTCGGGCTCTACTACCTCACGGTCTCTTCGCAGCAGGACAAGCTCGCCGGCAAACTCGCCGGCAAGTACGACGCTTCCGGCGAGCATCTGCCGCTTTTCAACGATCTCGCCGGCGTAGAGCTCGCGATAGCGGAAGGCGCGATATCCTACCATACCCGCATCCGCTACCGCAACCCTGACTTCGGCACTTCCGGGCGCCCCCACGGCGACAGCTCCAGGCGCACGATCGAGACGACCGCCGGTCGCGTGATCTTCAACGGCATCTGGCCCGAGGGAATGGGCTTCTGGAACGACAAGTGCTCCAAGTCGACCATCGGCAATCTCATCCTCGACTGCCACAAGGTCGCCGGCCATGACGTGACCGTGGCGGCGATCGACGCTCTCAAAGAGCTCGGCTACCGTTTCGCGACCGTCTCCGGCGCTTCGATGGGTCTCAAGGACATGATCCGCCCGGCCGACAAGGACGCCGAGATCCAGCGCGCCCGCAAGGAGGCCGAGAAGGTCCAGCAGCAGTTCCAGCAGGGCATCATCACCGACGGCGAGCGCCACAACAAGATCGTCGACATCTGGTCGGCGACGACCGAAAAGGTCGGCGACGAACTCTACAAGACGATCGACCGCAACATCCGTCCCGACAACAAGAACCCGACCGAACTCAACCCGGTCTATATGTTCGTCGATTCCAAGGCCCGCGGTTCCAAACTCCAGATTCGCCAGCTCGCCGGCATGCGCGGCCTCATGGCCAATCCTTCCGGCGACATCATCGAGCGCCCGATTACAGCGTCCTTCCGCGAAGGTCTTTCGGTTCTCGAGTACTTCATTTCGTCGCACGGCGCGAGAAAAGGTCTCGCCGACACGGCTCTCAAGACGGCTGACGCCGGCTACCTCACCCGCAAGCTCGTCGACGTCTCGCAGGATGTCATCATCACGCAGGAAGACTGCAACACCGTCAACGGCATCGAAGTTGAGGCCATTGTCGAGGGCGACGAGGTCAAGGTCACTCTCGGCGACAGGGTGCTCGGGCGCACGGCTCTCTACGAGATACGCGACCCGAAGACCGGCGACGTGATAACTCCCGCCAACGAAATAGTCGGCGAAGAGGCGGCCGCCCGCATCAACGCCTGCGGCATCGAGAAGATCTGGATCCGCTCCGGGCTTACCTGCGACGCCGAGCACGGCATGTGCGCCAAATGCTACGGACGCGATCTTTCGACCGGCAAAGAGGTCGAGATCGGCACGGCCGTCGGCATCATCGCGGCGCAGTCGATTGGCGAGCCCGGCACTCAGCTGACGATGCGTACGTTCCATATCGGCGGCACAGCGTCGGCCACGGCCAAGGTCCCGGAAATCGTCCTCAAGAACGACGGCGTCGCCAGGTTCGTCGACGTGCGCAAGGTGCTCAACGACGAAGGCAAGGAAGTGGTCCTCAACAAGTACGGCTCGCTCGAGATCTATTCGAAGGGCGGCGCGCGTCTCGACACATACCAGCTCCAGATGGGTGCCACGCTTCTCGTCAAGGACGGAGCCGAGGTCAAGAAGGGCCAGAAGGCGGCGGTGTGGGATCCCCACTCGGTGCCTGTTCTTTCCGAGACAGCCGGCACGATCCAGTTCGTAGACTTTGAAGAAGACGTCTCCGTCAAGACAGAGACCGACCGCGCGACGGGCGCGAAGACGCTCGCCGTCATCGCGTCGTCCGAATCAAACCTGCATCCGCGCATTGAAATCCACGACGACAACGGCAGGATGGTCGACTCGCACGACGTGCCGACCGGCGCCGTCGTCATGGTGCGCGACGGAATGAAAGCCGCGCCAGGCATGCTTCTCGCAAAGACGCCCCGCGAAGCCGCGAAAACGCGCGACATCACCGGCGGTCTTCCGCGCGTCGCCGAGCTGTTTGAAGCGCGCCAGCCCAAGGACGCCGCCGAAATCGCCAAGATCGAAGGCGTCATCGAGTTCGGCGAGAATGTTCGCGGCAAGCGCTGCATCAAAGTGGTCGACGATGTCACCGGCCTCGAGGAGCGCCATGAAATCCCGATGGGCAAGCAGATCGTCGTCTTCAAGGGCGACCGTGTCAAGAAGGGCCAGCAGCTTACCGAAGGTCCTGTCATCCCGCAGGAGATTCTCGAGGTGTCCGGCCCGCAGGAACTGGAGAAGTATCTTGTCAACGAAGTGCAGCAGGTCTATCGTCTCCAGGGCGTCGAGATCAACGACAAGCACATCGAAATCATCGTGCGCCAGATGCTCTGCAAGGTGCGCATCACCAATCCGGGCGACACCGACTTCCTCTGGGGGCAGCAGGTTTCTCGCCAGACGTTCCTCAAGGTGAACGAGAGGATGATGGAGGAAGGCCGCCGTCCGGCGGAGGCCCAGCCCGCGCTTCTCGGCATCACGAAGGCCGCTCTCGAGACCGATTCGTTCTTCTCGGCCGCGTCCTTCCAGGATACGACGCGCGTTCTTACCGAAGCGGCCACGATGGGCAGGGTCGACGAGCTCAGGGGCTTCAAGGAAAACGTCATTCTCGGCCACCTCATCCCCGGCGGCACCGGCTTCCCGCTCCACCGCTATCTCAAGCTCGTTCCTCTCGCGGAAACGATATCCGACGAGGAGATGGAGGAGCTTCGCGAGGAGCAGCGCAAGCGCCACGAGGAGCTCTACGGAATTCCGTCTTCGCTTCCGGGCGAGGAGAACGACGACGACGATGACGATCTCGGCGATCCCGTACTTCTCCCCGACACGGGCGATACTTCGGCCGACGGGGCGGATGTGCAGACGGCCGACGAGATGGTTTCCTCCGTTCCCGGCGGCGACGACGATCTCATCTGAATGGGCGGAGCGCCGGCAATGAAAGCGATAATGGAGACGAACAAGGGCACGGTCACGGTCGAACTCGACCGTGACCGCGCGCCCGCGACTGTTGACAATTTCGTGGAATACGCAAAAAGCGGTTTCTACGACGGAACGATATTCCACCGCGTCATCGACGGTTTCATGATTCAGGGCGGCGGCTTCACCAAAGGCATGGACGAAAAGCCGACGCGCGCGCCTATACGCAACGAGGCGATGAACGGGCTCAGGAATCTGCGCGGAGCGATCGCCATGGCGAGGACTTCTGTCGTGGATTCGGCAACAAGCCAGTTCTTCATCAATCTCGTCGACAACGGATTTCTGGATTTCACCAGTCCTACGCCGCAAGGGTTCGGCTATGCAGTTTTCGGCAAAGTCACGGACGGAATGGATGTCGTCGACGCGATTGCCAAGGTGAAAACAGGAAACCGCGGATATCATCAGAACGTTCCCGAGGAGGATGTTGTGATAAGGAAGGTGACTGTATCATGAAGAAATACAACGTGGGGCTCGTCGGCGTCGGCGCCGTCGGCTCCGAAATGATCAAAGTTCTCAAGGAACGCGGGTTTCCGTGCGGCAAGGTGCAGGTTTTCGCTTCGCGCGAGCGCGACGAAAAAATCTGCGGCGAGACATATCATGTCCTCAAAGCCGGAGAGAACAGTTTCGCCGGGATGGACATCGTCCTTTTCGCCGGCAAGACTGATGTCGCGATAGAGCTTAGGGACGCCGTGGTCAAGGCCGGCGCCAAGATGATCGACAACTCCCGCGCGTTCAGGCAGGACCCCGACGTTCCGCTCGTGGTTCCGCAGGTCAACGCGGAGGATCTCGACTGGAACAAAGGTGTCATCGCCAACCCCAACTGCACGACGGCCATCATGCTTGAAGCCGTGGCGCCGCTTCACAAGGCGAAAAAGGCAAAGCGCATCATCGCCTCGACATATCAGGCCGCTTCCGGCGCGGGCGCGCCGGGGCTCGACGAGCTCGAAGGCCAGATACGCGAGTATGCCGAGGGCAGGCCTCTTACGGTCAAGGCTTTCCAGCACCGTCTTCTCGGCAACATCATTCCGCACATCGACAAGTTCGACGAGACGAACTGGTACACGCTCGAGGAGCTCAAGATGCGCAACGAATCGCGCAAGATGCTCCATGCGCCAGATCTCATGCTTTCCTGCATGTCGGTGCGCATTCCGGTGGCGAGGGCTCATTCGGAATCGCTCAACATCGAGTTCGAGGAAGACATCACGCCAGAAGAGGCGAGGGAAATCCTTTCGAAGGCCGAAGGCGTCAGAGTGGTCGACGATCCGCTCGCGGGGGCGTACCCTATGCCTCTCGACGCGACGGGCGGCTACGATGTTCTCGCCGGACGCATCCGCCAGGATATTTCGAGGAACGACAGAAAGGGCCTCGACATGTTCGTTTCGGGCGACCAGCTTCTCCGCGGCGCCGCGCTCAACGCGGTCGAAATCGCCGAGCATCTCGTCAAGCGCGGCCTCGTCTGAGGACGTCCGCGCGACGGCGATCCGTAAAAGAACGCGGGCGTCTCGTCCGCGCTCTTTTATCGTTTGGCCCGTGTTCCCTTTCCTTGATATTATTCGCAAGTTTTGGTATAATAGCGGGCATTGCCAATCCAATGGGGTTGTAGCTCAACTGGACAGAGCGACGGTTTCCTAAACCGTAGGTTCCGGGTTCGATTCCCGGCAGCCCCACCATTTTTTTTCAGGGTGATATGAACGAAAGCAGCAACGGCCGCCCCGGCGGCTACAATTCCGTCGTCTGCATCAAGCAGGTTCCCGACACGAACAAGGTGACCGGTTCGGCCATGAAGGCCGACGGCACGATAAACCGCGCGGCTCTTCCGGCGATTTTCAACCCGGAAGACAAATGCGCTCTCGAAGCGGCTTTGCGCGTAAAAGATCGTTGGGGCGGCACGGTCACGGTCGTGACGATGGGGTTGCCGGCGGCGTGCGGCATACTGCGCGAGGCGCTGATGTGCGGAGCCGACAAGGCTTATCTCCTCACCGACCGCAAGGCGGCGGGCTCCGACACTCTTGCCACGAGCTACATACTTTCAAAAGCCGTCGCCATGTTCAAGCCCGATCTCGTTTTCTGCGGCAGACAGGCCATCGACGGCGACACGGCGCAGGTTGGGCCGCAGATCGCCGAAAAACTCGATTGTGCCGCGGTCACGTATCTTACAGGGCTTGAGATGGACGGCGATTTCGCCGTCGCCGTGCGCGACATAGGCACCGGCGTCGAACGAGACCGCGTGCATCTCCCGGCGCTCTTCACGGTAAGCGAGGCTTTCGGAGAGCTGCGTCCGGCCGTTGTCAAGCGTGCGATGAAGTATAAAAAGGCGAAAGCTCCCGCCGAAAACGGGGGCGTCGCCCTCGAAGGCGATCTTGCTATAGGCCAGATTTCGTGCGACGACATCGGAGCCGAGGCCGAGAGGTGCGGTTTCGCCGGTTCCCCCACCCGCGTGAGCAACATAATATCGGTCGTCCTCGCCGGCGGAAACTACAAGGATATTCCCGCCACCGACGAAGGAGTCGCCTCTCTCGTCGCGGAGCTCTGCGCCGACCACACGATAGGATAAGGAGATTTCAGATGACTGACAGGACAAAAGGCGAAGTCTGGGTTTTCGCCGAACAGGAAGACGGCCGGCTTTCGGGCATTTCGTTCGAGCTGCTCGGCAAGGGGCGAGAACTCGCGGACAGGCTCGGGGTGCCGCTCGCGGCGGTTCTCATGGGAAGCGGCGTAGAGTCTCTGGCCGTCGGGCTTTTCGAGCACGGAGCCGATACGGTGCGCCTCGTCGACGATCCCGAGCTGAAAATCTACAGGTCCAAGGCCTACCGCCATTCGATGGTGGAGCTTGTCAAGGAGATCGGGCCACAGATAGTGGTCTTCGGCGCGACGCACATCGGGCGCGACCTCGCCCCTGCGGTGGCTTCGGCTCTCAGGTGCGGGCTTACTGCGGACTGCACCGACCTCAGAATCGGCGATTATTCGGATCCCAAGACGAAAAACGCCGACGGCACGCCGCATCTTTGCAAGGGGGTGCTTCTCCAGATGCGCCCGGCGTTCGGCGGCAACATCATAGCGACCATCGTCAATCCCTACAACTGGCCGCAGATGGCTACGGTCCGCGAGGGCGTCATGAAACCTCTCGACAGGGTCTCCGGCCGCGGCGGTACGCTCGTGCGCCATCCTTCGCGTCTCGAGGGGGTCGACATTCCCGTCGAGGTTCTCGAAATCGTCCGGCGCACGTCGAGCGTCGATCTCAAAGGTTCGCCGATCATCGTCGCGGGCGGCGCGGGCATGGGCTCGAAGGAAAACTTCGCGAAACTTTTCGATCTCGCCGCCGCGCTCGGAGGTTCGGCGGCGGTCGGCGCGAGCCGCGCGGCTGTCGACCTCGGGTATTGCGAACACGACAGACAGATAGGGCAGACCGGGCAGACGGTGAGACCGAGGCTTTTCATAAGCTGCGGCATTTCCGGGGCGGTCCAGCATCTCGTCGGCATGCAGGAGTCGGCCAAGATAATCGCTATAAACACCGACAAGGACGCTCCGGTGTTCAAGGTGGCGCACTACGGTATCGTGGGCGACGCCAACGAGATAGTTCCGAAAATGATCAGAGCCATAAAGCAGAAGGGCGGCTGAAGAAAAGATGGAAAACTTTTACAAAGACAACGCCGAAATCGAAAAGACGATTGACGCGATAGGACTCGACGAAGTCGCCGAACTTTGCGAAGAGGGATTCCGCTTCGCCGGCGAATACGATTTCGCGCCCGTCGACTCGGCCGATGCGATCGACAACTACAAGCGCGCGCTTTCCATATGCGGAGAGATATGCGCCAGGGACATCGCCCCCACGGCGGAAGAGACCGACAGGGTGGGCAACGTCCTCAACGCCGACGGTTCGGTGACATACGCTCCCGGCATTGCCAGGGCTGTGAAGCTCCTCGGCGCTTCCGGACTTTCCGGATGCACCATCCCCTATTGTCTCGGCGGGCTGAACATGCCGTGCACCGTTCTTACGGCGGCGAACGAGATAGTCAGCCGCGCGGACGCTGCGCTCATGAACATTTTCGGTCTACAGGGCATAGCCGAGACGATAAACCGTTTCGCGGACGAAGAGATAAAGAAACAGTATGTCCCGAAACTCTGCGACGGCACGTATACCGGCGCGATGGTCTTGACCGAGCCCGACGCCGGAAGCGATCTGCAGAGCGTCAAGACTTCGGCGTGGCAGGATGAAAACGGCAATTGGTTTGTAAACGGCGTAAAGCGGTTCATCACGAACGGCTGCGGCGACGTGCTTCTGGTGCTGGCGAGAACGGAGCCTGAATTTTCCGACGGGCGCGGCCTGAGCTGTCTTCTTGTCGAAAAAGGGCCGAAAGTAAAAATCCGCCGTCTTGAACACAAGCTTGGCATAAACGGTTCGCCCACCTGCGAGATGGTTTTCGACAATGCGCCGGCCAAACTCGTGGGCCAGCGCAAACGCGGTCTCATAACGTATGTGATGTCGCTCATGAACGGCGCGAGAGTCGGCATTTCTGCGCAGGGCACCGGCATCGGCGAGGCCGCATACAGAGCTGCTCGCGAGTATGCGGCGGGGAGAAAGCAGTTCGGCGTCGCCATCGAGGAGTTTCCCGCGGTGCGCGATCTTCTCTGCGACATGTCCGCCGATCTCCAGGCGGCGCGTCTTCTCGCTTACTATTCGTCGAAGAGCGTCGATCTCGAGGACGGGCTTTCCAAAAAGTTCGAGTCGCTCAAGGGGACTCCCGAGGCGCAGGCCGTCAGAGCCCGCATGAAGAAGTATGCCGCGTTCAACAAGATGCTCACGCCCATGGCGAAGTATTACGCTTCCGAGATGTCCATGCGCGTGTCCAACGGGGCTCTCGCGGTTCTCGGCGGGTCCGGATACATGAAAGACTATCCGGTCGAGAGATATCTGCGTGACGCGAGAATCACGACCATCTACGAAGGCACCAGCCAGCTTCAGATAGTGGCCGCCATAGCCGGCGTGGCGGCCGGGCTCTACAACGAGGTGATCGACGACGTTCTCGACGGCGTCGACGTGCCTCCGAATCTTGCCGGATTCGTCGCTGCCGCAAGAGAGCTCGCCTCCGCCGTGGACGCGGCAAACGAAGCGGTAAAGAACAACCCGCTCGGCAAGGTCTACCACGATCTTCACGCGAGAGAGCTCGTCGATGCGGCGATATGCGCCGTGGTCGCGGCCCTTTTCGTCAGATACGCGTCGCGTTTCCCGGAGAAGGAGGCTGTGCTCGAATATTGGAAGGAGACTAAATTTCCCGCGGCCCGCGCCGCGCTCGAAAGAGCGAAAAGCGGCTATTCCGGGGCGATCGGAAATTTCGGCAGAATAGCTCCGGCCTGCGTCGCCGAATAAAAAAGGATCGGTCCCATGCGCAGATTTCTGATACTTCTCGCGTTGTCCGCCGTTTTGTCCCCGGACGCCGCTTCGGCCGCCGAAGCGAAAAAAAACGCGCCGCCCAAAAAGCCCGTCATAATGCTTTCGCTTAATACTGGCAGGGCGGAGTCGGAGACTTCGTTCAAGGGCAGATCGCGCCGCGTGAGAACGCGCGGCACCGAGACGAAGAGCGTATCGACGGTCACTTCGTACGAAGGGCGCATTTCGTGCAAGCCGCCGCCGGGAGAGACGTGCACTGTCACTCTCGAGGCGTTTTTCGTCACGCGCAAGCTTGGCGGATCGGGCGTTTCTCTCGACAAGATACATTCGAGCAGGACGATAGGGACGTACACGTTTTCCGACACCGGTTCGTCGAGATCGCAGACGTTTTCCTTCAAGTCTCCCGAGGTGACTCGCAGCAACAGGACCGTGCGTTCTGGTTCGCGCAACCGTCAGCGCATCAGGACGAGTTCGAGCGGGACGATGTACTGCGGATGTTTCGTGCGCGCCGTCTGCGACGGGAAGATCGTCGCCGTCCGCGCGTCGCCGGGAAACAGCGCGTGGGAAAGAGCGGGCAGGCAGTCCAAGCCGGATCTTTCACGCTCCAACAGGCTTTGATCGCGATATGGCCAAGACTGCAGATCCGCGTCCCGGATGGGACGAATATTTCATGAGAATCGCCGAGGTCGTGGCGACCCGCAGCAATTGTTCGCGCCGCCACGTCGGGGCGGTGATCGTGAAAGACCGCCACATTCTTTCGACAGGGTACAACGGAACGCCCCATGGCGTCAAAAACTGTTTCGAAGGAGGCTGTCCCCGGTGTTCAGGCAAGGTGGAGAGCGGCACGCATCTCGACGAGTGCCTCTGCGTCCACGCCGAGCAGAACGCGATCTGCCAGGCGGCGCTTTTTGGCCAGGCCGTCGACGGCGCCACGGCGTATGTGACGGTTTCGCCGTGTCTTACGTGTGCAAAGCTTCTGATAAACGCCGGCATAAGGGAAGTCGTCTATCAGGGCGATTATGCGTTCCTCGGCACGGTCAAGGCGATTTTCCGATCTGCGGGGGTCAAACACAGAAAACTTAAAACAGACAAAACGGAGGAAAATAAAAAATGAGAAAGAAAATAATCGCAGGAAACTGGAAGATGAATGTCAAGCCGTCAGAGACGGCCGCGCTCGTCAAGGCCGTGGCAGAGGCGACAAAGGATTTCACCAACGTCGAAGTCGTCTGCTGCACGCCGGCGATAGACATTCCCGCTGCGGTCGAGGCCGCCAGGGGCACGGCGGTCGGAATCGGCGGCGAGAACGCCCACTGGAAAGAATCAGGCGCGTACACTGGCGAGATTTCGACGGGTATGCTTTCCGATGCCGGAGCCAGATACGTCATCATCGGGCACTCCGAGCGCCGCCAGTATTTCGGCGAGACGGACGAGACGGTCAATCTCCGCGCGCGCGCCGTCATCGCGGCGGGTCTCACGGCGATAGTCTGCGTCGGCGAGACTCTCGAAGAGCGCGAAGCAGGCAAACTCGTCGAGGTCATCGAGCGCCAAATGAACGTCGGCCTCAAGGATATATCGGCTGCCGACTGCGCAAAGCTTGTCATCGCCTACGAGCCGGTCTGGGCGATAGGCACGGGCAAAACGGCCACTCCCGACCAGGCGCAGGAAGTGCACGCTCTCATCCGCGCGACGCTCGCCAGGCTTGTCGGCGCCGAGACGGCCGAGACGGTCCGCATCCAGTACGGCGGCTCCATGAAGCCCGGCAATGCTGCGGAGCTTCTGGCCAAGAAGGATATCGACGGCGGGCTTATCGGCGGCGCAGCTCTCAAGGCGGCCGATTTCGCGGCTATCGTCGCGGCAGGAAACTGAAAATGAAACGTCTGATCGCTTTCGCCGGGTGCGCTTTCGCCCTCGGGTGCTTCAACGAGCCGGAACCGGCGTATAAAACCGTTCCGGAAGGCTCGCGCGTATATCTTCAGGACAAGGCTCTGAAAGATCTTTCGTCCGTGAAGGACGCCTTCAAGGCCGGCGAAGCGATCGACTATGTCAATCTCGACCGCAACAGCCTTGAAAAGCTGCCGGCCGAGATCGCCGATCTCACGGGGCTTAAATGGCTGCGGCTCAACCGCAACCGTCTTTCGTCACTGCCCGATCTCTCCCGGCTCGCCAAGTTGCGCAGGATATATCTCGGAGACAACCGCTTCACTGCTGTTCCGGAAACTCTTAAAGATCTTCCCTGCCTCACCGACATAGATCTTTCCGGCAATCCCGTCCGTGAGATCCCCCGCTGGCTCGCGGAGAAGAAGGGGCTCGAGGGGCTTTCTTTCAGCAGAACACTCGTCGAGAAGCTTCCCGAAGATCTTTCGGCGTGGAAGAGCCTCAGACAGCTGCAGCTCGGCGATCTCCGCCTCGGCCGGGACGAGATGGAGCGTATACGCCGCGCTCTTCCCGGCACGGCCGTCGTGTTCTGATGTCTTTGCGGGCACAATCCGGAGGAGAAGACGCCCGTCGCGAGCTGGCGGAAGCGAGCCCTGCAAGGCTGATATTCAAATATTCCTGGCCCGCGCTCGTCGCGATGTCGCTGAACGCGCTCTACTCCGTCGTGGACCGCTTCTATATCGGGCACGGGTGCGGAGAGGCGGCGATCGCGGCGCTTACTCTCGCTTTCCCGGTGATGATGCTTTTTGCGGCGTTCGGGGTGTTCGTCGGCGTTGGACATGCGGCTTTGATGTCCATCCGTCTCGGCGCGCGCGACATGGATGCGTGCGAAAAACTGCTTGGCCAGCTTGTGGCTTTCAAACTCGCGTTCTTCTGCGTCCTTCCGCCGCTCGTCTATTTCAATCTCGACACGGTTCTCGGCTGGTGCGGCGGAAACGGAGTCAGCGACGAGGCGTTGGGTTTCGCGAAAACATATCTCAGGATAGTGCTTTTTTCGCATTTCTTTTCGCACATAGGTTTCGGGCTTTCGGCTATGATGCGCGCGGAGGGCGCGGCCGTGCAGTCGATGGCGGCTCTCGCCGTCGGTTTCGGAGTGAATGTCGTCCTCGACCCGTTTTTCATTTTTACGAAGATACCGCTGCCGCGCACGTCTCTCGCGCTGCCCGGGCTCGGGCTCGGGATAGAAGGCGCTGCGTTCGCGACGGTCATAGGCATGTTCGCGAGTTTTCTCTATGCGGTGTGGCGGTATCTTTCGGGCAGGACGCTCGTGAAGTTCAAATGGCGGTGCATAGGGTTTCACAGAGGTCTCGTTCTCAAGCCGTGCGGAATAGGTCTCGCTCCGTTCCTGCAGCAGCTTTTCGGCGCGGCGATAAACGTGGTTCTTCCTCTTGCGTTCGCCAAGTGGGCCGTCGACAAAGCCGCGGCCACCACGCAGATAGCTTCGCTCGGCGTTTTCCAGAGCGTCATGATTCTCGTGGTCCTGCCCGTCCTCGGCACGCAGCAGGGGCTTCAGCCTATCATAGGCTACAACTGGGGCGCGCGGAATTTCAAGCGCGTAAGGTCCACGCTTTTCGCGGGCTTTTCGATCACGACGATTCTCTGCTTCGCGGCGACCGTTCTCCAGACGGTTCCGCCGTTTCCGCGCTTGCTTGCATCGCTTTTCGTTTCTTCGGACAATCCTGCGCTTCTCGACATTGCTTCTCGAGATCTCGCCGTGTCGAACTGCATGCTGTGGTGCATATCGCTGAATATCGTCGCCACCACGTATTTCCAGTCGATAGGCAGGCCGCTTTCCGCCATAGTCCTGTCCACGCTCCGCCAGGGCGCGTGCTTGATCCCCGCGGCGTGGTTTCTGCCCTATTTCATCTCCGACCATGCGCTCGGAGTATGGCTGGCGATGCCGTTTTCGGATGTCGCGTGCTGCCTGATGACGGCTGTTCCGGCGGCGTATCACCTCGGGTTTCTAAAACGCGTGCGTTTTTCCGCGCACGAGAAAGGTATGAAAACGTGAGAGAAAAAATAGCGATGGCCGTTCCTCTGGTCGAGATGGACGGCGACGAGATGACGAGAATCCTTTGGAAGGAGATAAAAGAGCGTCTCATCCTTCCTTTTGTCGATCTCAAGACGGAATATTACGATCTCGGGCTCGAAAACCGCGATGCCACCGACGATGCCGTCACCAGGGAGGCGGCCGCCGCCGTCAAGAGGCTGAAGGTGGGCGTGAAGTGCGCCACCATCACGCCCAATTTCCAACGCATGGAGGAGTACAAACTCAAGAAAATGTGGCCTTCTCCCAACGGGACGATCAGGAACGCGCTCGACGGCACCGTGTTCAGGACGCCTATCGTCTGCGAAGAGCTCAAAAGCTACATTCCCGGATGGACGAAGCCCATAACCGTGGCAAGACACGGGTACGGCGATCTCTACAGAGACGCCGAAATGGACATATCCGAGCCAGGTGCGGCAGAGATCGTCTTCACCGCGGCCGATGGTTCCGTGAAACGAGAGAAGGTCTACGATTTCGAAGGGCCCGGCGTTTTCCAGGGCTGCTACAACAAAGATTCGTCCATCGAGGCGTTCGCGCGTTCGTGTTTCGAATACGCCCTCGCGGAGAAGAAAGATCTCTGGTTCTCCACCAAAGACACGATAATGAAACTCTACGACGGCCGGTTCAAAGAGACGTTCCGCCGTCTTTACGAGGAGGAATACGCTTCGCGTTTCGAAAAGGCCGGCATCTCTTATTTCTACACGCTCATAGACGACGCTGTAGCGAGGATAGTGCGTTCTTCGGGAGGGATGGTCTGGGCGCTCAAGAATTACGACGGCGACGTGATGAGCGATATGATATCGTCGGCGTTCGGTTCTCTCGCCATGATGACGAGCGTCCTCGTTTCGGCTGACGGGTGTTTCGAATACGAGGCCGCCCACGGCACGGTAACCCGCCACTACTACAGGCGGCTGAAGGGCGAAAAGACGTCAACGAACCCGGTGGCCACCATCTTCGCATGGAGCGGGGCGCTGCGCAAGCGCGGCGAACTCGATTCGACGGACGCTCTGGTCGCCTTCGCCGACGCGATCGAGAAGGCCGTTCTCGACACAATACGGTCGCGCGTCGTGACCGGCGACCTCGCATCCATGATGTCGCCTTCGCCGAAAGCGGTGGACAGCGAAACCTTCCTCGACGCGATTCGCAAAAAACTCGAATCTGTCGCTTGACATTCGGGGAAAGCGGTGGTATAATTCACAACACTTGACAAAGTGCAGTCGGGTGGATTGTATAGTTGAGTTGGAGAAACATGGCATTAAAGAAGTCCAATAAGGTAAAATCGTCAAAGAAGCCGGCCAAGAAAACTGCGGCGAAACCGGCGCGCAAGAAAAACGCGCCGGGCCGCAAGTCCGGGAAGGCCGTCCCTTCCGCCGAGACGATCGTCGATGCAGACGAGGATATCGACGGTTTCGACATCGATGCGATTGCAATCGACGACGAGTCCGACAGCGACGTGCCTCCAGCGCAGATCGATATCGACAATCTTGTCGGCGAGGTCGAAAGCCGCGAATCCGGCGCGGACCGCGCCGACGGAGAAGATGGCGATGAGGACATCCCCGAAGCTCCGCCGGTTCCAAACGTGCCCGTTCCGGACGATCTTGCCGACGGTTCGGAAGACGGCGTGCTCCCTTTGATGGAGGGCATGTCGATTCTCATAAAGACCGAGTTCAACGAAGTCCTCAACGAAATCAAGCGCCGTAGCGAGGCGAACGGAGGGTATGTCACCTACGAAGAGCTCAATCAGACTCTTCCGCAGAACATCGTGGACACTCTCCAGACCGACAAGTATCTCGCCACGCTCGAGGCTCTGAACGTGCAGGTCCTGCGCGAGGAGGACGTCAAAAAATGGCTTGAGGCGAAGAACGTCAAGAACCAGGGTTCCAACAAGGACAGGGTTGAAGACCGCGACGACGATCCGATAAGGATGTATCTCCACCAGATGGGCCAGGTGGAGCTGCTTTCTCGCGACGAGGAGATGAAGCTCTGCCAGACGATAGAGACGAGCGAAGAGAAGGTGAAAGACATCTTCAACAGCTTCCTTTTCGTCAGGCCGAAGTATGAAAGGCTTCTCGACAGGATCGAAGGGCAGGCGGAGCGTTTCGACAGGATCGTCACCGACAATTTCGAGGACAAGCGCGAGAAATATCTTGCGAGGATTCCCGAATTGCGCAGAATGCTTGCCGACAGCGACAAGCGTCTCAGGGAGTCGAGCGCGAAGTATCTTGCTTTGCGCACGAAGCGCGGCGTCACGCCACAGGCTTTGAGAGGGGCCGAGCAGTCTCTCAGAAACGCCCGCAAGGCGATGAGGGAGTGTTTCGACGAGCTCAGCTTCAAGCAGAAGATTCTCGAAAAGCTCTGCGTCGACGCCGACGACAACATCAACCTTCCTTACAAGAGGCTGAAAAAGACGCTTGCCGAGCTTCTGCAGAAAAAGCCGTCCAAGAAGCGCGACAGGGACATCGCCGAGACAAAGAGCCGCATGGCCGTGCTCGAAAAGGATTTCGGCATGCCTCCGGACGATTTCGTCGCCGCGTTCGACGAAATGAAGAAGGTGCTTAAGGCCGGGCATTCGGCGCGGACCAAGATGGTCGAGGCGAACCTCAGGCTCGTCATTTCGATCGTCAAGAAATACATGAACCGCGGGCTCTCCTTCCTCGATCTCATCCAGGAAGGAAACACCGGGCTCATGAAGGCCGTCGAAAAATTCGAATACAAACGCGGCTACAAGTTCTCCACGTACGCGACATGGTGGATACGCCAGGCCGCGACGCGGGCGATAGCCGACCAGGCCCGCACGATCCGTATACCGGTGCACATGATCGAGACGATAAACAAGCTTCTGCGCATGCAGAAGCGTCTCGTCCAGAAGCTCGGCCGCGAGCCTCTCGAATCGGAGCTCGCCGCCGAAACCGGCATGACCGTGGAGCAGGTGCGCACCGTGAGGAAGATGGCGCAGCAGCCGATTTCGCTGCAGTCTAAGATCGGCGACAGCGACGACGCCCGCTACGGCGACTTCATCCCCGATACGACGAGCGAAAATCCGTTCGAAGTTACGGAAGGCCACCTCCTCAGAGAGCGTTTGAGAGAGATTCTCAACACGCTTTCCGACCGCGAGAAAAAGGTTGTCGACTATCGTTTCGGGCTTACCGACGGTTACAGCCGCACGCTCGAAGAAGTCGGCAAGCTTTTCAACGTGACGCGAGAACGCATTCGTCAGATAGAGGCGAAAGCGCTCCGTAAACTTCGCCATCCAAGCCGCATGAAGAGCCTCGGCGATTACAAAAGCCCGTGAGGTAGTGCCGTTTTGTGCGGCGTCTTGATAAAAAATAAAACAACAACAAACTAAAAGAAAAGGAAAAAAAGGAAATGGAAAGTCTGGTAAATCTGTTCGAAAACGAAGCAACCCGTTGTGCGGCCGCCGCGCTTGCGTCGCTGTCGTTCGTCGCGGGCGCTTTGGCGGCGTGTATTGCATGCTGGCTTGTACGCTGCTGCAGATCTTTGTGCTCCTGCAAGTGCGGCGAAAAGACGCGCGAGCGCCAGAAATCGGCTCAGCGCCGTCCCGACCTCCCCGAAGGGACTGTCGAGATATATGTCGGCAATCTCAGCTACGACCTCACCGAAGACGTTCTCCGCAAGGAGTTTGAAGCGTATGGCAAAGTCACTTCGGCGAGAATAATAACCAACCGCTACAACGGCAGGTCGAAAGGGTTCGGGTTCGTCCACATGACGGATGCGTCCGAGGCGGCCGCCGCCGTCAAGGCCTTGAACAACAAGCTTGTTCTCGGGCGGAACATCAAGTGCAACCAGGCGAAATTGAATTGATATGTCAAAAGCTCTGATAGTGCTGGCGCACGGCTTCGAAGAAATCGAAGCTGTGACGGCCGTGGATGTCCTGAGACGCGGCGGCGTTGAAACGATTGTCGCGTCTCTCTCTCCGGAGAGAGAGGTCAAAGGCGCCCACGGCCTTTTGCTTTTGGCCGATGTGGCGTTCGACGAGGTTGAAAAAGACGATTTCGACGCCATAATCCTTCCTGGAGGAGGAGAGGGCACCGAAAAGCTCCGCGCCTCCGAAAAGCTTCTCGAGAGGTTGAGGCGTCAGAAGAGCGAAGAGAAACTCATTTGCGCGATTTGCGCCGCGCCGCTCGTCCTTGTCGATGCAGGGGTGCTTTCGCCGGGCCAGCACGTCACCTGCTATCCGACATGCATCGTCCAGCTCGACCGCAAATCCGCGAATGTTCCCGTCGTGGCCGACGGAGATGTGATAACGGGGCAGGGGCCGGGCGCGTCAACTCTTTTCGCTCTTGTCGTTCTGCAGGCTATTGCCGGGCCGGGCGTCGCGCGCAAAGTAGCCCGCAACATGGTTTCGGACGTTCTCGAGTGAGGTGTGTCGCATCTGCGGCGGCGGTTTTTCTCGCTCTCGCCGTTTGCGCCGGAACCGCCTTCGGGCGTGTTCCGGTGTCGTTTCTTTTCTGTTACGATCCCGAGAAACCTGAGACTCCGGCCACACGGCGCATAAATACTCTCGCATCCGAAGACGGGACTATAGACCCCGTCAAATGGGGCTCGCTCATATTGCCAGGCGGAGGTGGAAGGGCTGCATTCACTCTCGCGCTCGCCGGAGGCTCCGCGCCAGATATCTACAAGGCCTGGTTCCATATTCTTCGCCACGATGTCGCCCAGGGTTTCGTATATCCGCTCGATGAATGGATTGATCCCGCCGGCGTTGAAAAGAAAGACATCTGGGACGAGGTGAGCGTTTTCGATTCGCACGTCTGGGCTCTGCCTACGCCGGGCACGAAATATTACGGCATCCTCTACCGCAAAGACATTGTGCGCGCCGCGGGGCTGGATCCCGAAAAACCGCCGCGCACCTGGAGCGAGTTCCGCGGATGGTGCCGCAGATTGACATGCAAAGGCCGCCGCGCGTTCGCTGTCGAAAACAGGCCCTGGGGATTTCTTCCATGGATAAACAGCGCCCGCGGCGACGTGGTTCGCCGCGGGCGGTCCGGCGCTTTTGAAGCATCGTTCGATTCGCCGGAGGCTGTCGCCGCCGCCCGCTTTCTGCAGTCTCTCGTCCGTGACGGCACGGTGAGGGCTCTTCCCACGTTGAGTGTCGCAGACGATGTCGGCCGGCTTTTCATTTCAGGGGAGATAGTCGCAGTGTTCGGCGGAGAGGATCTCGTTTCAAGGCTTACCGAGACGCTTGCCTTCCCGTCTGAAGAAATAGGACTCATGCCTTTTCCCGCGAGGGACGAAGGCGGCGTCCGCGTGCTTCAGGCCCACAGGCATTTTTATGCCATGAGCGATTCGGTGCGCTTCCGTCCGAAAGAGGAGCGCGATCTCGTCTTCAAATGTCTTGAAGCACTCGCCTCGCCGGCTCTTGCGGATGAAGACGTGAAACGAAACGTGGCCGAAGGAAGAGCCATGTGGTGTCTTCCGTCAGATCTTGAAAGGCTCGGTTTCTCCCGAGAACTCGAGGCGATGCCTCCGGCGACGCGCGAAATGTACGAAGATCTCGCGAAGGGCGAAATATCCGCCGTCACCGAGCCGTGGGTTGGGTTCTGGCAGGGCGCGAGCGATCTCATGCAGAGACATTTTCTCGGCGTGCTGCTTTCCGATGCCGGTCCCGGCATGGACGTGGCCGCGGCGCTTTCCAAAATAAACGAAGAGGCGAACAGCGGGCTTATGTTCGACGCCGGCAGGTCGGGTCTCGAAAAGGCCAGGCCTTTCGCGAGGATAATATTGTGCGCATTCGTCTTTTCCGCCGCCGCGGCGGCATTTCTCATCCGTCGCGCCGCGAAAGCGCGCTCCGGTTCGTCCGGCGGGGGGAGGCGCACCGCCGCCGCGCAGTCAAAGCATTCTTTCGTCCCGTGGCTTTTTCTGGCTCCGGCTCTCGTCTCTATACTTCTGTGGAGCTATTATCCGCTCGTGAAAGGCGCGTTGATGGCGTTTCAGGATTACAGAATCGTGGGGCGCTCGGAGTGGGTCGGGCTCGACAATTTCTTGCGCGTCGCCATGTCGCCTGCGTTCTGGACGGCG
>JAFWBO010000114.1 GCA_017507065.1 Kiritimatiellia bacterium | reverse complement strand
CTGCAAGAATGTGGAATCGATCTACCGCGACTGCGATTTCATCACCATACACGTTCCGGCGCTCGAATCCACGAAGGGCATGATCAACGCCGAGGCCATAGCGATGATGAAGAACGGGGTCATCGTCGTCAACGCGGCGCGCGACGCGCTCGTGAACGAGGACGACATGCTCGAGGCGCTCGAAAGCGGCAAGGTCAGAAAATACGTGAGCGACTTTCCCAACGCGGCGACGGCCGGGAAGAAAGGCTGCATCGTCATACCGCATCTCGGCGCTTCTACTGCCGAGAGCGAAGACAACTGCGCGGTGATGGCTGTCAGGGAAATACGCGATTTCGCCGAAAACGGCAACATCGCGAATTCCGTGAACTATCCCGCATGCTCGCTCGGCCCGGCGACGAAGGCCGGCCGCATCGCCATCTGCCACAAGAACACGGCGAACATGATCGGCACGTTCACGTCGATTCTCGGCAACGCCGGCATCAACATCGACGCCGTGGCCAACAAGAGCCGCGGCGATTTCGCGTACACGCTCATCGATACGGACACTGCGGTTCCGGACAGCGTCGTTTCGGCGCTCTCGGCGAGCGAGTCTGTCATCCGCGCGAGGGTGGTGAAGTAGGGTGGGCTACGCGAGAAGAACCTCCCCGGCGCCAGGCGGAGGGGCGGCCGCTCCGGCCGCCTCCCGTCCCCGGAGCGCATCGCGGCAGGAGAAAACGTCCGTCTGGCAGATGCAGCTGGGCGGCTCCAAGGCCGTGGCGATGAAGCGCGTGGAGGTTCTTCTTTTCACTTCAGAGCTCGCCGATCTCATAGAGGCCGGCATGACGCTCGGCCAGGCGCTCTCCGCACTCGCCGGGCAGGGGGACGAGGGCAGCGCGGCCAGATTCGTATGCGGCGACATCAGGGACAGGATCGTCCGCGGCGAGAGCTTTTCCGACGCCTGCCGCCACCATCCCGACACGTTCGAGCCGCTTTATCCCAACATGATCCGCGCGGCCGAAGCGTCCGGTGCGATGGTCGACGTCCTGAGGCGGCTCGCCGACCATTACGAGCGCTCCGACACTATGCGCGGGAAAATAAAGAGCGCGCTGACGTATCCGGCGGTCGTGCTGTGTTTCGGGATTTTCGCCGTCATAGGCGCGCTCGTCTGGATCGTCCCGCAGTTCCAGAAGGTGTTCGATTCGCTCGGGGCGACTCTTCCTCTTCCGACGCGCATTCTGATCGGCATGTCCGATTTCGTGACGCAGTACGGCTGGGCGCTTCTTGCCGCGTCGGTCGCGTTCTTTTTCTGGTTCCGCAGGTGGAAACGCACTCCCGCCGGCCGTCTCAGGATAGACGGATGGAAACTCAAAGCCCCTCTCGTGAAAGGCATCGTGGCCTGCGGGGCGTATTCGTCTCTGGCATACACTCTCAAAACTCTTCTCGCGAACGGCGTCAACGTCCTGCAGGCGCTGAAAATCGCCGAAGAGACGTGCGGCAACGCGGTGATAGGCGAAGCTCTCGCCACGGCCCGCAAGCGCGTCACCGACGGCACGAGCATATCGGGGCCGCTCGCTTCGTCGGGCGTGTTCCCGAAGATGATGACCGACATGCTCGGCATCGGCGAGCAGGCTGGCGACATGGCTTCCGCCCTCGAGCATATAGGCAGGCGCTACCAGAAGGACATGGACAGGAACATCGCCTCCTTCACGAACGCGCTCGAACCCATTCTCATAGTTTCGATAGCGGGAGTGGTGGCGTTTCTCGCCATTGCGATACTTTCCGCCGTTTTCCAGGCTTCGAACGCCATAGGGTAGAAAGGGAGCGTAGCGGGATGGAAGGCACGAAGGAAATCGCCGGGAAAATCGCAGGTCTCGATCTGTGGGAGAAAGCGCTGTCGTGCAACTGGGGCGTTAAGATGAAAGGCCTCGCGTTCCCTTATTTCTGCACGGTCGTGCGCGGCGACGGGAAGGCGGTGAAATGGCGGCTTCTCATGCTCGACGGCTGGAAGACGCTCGGCGATTTCGTCCGCATGAGGGCCGACCGCGATTTCGGGTTCTGTTCGAGCCCGATGGAGCTTGCTCATTTCGAACTGATCGTGTTCCCTTCCGGAGATTTCATCGTGCAGAGGCACGACCCCGGATTCGTGCCGAGAAGCCTGACCTCCGCCGAGGACGCGATCGTTGCGAAAATGCTGTGGGAGGCTTACGGGGTGATGCTGCGGCTTGAAAGCGACGGCGCGCTCGGCGCGAGATATGCGAACGAAGGGGCCATGTTCGCGCGCTTCGAGGTCGAGAAAGGCGTCTGGAAGGACGCGCCTCTGGCGATATCGCAGCCGCCCGCGCACACGGAGACCGTTTCCATTCCCCGCGCGCTCGTTTCGAAGGCGAAAGACCTGCCGTTCGCGAAGGATTCCGCCGTCGAGGTCGATTTCAGGTTGAACCCGTCGCTCGTGACGAGAGAGGCCAGGCCGCGCACCGTCTATACGCTGGCCCTGTGGGATGCGTCGGCGGGCAGGCCTGTCGGCGCGTGCAATTTTTCCGTCGCTCCGGACGACGGCTCGCTCGCCGATCTGTGGCAGCCCCTGTCGACGGTTCTCCTGCACAAGTTCGTCGAAACCGGCAGCGTGCCCGGCGAAATAAAAGTAGTCTCCGGAAGGCTTTTCAGGATGCTCCGCCCGCTGTGCATCGAACTGCCGGTCAAGCTCTCTCTCCACGATTCGCTTCCGGGGGTGGAGAATTTTTTCAGATCTCTTTCAACGAAAGGAAACAAGTCATGAACAAACCCGTGTTGGTGGTGCTCGCGGCCGGAATGGGGTCGCGCTACGGAGGACTCAAGCAGCTCGACGGCGTGGGGCCGTCGGGAGAGACGATTCTCGACTATTCCGTATTTGACGCCGTCCGTGCCGGTTTCGGCAAGGTGGTGTTCGTGATACGCCGCGATTTCGAGAAGGAATTCCGCGAAAAGGTGGGCTCGAAGTACGAGAACGTTCTCGACGTGGCTTATGCGTTCCAGTCGATGGACGACATCCCTGCGCCTTACTCCGCCGCTCCCGGGCGCACCAAACCGTGGGGCACGGCCCATGCCGCCCGCGCCGCCCGCCGCGAGGTGTCGGGGCCTTTCGCGGCGATCAACGCCGACGATTTCTACGGCCGCGACGCGTTCGGGAAACTCGGTGGTTTCCTTTCCGCCGGGCGCGGCGGCTCCGGAAAAATGCATATTGCCATGGTCGGTTTCGAACTCGCGCGCACTCTTTCGGAAAACGGCAGCGTGGCGCGCGGCGTCTGCGACATAGACGGCGAGGGGCGTTTGCGCGGGATACAGGAGATGACGAAGCTCGTGCGCGCCGGCGAGAATACCGCCGTTGACGAGGCCAGCGGCGCCGAAGTGCCGCTCGACAGTCTCGTTTCGATGAATCTCTGGGGCTTCCCCCCGGAGTTTCTCGCGTCGCTCGAAGAGCGTTTTCCGAAGTGGCTCGCCGAAAACGCGTCATCGGAGAAGAACGAATGGTATCTTCCGTTCGCCGTGAACGACATGGTCTGCGACGGTTCGGCGGACTGTTTCGTCCTGCCGACTTCGTCGCGCTGGTTCGGGGTGACATACCGCGAAGACAGGCCTTTTGTCGTCGCGCGGCTGAAGGAACTCGCCGAAGCGGGGGAATATCCGGAAAGGCTTTTCGCATGACCTGCCGTTCTGGCGGAAAGCGGCATATCCGATCGATTGCGGCAAACTACGGAGATTGACATGCAGACGGTTACAGACCAGATAAAAAGCTCGATGGCGTCTTCGAGCTGGATTCGCAAGATGTTCGAAAAGGGCATCGAGCTCAAAAAGCAGTTCGGCGAAGAGGCGGTGTGCGATTTTTCGCTCGGCAACCCCGACGTGCCTCCGCCGGCCAAAACGAGAGACGTGCTCATGCGCATCGCCGACGGCGCGGTGCGTCCGCTCGGTCTCGGATACTGCCCCAACGCCGGCATCGCCGCCGTGAGGGAGACGATGGCCAAGATGCTTTCCGCTCAGCAGAAATGCGCGGTGGAGGCGAAAGACGTCGTCATGACGGTGGGTGCGGCCGGCGCGCTCGTGAGCTTCTTCCGCGCGGTGGTTTCTCCCGGCGACGAGATCGTCGTCCCCGCGCCTTACTTTGTGGAATACGGCGCCTACTGCGGGCATTTCGGCGGCGTTCTCAAAAGCGTTCCTTCGATTCCTCCGTCGTTCCGTCCCGACATCGCCGCGCTCGCCGCCGCGGTGGGGCCGAAGACGCGCGCGATAATCGTGAACTCTCCCAACAATCCCACCGGCGCGATATATTCCGCCGAAGACATGGCGGCGATCGCCGCCATCGTCGACGCCGAGAACGCCCGCCGCGCCGAAGCGGGCGGGGAAAGGGCGATGTTCCTCGTCAGCGACGAGCCTTACCGCGCGTTTGCGTACGACGGCGTCGAAGTGCCGGCCGTCCTCCCGCTTTCGCCGTGGGCGTGCGTGGCGGGAAGCTTTTCGAAGACGCTTTCGCTCGCGGGCGAGCGCGTCGGATATTTCCTCGCCAACCCGGCGATGGACGGCGAGCTCGTATCGGCCGTCACTCTGACAAACCGCACGCTCGGCTACGTGAATTCGCCTGTAATCGGCCAGAGGCTCGCCGCCG
Organism: Kiritimatiellia bacterium; assembly: GCA_017507065.1. Taxonomy (GTDB): domain Bacteria; phylum Verrucomicrobiota; class Kiritimatiellia; order RFP12; family UBA1067; genus UBA1067. Next base: position 2,773 of record JAFWBO010000114.1, on the reverse strand, counting down.
AGCTTGCCGAGGAGACGGTGGATCTCGCCGTCTACGACCGCCGCAGGCGGCTCATGGCGAAAGTGCTCTCCGAGGCGGGGATCGAATTCGAGATGCCGCAAGGCGCGTTCTATTTCTTCGCGAAAAGCCCGGTGGAAGACGATCTCGAGTTCGTCGAGGCTCTTCTCAAGGAGAAAATTCTCGTCGTCACCGGCAAGGGATTCGGCTTCGGCGGCTACGTGCGATTGAGCTGCAGCGTGGACGAATCGATCATATCAAGGAGCGCCGACGGCTTCAAACGGGCCGTGGCCGCGCTTGCGCGAAAATAAAATAAAGGAAGGAGTTAAGCATGCCGAAAGCAAAAGAAATAAAAAAGGAGATGCACGGCGTTCTCTTTGCCGGAAAATGGCTTTTCCGCATGGCCGCCGCGATGGCAGCGGTCTATCTTGCGGTGACGGCGATCGTGTCGCTCCTCGATTCCGCGTTCGAGGCGGTCGGCGTCAAGACGCTCCAGACGCTGCACTGGGAAATCAGGTTTGCGCGATTGTTCGGCGACGAGATTCCTGCTCTGCCGTCGGGGTCGTTCGCGGTGACGACGATGATCGTGGCGTCGCTGTTCGAAGTGTTTATCGCGTACATTGTGGACGGCGTGCTTGATTTCGGATCTTCGACGGCGGCCTCGCTCGCCGTCAGAAACAGGCCGGAGAACTATTTCGGCTGTGTCTTTTCCGGATTCAAGCGGCCGTTCGGCATGGCGGCGCTTCGCTTTCTCGTCGCGCTGCGCGTGTTTCTGTGGTCGCTTCTCTTCATCGTGCCGGGAATCATAGCGGCATACAGGTATTCGATGGCGTTTTTCATAAAGGCCGACGATCCCGACAAGAGCGCGTCGGAATGCCTTGAAGAATCCGGCAGGCTGATGAAAGGCCGCAAGTGGCGCCTCTTCTGTCTGCAATGCTCGTACTGGCCTGCCGTGACCGCCGTGCTCCTATGCGACTTTGCGGCCTTTCTGCTGTTCGCCTGCACGTGCACGTGCGGCGCAGACATCCCGGCGTACATCACGCAGCTTGACGTGTTTTCGCTCGCGGCCTTGTGTTTCGCGGCGGTTGTCGTCGTTTTGTCGAGTCTTTTCCTGTGGTGCTACACGCGTACGGGCAATGCCGTGTTCTACAGGCATCTTACGCTTAATGCGGAGGAAAGCGGGGAAGAATGATCCGCGGCGTTTTCGATCCGCCGGAGACGCTTGCCGGCGCATTCCCGCCGAGAGACGCCCGCATGCACAAGTACTCGGCCGGCTCCGTCGCCGTCGTGGGAGGTTCGGACGCTTTCCCCAACGCTCCCGCGCTCGCGGCTCTCGGGGCGCGCTCGGCCGGTGCGGGCATGGTGCGCATCGCGTCTGTCGACGGAACGCGCGCCGCCGCGGCCTGTCTCGTGCCGGAAGCCACGTTCGTTCCAGGGTTCCCCGACGTCGCGCCGCGTCTCCCGAGGGTGGATGCCGCAGCCGTCGGCATGGGGCTCGGGAGTTCGGCGGAGCGCATTGTGCGCTCCGTTCTTTCCTGCGGCTCGGTGAATGCGGTTCTCGACGCCGATGCGCTTTCGGCCATTGCCGATGCGGAGCGTTCGGGCAGGCCGATCCTTCCTGCGCCGGGGTGCACGGCGGTTCTTACGCCGCACTCGGCCGAGGCGGCGAAACTTCTCGGATGCACGAGCGCGGAAATCGACGCCGGCAGGGATGCCGCCGCCGAAGAAATAAGGCGACGCTTCCGCGCGACCGTCGTTTTGAAAGGACCTGGCACGATTGTCCTCTCCGAAGACGGGAAATGGAAATTCGTTTCCGATCGCGGCAATCCGTTCATGGCTCTCGGCGGCATGGGCGATCTTCTCTCGGGCGCGATCGCCGCGCGCTGGGCGAGGCTGGTGCGTTCGGGGATGAGCGCCGCCGCCGCCGCGCCTCTCGCCGCCGCCGCGGCCGTATGGCTCCATTCCGCCGCGGCCGATTCTCTGGTGTGCGCCGATTCTCCGGTGGAGCCGTCGGCGGCGAATACGGCCGCGAGGATGGCATCGATGAGAATCGCTCTCGAAAGGATTGTTTCATGACAGGTCCAGGCGCGGAGGCCCGCGAAGAGATAGTCCTCGCGAGCGCCAGCCCGAGAAGGGCAAAGATACTCGCTTCTCTCGGCATACGTTTCATCGTGGTCAAAACAGGCGCGCCGGAGCGTGACATCCCCGGAGATCCTCTCGGGACGGTCGCCGCGAATGCCGTGGCGAAAGGGGCTGCGGCAGCGCGTTTCGCGCATGGAAGGCGGGTGCTTTCGGCGGACACCGTCGTTTCTCTCGACGGCAGGATATACGGCAAACCGGCCGATGCCGGCGAGGCGGCGAGGTTTCTTCGCGAACTTTCCGGCCGCACGCACAGCGTGTTCACGGCGGTTGCGCTCGACGGCGAGGTGAAGACGGCCGAAAGCCTTGTGAAGTTCCGCGAACTTTCCGGTGCGGACATAGACTCTTACATCCGCCGCGTGAACCCTCTCGACCGGGCTGGTGCGTACGACATCGACGAAAGCGGAGATCTGCTCGTGGAATCGTTCACGGGCGAGTACGAGAACATCATGGGGCTGCCTGTCTCCCCGCTTGCGGAGTGGGGGCTTTGCGCAAAGCCGTGAAACGACGTCTTGAATATTGAAATATGGCGCAGAATATTGTAGAATATCGCAACAACATTTCCGCCCGACGGTCGGGCGCGAATCACAACGGAAGCAGGGAAAAATGAAGAAATTGATTCTTGTCGCGGCGCTGG
>JAFWBO010000113.1 GCA_017507065.1 Kiritimatiellia bacterium | reverse complement strand
GGAAGCGGAGGGGCTGGCCGTGCGCGTCGACAAGTTCAAGAAGTTATCTGTTATTTATGGTATAATACCCGTCAAAAGGAAAACAGAAAGGATGTAAAAAATAGCAGGATTGGTGTTTTTCGCGATAGTGGCTGTTATTGTTCTCGTGGCGATAGCAAAGACGGCCGTTATAGTTCCGCAGAAGACGGCGTATATTGTCGAGCGCCTCGGCAGATACCGCTGCACTCTCGACGCCGGCTTCCACATTCTCGTGCCGTTCTTCGACAGGATCGCCTACAGGCACACGCTCAAGGAACAGGCGATCGACGTGCCGCCGCAGGAATGCATAACCAAGGACAACATCGCCGTTTCCGTCGACGGCATCCTCTACATGCAGGTGATGGATCCGGCAAAGGCTTCGTACGGCATCGGCAACTACCTTTTCGCCACCACGCAGCTCGCGCAGACGACAATGCGCTCCGAAATGGGCAAGCTCGATCTCGATCGCTCTTTCGAAGAGCGCACGGCCATCAACGCCGCCATCGTCTCCGCGGTCGACAAAGCGTCAGACCCCTGGGGCATAAAGGTGACGCGCTACGAGATAAAGAACATCACCCCGCCGCGCACCATCCGCGACGCCATGGAAAAGCAGATGCGCGCAGAGCGTGAAAAGCGCGCCATGATCGCGGAGTCGGAAGGCGAGCGCCAGGCGAAGATCAACCGCGCCGAAGGCGAGCGGCAGGAAGCGATCGCGCTTTCCGAAGGCGAGAGGATGCGCAAGATCAACGAAGCCGAGGGCAAGGCGAAGGAGATTCTCCTCGTCGCGGAGGCGCAGGCCACCGGCATCCGCAAGGTGGCCGAGGCCATCAGCGGCGACGGCGGGCTCGAATCGGTCAACATGCAGCTTGCGCAGCAGTATCTCACGCAGTTCGGCAATCTCGCCAAGACGAACAACACGATGATCATTCCTTCGAATCTCGCAGACGTCGCCGGCGTGCTCAAGGCCTGCACGAGCGTTGTCAAAGGCACGATCTGAACATGGGAGGCCGCCCTGGAATGAAAACAGCGTCGTTGAAAGCCGCCGTGTTTATCGCGGCGGCGGCATGTACGGGCGCTCTCGCCGCCGCCGACGGCGCTCGCGAGGCGTTCCTCAAGCGCCAGGCCATCGCGGAGGTGCAGCGCATCACCGGCCAGATAGATGTTCTCCAGTCGAATTACGACGAGCTTTCGGACCGCATCAAGAAGATCGATGGCGGCAAAGAGGAGATTGCTGCGCTCAAGAAGGAGATCGACGCGGTCAAAGCCGATCTTGCCGATCTGCGGCGCGAAATTTCCGCAATGAAAAGTGATATCGTGCGCGAGATTTCAGCCAAAATCGCCGAAGTGCAGAAGGCCGAAGCCAGGAGCGCAAGGGCTTCCGCCGCGTCTTCCGGCAGGACTCCTCCGGCGGGAAAATACAGGGAGTACGTCGTAGTCAAGGGCGACAGCCTCTATCTGATAGCGCAGGCGTTCAACACGACGATCGCGAAAATCACAGAACTGAACGGCCTCAAATCCAACAAACTGAGCATCGGACAGAAGCTGCTCATTCCTTAGGAAAATCAAATGAAGATTCTTGTCGCAGGAAGCGGCGGGAGGGAACACGCGATTTTGTGGCGCCTCTCGCAGGATGAAGAGAAACACGAACTTTACGCCGCCCCCGGCAACGCCGGCACGGCTTCGATAGCGGTGAACTTGCCTGTCGGCGCGGAAGACATCGCCGGCATTACGGCATGGGCCGAGAAAGAACGGCCCGATCTCGTCGTCGTCGGCCCCGAAGCGCCTCTCGTCGCCGGGCTCGTCGATGCTCTCGCAGCCAAGGGGATTCCCGCGTTCGGGCCTGTCGCGGCAGGCGCCAGGATGGAAGGCTCGAAAAGATTCGCAAAAGAGATAATGAAAGCGGCCGGCGTTCCGACGGGCAGGGCCGAGACGTTCACAGACGCCGCGGCGGCCAAGGCGGCGCTGGCTGGATATTCTCTTCCCGTGGTGATAAAGGCCGACGGCCTTGCTGCGGGCAAGGGCGTGGTTGTCGCCGAGACGAGGGCGGAAGCCGAAAAGGCGATAGACGACATGCTCGTCGGAAACAAGTTCGGGGATGCCGGAGCGGAAGTCCTTGTGGAAGAATTTCTCGACGGCGAAGAATGCTCGATACTCGCCATGACAGACGGCGAAACCGTCGTGCTGCTGCCGTCTTCGCAGGACCACAAACGCGTGTTCGACGGCGACAAAGGGCCGAACACCGGCGGCATGGGCGCGTATTCGCCCGCGCCGGTCGTGACAGACGGAATGCTTCCCGAGATAAAGGAAAAGATAATTCTTCCCGTCGTGCGCGAACTCCGCAGGAGAGGCGTCGTGTATCGCGGCATCCTCTATGCCGGGCTCATGATAACGCCGGAGGGCGGCAGGATCGCGGCGAGCGGCTCGCGTGTCAACGTAGTGGAGTTCAACGCGCGCTTCGGCGACCCCGAGACTGAAGCGGTGCTTCCCCGGCTCGGCGGAAATTTCGCGAAGGCGCTTCTCCATGCCGCGACGGGATCGCTCGACGAGGCGGATATAGTCGTGAAGGACTGCGTCGCCGCGACAGTGATCGCGGCGTCCGCCGGATATCCCGGCGCTTATGAAAAGGGCAGGAAGATTTCAGGCCTTGGCGCAGACGGCGGATCGACCGTCGTTTTCCATTGCGGCACGAAGGCAGGTGCGGACGGCGTCGTGACGGCGGGCGGGCGCGTCCTTTCCGTGACCGGGACCGGCGCGACGCTGCGAGAGGCGGTGGATGCGGCTTACGCACGGCTGGCAGGCATTTCGTTCGAGGGTATGTTCTACCGCCGCGACATCGCCCATCGCGCGTTCGAGCGGCAAGAGGCGAAATGAAAATAAAGTTCGCCTCGCTCGCGAGCGGATCGGCGGGCAACGCGTACGTTCTCACGGCCGACGGGCGTTCGCTGATGGTCGATTGCGGGATCGGATGCCGCGAATTCCTGAAGCGCGCCGGCGAAGCGGGGGTCGACCCCCGTTCGATAGAGGCGGTTCTTTTCACGCACTCGCACGACGACCATGTGAGAGGCGCCAAGGCGCTTAAGAAGATACTGCCGGACGTCAAGTTCTTCGCGAGCGCGCTCACCGCCGAGGCCGCCGCGGAAAAGACCGGTCTCGACATCGATGATTTTTTAGTTTTCGAGCACGGCCAGCCTTTCGAGGCGGGCGCGTTTTCGGCGCAGGCGTTCAGCGTCCCGCACGACACGCCCGATGCCGCCGGTTTCGTGGTGCATGCGGGTGGTTTCACGTATTTCCACGCGACAGACGTGGGCTCGCCTCTCGAATCGATAGGAAAGAATCTCGAACAGGCCGATCTTGCCGTTCTCGAGTTCAACCATGACGAGATCCTGCTCGCCGGCAGCAACCGTTCGGAAAGGCTCAAGCGGCGCATCCGCGGCCCGAGCGGGCATCTTTCGAACCACGAGGCCGCATCGCTCGCCGCGAGATATGCGAGCGCGCGGCTCAGGAAGCTTTTCCTCGCGCATATTTCGCGCGAATGCAATTCGCCGCATCTGGCCGAGCGCGAGGCGGCCGAGGCTCTCGCGGCCGCCGGCAAGGGGCGTATCCCGTGTCTCGCGCTTGCGCAGGATGAGGTTGCCGTTTTTGAATCGGAGGTGTGAGAGGATGAAAAGTCTCGGAGAAATAGTCGATCTTGCCAGCGCCTACTGGGGAAGCGCCGTTCTTTTCGCGGCTGTCGAGCTGCATCTTTTCGAAAGTGTCGAGAACGGAAGCTTCGATTCTTCGAGCCGCGGCATGAGGCTTCTCGCGGATGCGTGCGCGGCGGAGGGGCTTCTCGTGAAGAAGGCCGAGGGCGTATACGAGAACACTCCCGCCGGACGTCTCGCTCTCGTTCCCGGAGGGGCGGCCGATCTCACGAAGGCCGTGCGTTACAACATGGACGTGTATCCCGCGTGGGGGAGGCTGAAAGAATTCGCGATCTCGTCAAAGCCCGTGGAGAAGCCCGAGATCCATCTCGGCGAAAACGAGGAGCGCACCCGCGCTTTCGCCGCGGCGATGTTCGGCCGCGCGATGGGCATAGGCAGAAGCGTGGTTCCCATGCTCGGCAAGGTTGAAGGACGCGTGCTCGATCTCGCAGGCGGGCCGGGAGCCTACGCCATATTGATCGCCGGGGCGAATCCCGGCGCGGAAATCGTCACGGTGGATCTGCCTGCGATAAGCCGACAGGCCGCGCGCTATGTCGAAGGCGCGCGCCTTGAAGGGCGAATAGAGTGCCGCACGGGCAATTACCGAACGGACGAATTCGAAGAGGGGGCTTTCGATCTCGTGACGATCTTCGGCGCGCTCCATCAGGAGTCGCCGGAGGATATAGTCGGCATTCTGAAACGCGCATACAGGGCGCTCAAGCCGGGCGGCCGCGTGGCGGTTCTCGACATGATGACAGATTCCACGCGCACGTCTCCGGCGTTTTCCGCGCTCTTCGCGCTCAACATGGCGCTCACCACCGAAAACGGCTGGGTGTTTTCCGACGCGGAACTGAAAGGATGGATGCGCGAAGCCGGGTTCAGGCCGGGCGAAACGCGGCAGGTTCCTCCGCCTATGCCGCATTGGCTCGTCGAGGGTGTAAAGGACGCATAAGGGTTTCATGCCATGGACAGAACGCACAGACAGGGACCGAGGGAAATGGTGTCGGGCGGCGAGTGGATATACGGCCGCAACCCGGTGGAGGAGGCTCTCGCCGCAGGGCGGAGAACGTGCACCGAGATAGTCCTTCCTCCGAGGACAGACCACGAGGACGCGCAGATCGCGCGCATCCGCGACGAAGCCGTATCGAGGCGTCTCGTCGTGAGGACGATGGACCGGCCGCAGCTCGACCGGCTCGCGCGTTTCGGGCATCATCAGGGGGTTGCGCTCAAGACGTCCGGCTATCCGTACGTGGAATTCCGCGAAATACTCGCCGACGCCGCGGAAGACGAAAACGCGCTTGTCGTGGTGTTCGACCATCTCGAAGATCCGCAGAACGTAGGCGCAATACTGCGCACGGCCGCGGCGGTGGGCGCGACGGGCGCGGTGGTCGCCGAGGACAGGGCGTGCGGGATTACGCCTGCGGCGGCGCGCGCTTCGGCTGGCGGCGTGGAGCACGTGAAAATCGCGCGGGTCGTAAATGTCTGCCGCGCGCTCGACGATCTGAAAGAGGCCGGGTTCTGGATAACGGCGCTCGACATGGGCGAAGGCGCGAAGCGTTACACCGAGGTCGATTTCAAGGGGAAGGTTGCGCTTGTGATAGGTGCGGAAGGCGCGGGAGTGTCGAGGCTTGTCCGCAAAAAATGCGATTTTGCAGCCGAGATACCCATGCCCGGCGGGTTCGAGTCGCTCAACGCCGCCGTCGCCGCATCCGTGGCGATGTACGAAATCATCCGCCAGCGTTCCTGCGGCAGGTGAGCAGGAACGGCGAGGCGCGGTTTTAATTCCGTCAAAGCATCGCCTGGCCGGGCGCCGGAATCGCCGAGCCGTCGTAGGCGTCGGCGGCCGCGAGGCCTTCTTTGACGGCTCGCGCCGCGGCGAGCCCGGCCGATTCGCCCATCTGGTTGCAGTTCACCATCACGCGGATCGCTCCGTAGGCTTCGCGCGAGGCGTCTATCATTCTTCCGGCGCAGATAACGTTCACCGATCCTTTCGGCACGAGCGCGCGGTAGGGGATTTCATACCAGGTGGCGTGCCGCGCGTCTTTCGCGCTCCACCTGCTCTTTTCCCATTTAACCTTGCCGTTCTCCGTCGCGACCATGCGCTCTTTGCGTCCGTCGAGATAGAAAAACGTTATGCCTTCCCCCTCGTGGATGTCGATGCGGTAGCTTCCCCGCGCGACGACATCGTCGAAACGCTTCCCCGAAAGCACGTCGTCTTTTGTCACCCTGTAGAGCGCGTCTATATGGCGGCTTTCCCGTATGCCCATCATCGGGGCCACCGCGGCCACCGCCACCGGCGCGCGGCCTTTTCCCGGCGGGAAGCGGCGGTTGACAGCATCGACGATTTTCTTTAGCTGCGCGCGTCCTTCCATTTCGCCGCGCGTCAGATCGTCGGCGGAAGACGGATCGCATTTCGATATGCGGGTTCCCGCGAAAAACGTGAGCGACGGGCAGCCTACCACTTCGCAGCCCCACCAGAACGAATGGCCGAGGGCCGCTTCTCCGCCGCGGCCGAGTATTTTCCCGAACGAGAAATCTTTCCTGCGCCGTGAAAGGCTGTCTATGCCCGAGAGGATCGCACAGGTAGTATGCGCCTGCATGTCGGTGCGCGCGTGTTTCCATGTCGACAGTCCGGCCTGGACGGCGAAATCGGCGTCGCCCGTGGCGTCGATGAAAAACTTGGCGGCGATGGCGCGCCTGCCGTCCTTGTCCTCTATTATCGCGTGGGTCACGCGGCCGTCGGCGCTTTTGCGGGCCGCGACCACCCTGGCATGCAGGAACGGGCGGATGAGCGGATTGGCAGATACGAGACTGTCGAGCGCGAACGAGAGGGCCTGCACGTTGAGAATGGCTCCGGCAGAAGGCGACGCCGGATCTTTCATTACGGCTTCGCGTCTCTTTACGAGTTCGCGTTCTATGCGGTCCGTCAGGCCGGAAATGATCTGTCTCTTGCCTGTAGTGTCGTAGAGCGAGTGCCAGATGGGGACGTATCCTCCCACGGCCGTTCCTCCGAAAAATCCTTCGTTCTCGACGATCGCCACCCTCATGCCTTTTTCCGCGGCGCGCACGGCGGCGAACACGCCCGTCGTGCTTCCGCCGAGAACGCACACGTCGGCTGAAAAACATACAGGGACGTCATCGCCGTCCGTCTTTTCCGCCGCGGCCGGTCCGCTCACGGTAAAAGCCGCTGCGCCGAAAACGGCGGTTTTAAGGAGATTTCTTCTGGTTGTCAAAATCGTGTCGTGCATATGGAATTCCCTTTCTGTCGCCGGACATTATAGCAAAATGTCTTCGATGCGGTCAAGATGCATAAAGTGCGATTTTCCCGGCGCATGGCTCAGAAGTCCGGGCGCCGGACCGCGGAATTGCGGCAAGATAATTTTTCGTATTGCAACAGACAGGTGAATATGGTATAATACGCATCGTTTTACGGATTGGGGCTGTAGCTCAACTGGATAGAGCATCAGACTACGAATCTGAGGGTTGTGGGTTCGACTCCCGCCAGCCCCGCCATTCGTGAAATGCAAGATTGCGGGGTGGAGCAGCTTGGTAGCTCGTCAGGCTCATAACCTGAAGGTCGTTGGTTCAAATCCAGCCCCCGCTACCAATTTGTAAGGAGCACAAAGCCATGTCCGCAAATAAAGTTTTCCTTTTTGCCGCAATCGCAGTTTCCGTCCTTTTCTCGGGGTGCTTCAAGAGCGAAGCGGAGCTTTTCGGATACAAGGGCGCCGATATCAAAAAAAGAAAACGTCCGGCGGAGAGCTTTTTCATCGTCGGCGGCGTCACAAACGTCCTTCCCGCCCGCGTCCTTTCCGTTTTCGAAAAGTACGATTTCGAACCGGCCGAGACGTCCCTCGTCGCGGCGGCGGGGATAATCCAGCCGTCCGAGCCGTTCAAAACGATTCCCGCAGGATACGAGAAGCTTTTTGTCGAACCGTGGTTCGTGACGTGGGCGAAGGATTCGGAGGCGTTCGGGCTCAAGGGCAAGTGCGGTTTCGTTTCCCATTACAACGAAGATCTCGATACGTGGGAAACGGGCGAGGCGTTCTTCACGTCGCATTGGAAGACCCGCGATGAGGCGCTCGCCGCGCTCGAGACCATACGCCTCGCTCTCGAAACGCAGTACGGAGCCAAGAAATTCTATCTCTTCGAAAACAGCTGGGCCGCCGAATACCGCCGTCTCAGGGTGATGGGATGCGTTGGCCTGAACGCCAAGGGGCTCTGGTCGGCGATGCTCTCGGTGCAGGACAAGAACAGGCCGGGATGCGGGATCGTCGAAAGCGTCGAAGATCAGCAGGAAATGCTCGAGAGCTATCTGAAGGCGAAGAAAGAGAAGCTCGAGCGCGAAGCCGCCGCGGCGGCGGCCTCCGACGTCTCGGCTCCGGCCGAAGCAGTCGGGCTTTAAGTCTGTGTCCGCGGAAAAGAAAACAACGGTGAAAACGCTCGTCGTCGGCAAGGGCGTGAGCGGCCAGGCGGCCGCGGCTCTCGCAACACGCCGCGGCGGCGAGGTTTCTTTCGCCGACGGCATCGACCTTGTCGTGGTTTCTCCCGGCGTCAGGACGATGAGCGAGCTCGAGTACGGGGTCCGCGATCTGATGCGGCGCGGCGTGAAAATGCTCGCCGTGACCGGCTCCAAAGGCAAATCGAGCGTGGTGAAACTTGTCGCCGACGCACTTTCGCTTTCAGGAGCGAAGGCTGTCGCGTGCGGCAATTACGGGCTTCCCGTCTCGGCCGTGCCGGAATGCGACTGGGCCGTCGTCGAAGTTTCGAGTTTCCAGCTCGAGACGACGAATCTTCCGCCGAACGCGTTCGAGGCCGCCGTCATACTCAACCTTCAGGACGACCATCTCGACAGGCACGGTTCGCGCGAGGCGTACCATGCGGTGAAAAGGCGTCTGCTCGGGATGGCAAAGGAGTCGCTCGACTTTTCGCTTCCGTCCACGCCGTGCGAGGATGCATCGCGATTCGCGCAAGGGACGTATTTCGGGAGCGGAGTTCTTCTCCGGAACGCGGCGGCGGCCGTGTGGCTCATGCGCCGCGCGGGGCTGCGCGACGGCGCGATAGAGAGCGCGTTCCGTTTTTTCTCGCCTCTTCCCCACAGGATGCAGACGGTCGGGGTTTTCGGCGGCGTCACATGGGTGGACGATTCCAAAGCCACGTCTTTGGCCGCAACTGCCGCGGGAGTGGAGATGGCGGCCTCTCCGGTGAGGCTGATAGCAGGCGGAAGGGCCAAAGGGGAAAATCCGGAAATTTTCGCGGGGGGCTTGACGAAACGGGTCAAAAAAGTGTATCTTATAGGGGAGTGCGCCGAAAAGTTCAATGCGGCATGGAGAGAATCCCTCGATTGCGATATCTGCGGGACGCTCGAAAATGCCGTGTCGGCTGCGGCGCGCGAAGCGGTTTCGGGAGAGACGGTTCTCCTTTCGCCCGGCGCCGCGAGCTACGATCAGTTTGAAAATTTCGGCGAACGCGGAGATGTTTTCGCGGAGCTGGCAAAAAAAGAAGGACAAAAAAAATGAACAGATATGCAGTTATGGCGGCGATTGCGGCCGCCGCGGCGGCGGTTGCGGGTTGCGTCGACCCCAATTACGTGAAGCCTGCCGACAGGAACAAAAACGCGGCCGAGGTCGCGGAGAAGAACGCCGGAGCGCCTGCGGACGAGAAGCCGCCCAAGGAAGAAACCGTCGAAGAAAAGCCGGCGCCGATCGAAGAAGTAGAAGTGAAGTGCAAATGCGCGCCTGGCACGAAGCATACCGCGCCGTGCGCCTGCGGAGCGAGCGACTGCACGTGCAAGGTTGAGGCTCCCGAGGAGAAGAAGCCCGTGCAGGAGACGACGGTCTACTACGTCCAGCGCGGCGATACGCTTTCCAAAATTTCCAAGAAGTTCAACATCAGGATGGATGCCATCCGCAAGGAGAACGCATCTCTCAAGGGCGACAAGATCCTCTTCGGGCAGAAGCTGATCCTTCCCGGCAAACTCGATGTCGGCAAGGCCGCCGAGAAGCCCGCGGCGCCGAAAGCGGCTCCCGCCAAGAGCGCCGCTCCCGCCAAGAACGCAAAATACGAAGGCGCCGTCAAAGAGTATGTCGTCAAGAGCGGCGACAGCCTCGGCAAGATCGCTCTCGCCGGCGGCATAACCGTCCGTCAGCTCAAGGAGCTCAATTCGCTTTCTTCAGACATGATCCGCATCGGGCAGAAGCTGAAAGTCCCGGCCGAGAAGGTCGAGAAGCAGCAGCGCGCCGCAGCCAAGGCGCCTGTGGCCGCGGCCGAGAAGAAGCCGAAGGCCGAATCCGCGCCGGCAAAGGCCGCGGAGGAGACGCCTGCGCCCGTCGCCGGCCCTGCCGCGCAGAGCGAAGAGGCGGCCCCGGCCGCAAAAGCGGAAGAAGCGAAGGAAGCGCCTGCCGAGGCGGCTCCGGCAAAGAGCGATGCCGCCGAGCTCCGCACGTATGAAGTGCGCGAAGGCGAAGACCTTCTCGAGCTTTCCATACGCTGGAATCTCAACACTCCCGGAGAGATCCGCGAGGCGAACAACATGTCGCCAGACGAAGAGCTGAAGCCCGGACAGACGATCAAAGTGCCCGCCGGCGCAAAGTTCTGATGCTGCGGTGAAGAAAACGCCGCTTTTCGCATTCGGCCTGGTTGTCGCGGCAATCGCGGCGCTGGGCCTTGTCGTTCTTTCGAGCGCAAGCGAGGCCAACGCCCTCAGGATCTATGGGAATCCGCACCACTTCATGGTGCGGCAGGCTGTTTTCGTGGTTGCCGGGGCGCTCGTAGCCGCGCTTGCGGCGGCGTTTGACTACAGGCGGTGGCGCTCGGCAGGCGTTCTCGCGGTTCTTTTCTACGTCTGCACTCTCGCGCTTCTCGTTCTTGTTTTCCATTTCAAGCCGATCAACGGCTCGTACCGATGGATTCCGGTGGGCCCGGTGAACATGCAGCCGAGCGAATTCGCGAAGATCGCGGTTGTCGTCTCGCTCGCAGTGTGGCTCGACAAGGCGGGCTGGCGCGTGGAACTTTTCAAGCGAGGCGCGTTATCTTCGGCTGTGATAATGGGCGGTCTCATCCTGCCGGTTCTGTTCGAACCCGATTTCGGTTCGGTTCTCGTCATGTCGGCGGCCGGCGTGCTCGTAATGTTTCTTTCGGGAGTGCGGTTCACGCATATATTGGCCCTCGGCACGTGCGGAGGATCGCTCGTCCTTTTCAAGCTTTTCAACAACGCCAACCGCATGGCGCGGCTCGCGGCGTTTTTCGGCGGATCGGCAGCGGCAGGCGGCGGGGTCGCCGACGAGGCGTCGAAACGCGCCGCATACCAGGCGGAGCAGGCTCTTGTCGCCATAAAGAACGGCGGCATCACGGGCGTCGGCCTCGGAGAGTCGATGCAGAAGCATTTCTATCTCCCGGAAGCGCACACCGATTTCATTTTCGCCGTCGGCGGCGAGGAGCTCGGGCTTTTCTTCACGCTCGGCGTCCTCTTGCTTTTCGCCGCGTTCTTCGCGCTTTCCGTTTACATCGCCTGCAAAGCCACCGACAGGCTCGGCAGGAATATCGCCCTCGGCATGGCGTTCCTGGTCTTTTTCCAGGCCGTGTTCAATCTCGGCGTCGTGTGCAACGCGCTTCCCACCAAGGGGATGGCCCTGCCGTTTTTCAGCTACGGGGGAACGAACATGCTTTGCTCGTTCTTCGCCGTGGGAACGATCCTGTCCGTCGGGGTGCATTCGCTCAGAGACAGGAAACGCGAAATGATTCGCAGGGCGGTGATGAAGTGAGCATTGCCGGCGAAACGAAGGAAAACGCGCTTTCCGTCACGCTTCTCGCCGCAGGGATAAAGACCGCGCTCGAGCGCCGGTTCCCGCGCGTTTACGTCGAAGGCGAAATAAGCGGCTGGAAGCTTTACAATTCGGGACATGCGTATTTCACTCTCAAAGACGCCAACGCCCAGGTCAGCGCGGTGATGTTCAAAAGCGCGCTCGAGCGCTGCAGGGAGAGGCAGGCTCTGAAAGAGGGCGCGAAGGTTCTCGTCTACGCCGGAGCCACGTTCTATCCGCAGCGCGGCAACTGCCATCTCGTCGTCTACGCCGCCAAAAGCGTCGGCGAGGGCGAACTCATGCGCAGATATCTCGAGCTGAAGGCAAGGCTCGAGGCGGAAGGGCTTTTCGCGCGGGCCAGAAAGCGGCCGCTTCCGTTTCTTCCTCGCAGGATAGGAATCGTGACGAGCCCTTCGGGCGCGGTGATCCACGACATGTGCCGCGTTGCCGTGCGGCGCATGCCCAATCTCGAAATAAGGCTTTTCCCCGCACAGGTGCAGGGGGCGGGGGCGGCGGAAACGATTGTCGCCGGTCTCGACTATTTTGCCCGCGAAAGCGCTGCGGAAGGAGGATGGAAAGCCGATGTCGTCATCGTCGCGCGAGGCGGCGGAAGTTTCGAGGATCTTTTCTGTTTCAACGACGAAACGCTCGTCCGCGCCGTCGCGTCGTCTCCGGTTCCGGTGGTTTCGGCCGTAGGGCACGAGACCGATTTCACGCTTTGCGATTTTGCGGCCGACGTCCGCGCGGGGACTCCGTCGATGGCGGCGGAACTTGTCGTCCCCGACGCCGCGGCGCTTTCGCGCCGGATAGAATCGGCGCGTTCCGCTCTTGTTTCGGCGCTGAGAGGCGTGTACGAAAACGGCGCCCAGAGGATCGACTATCTTTCGTCGAGGATGCTTGGCTCGTTGAAGACGTCCTATACCGCCCTCGCGGCGGATTTCCGGCATCTCTCATCGAAGCTCGCGCTTCTTTCCCCGTATTCGGTGCTCGACCGCGGCTACACGATAACGCTTGACCGGTCGGGCCGCGCGGTCCGTTCGCCCGGCGATGTCAAAGAGGGCGATGTCCTCAGGACCGTCTTCCGCGAGGGAGAAATAGTTTCGCGCGTCGCATCGGCCTGAATAAGGCGGCATATTTTCCGAAATTATGGTATAATATCGGCAATGGAAAACGATAATCCGCAATTATTCGACATCGGGAGTTTTGACTTCACCCCCGATTGGGCGAAAAAAGAAGAGAAGGTGACTCTTTCAACCGGCGCGAAGCGCGAATTTTCGTCTGGAGGCGAAGCGCGTCCGCGTCAGGAGAAAAAGGCGCCGCGTCTCAGTCGCGACAGGCGCCCGGAGAGGCGGGACAGGCCCGTCAAGAGCGCCTCGCCGAGAGTCGAATTCGAAGTGAAGGCTCTTCCCGAGCCGTCGGCTCTCGGCACGATCATACGGAAGATCCAGCAGAGCAGCCAGGCTTTCAAGCTGAAGGACCTTGCGTATCTCTTCCTCGACAATCCTTCGTCCGTGCTTCTCAAAATCACGCCAAAGGACAAGACTCTCTCGCCTTTCCGCCAGTGCAAGGCGTGTTCTTTCGCGTCGGACGACGAAAGCGAGATCGCGGAGCATGCGGTTTCGGCGCATCTCGGAGACTATTTCGAGAAGAAAGAGATCGAGTGCGAGGCTCCCAAGGGGAATTTCGCCTGTGTCGCGCGCTGTTCGCTGACCGGCGTCCTCCTCGGGCCTCCGAACGTGCACGAGTTCAATTCCGTAGTGAAAGAGACGGCCGCGCGTCTGGGCATGTCCGAGGCCGACTACCGCACGAAGATCGAGATGGTTCGCGACAGCGAGGCCATTGAAGAGTGGCGCAAGAGAGCTTCCAAGAAAACGGTTTACGTCGAAAAGGGCGCGGCCGAAGGCGAAACGCTTTCGCGCATCGAGGCAGAGGCGCGTTTCCGCCGCACGATTATGCGCGAGCTTGTCGCATCGCCGAAAACTCTCATGGTGCCGGCGTCTTCTGCTCTCGCGAGCAGGTGGGGCGATCTGAGAAGGGCGGCGGCCGCGAAACTCGAGGCCGAGCGCCGCGCTCCGGCCGAGATGTGTTTTGCGCTCAGAGGGGCGTTCCATCACAAGAATCTCCGTTTCTTCAGGGTCAACGACAACCACGGGCAGGAATTTGTCACGAGCGTGGAATACAAGGTTTTCGACGCGGCGCACGCCATACCCGAGCTCGCCGGCGTCGCGAGATACATCGCCTGTCATCCGTGCCGCGCCAGAAACGCGATAGCGCCGGACGCTGAAACGGCCAAACATCTCGACTGGCTCGTGTCGACGGGGCATGTCGTGGCGTTTTCCAACGGCGTGTATTCCGAAGTGGAGCAGCATCCGAAGTACGGCCCGCAGTGGCAGAACAAAACGATACGCCCCGCGGACGGGGCCGACGAGCCCGGTCCGGCGGCGGAAAAGGCCGAGGAGAAAGAAGACAAAGAGGTCCTGAAAGATGAAGATACCCCTGAGCTGGCTGAATGAATTTGTAAAGATCGACGATATCGACCCGCGCGAACTGGCCGAAAAGCTTACACGCGCCGGGCTGCAGGTCGAGAGCATCGAAACAGTCGGCGCCGCGCCGCTCGCCGACGAGTTCGTGGCGGCGGAGATCGTCGAGTGCGAGATGCACCCCGACAGCGACCATCTCCACGTGTGCAAGGTCTTCGACGGCAAAGACGTTCTGCAGATCGTGTGCGGCGCCCCCAACGCGAGGAAAGGGCTCAAGACGGCTCTCGCAAAAATCGGGGCCGTCGTGCCCGACGGAGGCTTCAAGATAAAGAAGGGCAAGCTCCGCGGCGTGGAATCGTTCGGCATGCTTTGCAGCTCCAAAGAGCTCAAGCTCCCGGGCGGAGACCATTCCGGCATAATGGAACTCGATCCATCGGTGGTTCCCGGCGCGTTTCTGAGAGACGTCGTCGGCGGCGAGAAGCCGGAGGTGGTTTTCGACATCGAAGTCACGTGGAACAGGCCCGACGCGCTCAGCGTCGTCGGCATAGCGCGCGAGTTCGGGGCCATTCTTTCGCGCGAGGTGAAAACCCCTGCGGTGGACTTCCCCGAAGAGCCGGTGGACGTGAACAGCGAGCTGAAGGTGCGGGTGGAAGATCCCGTCAAGTGCCCGCGTTACACGGCGCGCGTTCTCACGCACGTCGAAGACGCCCCGTCGCCGGAAATCATCGCAAAGAGGCTCGAGCTTTGCGGGGTGCGCTCGCTCGGGATCGTCGTCGACATAACGAATTACGTGATGCTCGAGCTCGGGCAGCCTCTCCATGCGTTCGACCACACGCGCCTCGAAGGACGTGAAATAGTCGTCAGGTGCGCGGCGAGCGGCGAAACGATAAAGACTCTCGACGGACAGGATCGCAAGCTTTCCCCGTCGATGCTCGTCATCTGCGACGCCAAGTCTCCCAACGCCGTCGCCGGCGTGATGGGCGGCGCCGACAGCGAGATACGCGAAGGCACGACCTCCGTCGCGCTGGAGTCGGCTTTGTTCGATCCCGCCTCGATCAAGGAGACGTCGACGGCGCTCGGCCTTTCCTCCGAATCGAGCTACCGCTACATCAGGGGCGTCGGCAAGGATCTCGCTGATTTCGCGAGCCGGCGCGCGGCGCATCTCTATGTCAAATACGCCAAGGCCAAGGTCGCTTCTTCGTCGATCGACATCGACAACCGCGTCAAGCCGCTCAATCCCGACGTGGCTCTCGATTTCGATCGCGCGCGCAAGCTTATCGGCATTCCGGTGGACAACGATACGATGGTCGGGATTCTCAGGAGTCTCGGTCTCGAGCCGCGTTGCGAAGGCCCTTACGCCGCGGCGGAATCGGTGTCGTTCGGCATACCGCCGTGGCGGTGGGATCTTTCGCTCGAAGCCGATCTCGTCGAGGAGGTCGCGCGGCTGTACGGGCTCGACAACATTCCGGACACGATGCCGTCGGCGCCTTCAGTGTCGTCTCTCGACGAGACTCCTTTCCGCGCCACGGCGAAATTGCGCAGCCTCTGCCTCTCTCTCGGCTTTACCGAGGCGATGCATTATTCGTTCCTTTCTTCGCGCGAGCTCGACCAGATCGGCGCCGGCGACAAGGCGGCGCGCCTTGCCATTCCCGATCCCGTTTCGGCCGACTATTCCGTGATGCGCGATTCTCTCGTTCCGCAGATGGTCGCGAGCCTCGGCCGCAATTTCGCGCGCCAGATCGAAAGCGTGATGCTCTTCGAGATAGGCAAGGCGTATCTGCGTTCCGACTCCGCGCCTGTCGAATCCGGCCGCGTATGTCTCGGTTTCGCCGGGCCTGTCGCGCGCGGGCTTCTTTCCAGGCGCGCCGCGCTTTCGGAGGAAGAGGCCGTCCTTTGGATGAAAGGTGCGGTCGAGACGCTTCTCGGGCGGCTCAAAGCCGGGAAGACGGAGTTCAGAGCCGAGGACGCCCAGCCGTTCGAAAACGGCGCGGCTCTCGCGGTCGTCCTGAACGGCAGGAAGATCGGCATGCTCGGCGCGGTGTCCAAGAAACACCGCCACCCCTACCGCATGACCACGCAGATGGTCGTCTGCGAAATGGAGATCAAGCCGCTTCTCAAGCGTTTCGACGCAGTCGGGCGCGTTTCAGCGCCCCCGCAGTA
Organism: Kiritimatiellia bacterium; assembly: GCA_017507065.1. GTDB lineage: Bacteria > Verrucomicrobiota > Kiritimatiellia > RFP12 > UBA1067 > UBA1067. The sequence continues at coordinate 17,903 of JAFWBO010000113.1, read as the reverse complement.
TCCTCTTGTCCGCCGCGACGTCGCGCTTGTCGTGAACGACGCTTCTGTCGTCAACGCGACAATAGTCGCCGCGATCGCGAAAAGCGGCGCGAAGTACCTTGTAAAGACTTCGCTGTTCGATGTTTTCAAGCCCAAAGGCGCCGCCCCCGGCGTGCGCTCGCTCGCGTATACGCTCGAATTCCGCTCGCCGGAGAGGACTTTGACCGATGCCGAGGTGGCGGAATCGTTCGCCAGGGTTGTCGCCGCGCTCAAAGCGATTCCCGGCGTCGAAGTCAGGGAGGGTTGAATGACGTGGGTCCTGTTCTGCACGCGGATTAAGCGGAGATTTCTTCGACCGACATCTATAGACGGGGCTTCGGCCCTGAATTTGGAACGACGGGTTCCGGGGGCTTCGCGTTACGGCAGAGCGGGATCTTTTATTTTATGCGCGGCGCTGACGGCGTTCTCCGCGGCGGCTTCCGTCCCCGACGCCGGCGCGGCCGGCGCCGCGCCGCGGCAAAGACAGGTCTGGCGCGGCATTTTCCCAAAGCCGCCGGATGCTGCAGTCCGCGCGCTCAAGATAACCAAAGGCCAGGCGTTCAGCTCCGGCTATGTTTTCATAAACGGCAGATATGTTCCGCCGCCGTATGTCGTCGAGCGTTACGGCAACGTCATAAGGATCAACGGCATACAGGTGACGCGGCAGATGGTGCCGTGGGTCGAGTTCGCCAAAACCCAGAAGGGTTTCAGGGAAGTAGTGCCGGAGGAAGAGAGCCGGGAAGAAAAAACGGCCGATGAAACGTCCGCCGCGGCGGAGGAGGACGCGACGCCGGCCCGGCAGCCGTCCGCCGCGCCGGCAAGAGGCGCCGTTTCCCTCGAAGAACTGTTCGACGACGGCGCAGTGGCCGCCCCCGCGTCGGGAGAGGAAAGACATATCGCGGAGAAGCATTCCTCCGCGCCGGACGTCCAGATGAAAAAAAGCGAAACATCGCGGCCTGCCACGAAAAATCCGCCGCGCCGCCAGGAGAAGGAATACGTTTTCGACGGTGAATTCATCGCGAACCCTTCGACGGACGCGCTTGTCGAAAAGATAAACGATTACAGGATGAAGTGCGACAGCCGTCTCAGAGCCGGCGGTTATCTTTTCTTCGGGACGCGTTACAAAGTGCAGACGGGCAACATGAGAATGGCGAAGTATCTCGTCGCGCAGCTGCCGTCCATAATGAAAGACAGCCAGTCTTACAGCTCGTTCGCTTCCGAAATGCACAGGGCGGGCTTGTCTTTTCTGCCCGAAGCCGTGATGAGAGATCTTTTCCTCTACAGGCATGTCTCCTTTGTCAATCTGCTCGAGAGGGCGAAGCAACAGGGCGAATAGGAGAAATATGGCGGAGAATGCACGATTCGGCTCTGTGGCCGTTCTCGTTCCGGCATACAACCCGGACGGGAAACTGCTTTCTCTTATCGACGAGCTCGACGGAATGTTCGGTCTTGTCGTCGTGGTGGACGACGGTTCGGAGAAGGGGCTCGACGTTCTTGCCGAGGCCGAGAAAAAGGTCGGGCTTTTCTTGCGACATGCAGAAAACCGCGGCAAGGGGGCGGCGCTCAAGACGGGGCTTGCGGCGATTCCGCGTGGATATGACGTGGTGACGGCCGATGCCGACGGCCAGCACAAGCCTGAGGATATCGCCAAGATAGCGTCCGCGCTCGGTCCGGGGCGCGAGGGGCTTGTGCTCGGCGTAAGGGATTTCAAAGGAAAGGTTCCGCTGAGGAGCAGGTTCGGCAATTTCTGGACGCGGTGGTTTTTCTTCGCGATGACGCACCTGATGATTCGCGACACGCAGACGGGGCTCAGGGGCATCCCCGCCGCGATGGTGCCGAGAATGCTCGACATCCCCGGCGAAAGGTACGAATACGAGATGGCGATGCTCGCCGATGCGAGGCGTCATCCGCAGCGGCCCGTCCAGATACCGATTGAAACGGTCTATATCGAAGAAAACAAAACGAGCCATTTCGACCCTCTTCTCGATACCGTCAGAATATACCGTTCGCTTTTCAAGTTCTGCCTCTCTTCCGTGCTGAGTTTCCTCATCGACAATCTCGTGTTCCTTGCGGCCATCGCAATGCTCGATTCTGCGCCGACGCTGCGCAGATACGACATCCTCATAGCGCTTTCGCTCGCTCGTCTCGTCTCGTCCAATTTCAATTTTGCATTCAACCGCTATATCGTGTTCAGGGAGCGTTCGGGCAAGCGCGGCTACGCCGGGTACTGGGCGCTTGTTGTCGCGATAGGGGCGCTGAGCTATCTGTTTACCGAAGCGCTTAGCGCGGCCTTCGACGTGACTGGCATGCCCATCACGATAGTGAAAATAGCCGTTGAGACGTTTCTTTTCGTTGCAAGCTACGTGGTCCAGAAACGCTTCATCTTCGCACGTGCGCGGCGGCGCGGATGACGTGAGAGCCTGTTGAAATGGAAAATTCTCTCGACAGAAACGTTTACGTCCTCCTTGCCATAGCCGCCGGATGGGCCGTCACGTATTTTCTCCGGGCTCTGCCGTTTCTGGTTTTCGGTTCCCGTGCGTCGGCTCCGGCATGGCTCAGGCGCATCGACAGATACATCTCTCCGGTGATGATAGGATTGCTTATCGTTTATTCGTTTTCCGGGCTGGAATGGAAGACCCCTTGGCCGTATGCCGCGGCGGCTGTAACCGCCGGAGCGTATTTCCTTTCCAAAAATCCGCTCGTGGGCATTATAGCCGGGACGGCGGCGTACATGGCGCTGCTGTCTGTCTGCGGATGCATAGTTCCCGTCGAGGGGCCGCCTGTTTCGACCGCCGTTTCGGCGCCTGTGCGCGTCACGCGCAACGGTCTTCTTTTCCGGGACCGCCCGGCTCTCCCCGAAGAGATTCCCGAGCTTCTCGACAAAGCCGGCTACGACAGGGAAAAGACGCTTCACATTCTCGTCGACGGCGATTTCGACGACAAGAGGGCGCTTTGGGTGTTAAAGCACAACTATATCGACCGCGCCGGATACACGAAGTCGGTATGGGTGCATTCCCGCCGCGGCGTGTCCGGTTCGGCCGGCGAGATAAACCGTCCCGACACCGTCACGATCCCGTACGCCGCGCCCCGTCCCGGCCGGTGATTTTTTTTATTTTTCCTATTGATTAACCATGGCTAATTATGGTATAATACGCGACATCTTAGCCAAGACTAATGAAGTGATACATGGCTAATTGGAATTTTGGCAGAAGAAGGAAAGGTTTTAAACATGCCGCTATCGATGATCAAGCCCGGCGCGAAAGCAAGAGTCGTGGCCGTTACGGGAGCCGAGGATGCGAAAAAGCATCTCGGCGCGCTGGGTTTCGTCCCGGGCGTCGTCGTCAGCATCGTGCAGTCCGACGGCGGCAACATGATTGTCGGCATACACGAAAGTCGCCTTGCTCTCAACGCGGAGCTCGCGAACAAACTGATGGTCGAGCCGCTTTGATGTTTCAATACGGAAAGGACAGCGAAAAGATGACACTCGATAAAATTCAGCCCGGACGGTCCGGAAGGATTTCGGCGATACGCGGCGAAGGCGCCGTCAAGCGGCGTATAATGGACATGGGGCTTACGAAGGGCGCTTCCGTCGCGGTTCGCAAAGTGGCCCCCCTCGGCGATCCCATAGAGATCACGGTGCGAGGCTATGAACTTTCGCTTCGCAAAGAAGAGGCGCTCAACATAGAAGTCGACATCCAGAACTGAGAAAGGAACAGGGCATGTCAGTGAAAATCGCCCTTGCGGGCAACCCGAATTCGGGCAAAACGACGCTTTTCAACGCTCTTACCGGCTCGAGCCAGTATGTCGGAAACTGGCCGGGCGTGACCGTTGAGAAAAAAGACGGCATTCTCGAAGGAACGAAGGATGTCGTCATACAGGACCTCCCCGGCATATATTCGCTTTCGCCGTACTCGCTCGAAGAAAAAGTGTCGAGGAAGTTTCTCGTCGAAGAGCGTCCTGACGCGATTTTGAACATTGTCGACGGCACGAACATCGAGCGCAACCTCTATCTTTCCACGCAGCTCGCGGAACTCGGCATCCCGATGGTGCTGGCCGTAAACATGATGGACGTCGTAAAGAAAAACGGCGACAAGATCGATTTCGCAAGAATCGGCAAGGCTCTCGGATGCGAGGTGGTCGGAATATCGGCCTTGAAAAAAGAGGGCGGCCTCGAGGCTGCGCGAAAGGCGCTTTCGCTTGCCGAAACGGGGCGCAAGGGGGAGGTTCCGCACGTCTTCACCGGATCTGTAGAGCACGCGCTTGCGCACATTGAAGAATCCATACAGGGGAAGGTGCCGAAAGATTCGATACGCTGGTACGCGATCAAGATTTTCGAGCGCGACCGCGATATCATCAAGAATCTCGATATCGGCGTCGGCCTCATGAAGCATCTCGAAGAGCACATCCGCGATTGCGAGAAGGAACTCGACGACGATGCCGAATCGATAATAACCGGCCAGCGGTACGAGTTCATCCAGTCTCTCATGTCGAAGGCGCTCGCGAAGAGCGAGGCGAGGAAGAACAAGGTCTCGCTCTCCGACAGAATCGACCGCATCGTCACAAACCGCATTCTCGCCATTCCGGTTTTCATTCTCTCGCTTTGCGCCATGTGGTTCCTCGCCGTTTCCGACAACGGCCCCGGCACGGTTCTCACCGACTGGGCGAACGACGGCCTCCTCGGGACCGATGGATGGCATGTTCCTTTCACGACGCACGAAAGCTCGGCCGACGGCCCCTACAAGAATATGGACTGGGAAGCCGCGCAGGAAGCGTATGCTCCGCATGCGAAAAACATCGAAGTGTGGGAAGGCGCCTACGTGGAGGCGTTCAACGGGGCCAACAAAGGCAAAGAAGGTTTCGAGCCGATAGAAAACGTCGAAGGAAAGCTCGACGAGCGCATCGCGGCGTCGGTGAAGGCTGAAGCTTCTCTCGAAGACGAAGAAACCGGCGAAACAGTCGTCGACGACGACGGCAAGGAGCGCAGGTGGACGTGCGACTACGCCGCCTACAAAGCGTCAAAGGCTTTCCCCGAGCCGGATCCTTCCGATTTCGGCGTGTGGGTGCCGGGCATTGGAGCGCTTATCGCGACAGGGCTTGAAAAGCTCGGCGTCGGCGAGACTGTCGCATCTCTCGTCAACGACGGAGCATGGGGCGGCGTCGCCACGGTCCTCGGGTTCGTGCCAGTGATATTCGTGGTGTTCCTCTTCCTCGCGTTTCTCGAAGACTGCGGCTATATGGCCCGCGTGGCGTTCATCATGGACCGCATCTTCAGGCGTTTCGGTCTTTCGGGCAAGTCCTTCATACCGATGATAGTCGGCAAAGGGTGCGGGGTGCCGGCGGTGATGGCGGCGAGAGCCATAGAGAACCGCCGCGACCAGCGCATGACGATAATTCTCGCGACGTTCATACCTTGCGGGGCCAAGACGGTGATAATAGCCATGTTTGCGGCCGTCTTCTTCCGCGAGATGTGGTATGTCGCTCCTCTTATGGATGTAATCGGAATCGCCATAATAGTCCTGGGCGGCATCGCGCTCAAGAAGACGCGTATGTTCGCGGGCGATGCGGCGCCTTTCGTTATGGAGCTTCCCGCATACCATATGCCGACGCTTTCCGGCGTGTGGCGCCACACGTGGAACCGCGTCAAGGGATATATGCTCAAGGCCGGCCTCGTGATATTCCCCGCGTGCGTGTTTCTCTGGTTCATAATGCACTTCGACTGGTCGTTCAACGTTCTGGCCGATGAAGAGATCGAGAAGTCGATTCTCCACGATCTCGGCAGCGCCATCGCCTGGCTTTTCGCGCCTCTCGGGTTCGGCACGTGGCAGGATGCGGCGGCCACGGTTTCGGCCGAAATCGCAAAAGAGCAGGCGACGGCCACGCTTGGCCTCGTGGCATCCGGCATGGACGGCGCTTCGACCGCCGCGCAGATACAGTCGCTCTTCGGTTCGATGAGCAAGTTCCCGCTTCTTGCGGCGTTCTCGTTCATGCTCTTCAACCTCTTCGTCCCGCCGTGCATGGTCGCCATAGCCGTGACGTTCCGCGAGATGGGATCGAAAGCATGGGGGTGGTTCGCCGTAGGCTTCCAGCTTTTCGTCGGATACGTGCTCGCGCTCAGCGTCTACCAGCTCGGCATGCTTTTCTCCGGCGGAGTGTTCGGAGTCTGGACCGTCGTCGCGATCGCCGCGGATATCTTCTGCATCTGGGCCGTGACGAGAAAATCGAAAGCATAGGAGGAGCCCGCAATGTCTGTTTCGTCTATCGCCGTAATCGTCGTCGTTCTCGCCGCGGCAGCGCTCGCCGTGTGGCGCAATCTGAAGAAGGGCGCCCCCTGCGAGTGCGGCGGCACGTCCCGCGGATGCAAGGGATCGTGCGGCTGCTGCAAATGACGGCATGTTTTCATTCAAGCAACAGAAAGGAACAATAAAAATGACAGCAAAAATGATAACCATGGCGCTTGCGGGGGTTTTCTCCGTCGCCGCCGCGGCTGCGCCCTGCAACTGCAAGGACGGCTGCAAATGCGAGAAGGACAACTGCAAATGCGAGAGCGAGAACGCCGAGGCGGCCGCTTCCGGCATCGCGTACACACCCGGCGAAGGCATTTCGTTCAACGAAACGCCGATAGTTTCCGCCGAGTTTTCGCTTGCGTTCGATTCGAAGTATATGACGTACGGCGTGATCGACGGCAAGGACCCGATCTTCACGCCGGCCGCGACGATTACGTTCTTCGACTGGGTGTATTTCGGCGTGTCCGCCATATATGACGTCTCGCGCGGCAACGGCGGGCGCAAAGGGAAATATTCGACGCTCGACGCGACGGTGGGCATCGCTCACGACTTCGAGCTGTGCGAAGCCCTCGGCAGGCTGTCGGTTGATTTCAATTACATCTACGAGTTCATCCCGCGCCGTTATTACGACGCGGACGCCGGCAAGTACGAGGTCGGCGATACGCAGTATCTCAATCTCGAACTTTCGCTCGGCGATCTCTGGCTCGAGCCGACCCTCGCGTTCGAGCGCGATCTCATGGCCGACGACGGCACGTATGTGAATTTCGAAATCGGCCACACCTTCACGCTCGTCGGCGACGAAGAGAACCAGGTGCTCACCGTCCGTCCGGCGATCGGGCAGGGCTTCGGCAACAAGCAGCGTGCGGCCGGATATTTCTACAAGCGCCCCTGCCTCGGCGAGGATCCTGAGGATTCCGACAAACTCCGCCACGCCGGTCTCATGGACACGACGGTCAAGTGCGATGTCGAGTGGACGATCAACGACTATCTCAAACTCGGCGGATATGTGGCCTACTACGATTATCTCTTCGACGGGAACATGCGCGACGGCGCCCGCTGGCACAATGCCGATGCCCGCGGCAGGACCGAATCGAGCGCCTCGTCGTGGAACATCGTCTGCGGCCTCGCGCTCACGGCCAGCTTCTGATGCGAGGCTCCTCCCGTAGTTGTTGAAAGAAAGTTGTTGTAAACAGTGCGGCTCCCGGGCGATCCCGGGAGCCGCATCGTTTTGCCGCAGCGCAGGCCGTCGGCCGGTTCAGTCTATCGACCAGTCGATTTTGTCGCCGCCGTCAAGTTCGATTTTCATGTTGTCGAGAGCGCTGTCGAGATCGAGCGTTTCTTCGTCGAAGTACGTTTTCGGGGCGCTCGCGGCGGGATGCGGGGCTGCCGTTTTTTGAGTAGCCGGCTTCGGAGACGGTTTGCGCGCTGCCGCGGCGCGGCTTTCGAGAGCCGCTTTCTGGCGCTTGAGTTCGGCCTCGCGTTTGCGGAGAAGTTCTTTCTCGCCGTCTATCTTTTTCTTTTCTTCAGCGAGAAGAGCGGCGGCCTTTTTTATTTTTTCCGACGCGGCTTTGTTTTTCTTTTCAAGAGCGATTTTCTCGTTTTCAGCGTCCTGCCTGCTTTTGGCATTGAGAATCGCCGCGCGCTCTTCAAGCGCTTTCGCCTGGCGAGAGAAGAGCTCGTTCTGCTTTTCTTCGGTTTTGCGCCGCTCTTCCTCGAGCTGCCGCTTCATTTCCTCGATGTTCTCTTTCAGTTCTTTGACGTTCGCGGCGCTGTCCTGCCTGAAATCGGCGGCCTGCGCTCTGCCGCTCATCACGTATTCGATAAGCCTGTCGTTCAGCGTCGCGTTTCTCTGGGAGACGTTCGCAAGAAGAAGTAGAAAGACGCCGATCACAGCGGCGAGAACGATCGCGAAAAGAATGCAGAGCGTCGTCATGCGCTTTTGGGCTTTCGCCTGTTCCGCGTCGATATATTGCTGAAACGCTTTGAGGACGGGGAAATCGTCCATTGCATCCGCTCCGCCGTAGATGCTCACGGCGCTCGAAGGGATCGGTCCTTGTTCCGACTGGATGGTGTTGTCGTTGTTCATGCTTCGTATTATATCATAATTGAGAGGAATTTTTCAGCGGCGGCGTGCAAAACTTTAAAATTTCGTCTGCGCCGCCGGCGGGCGGTTTGACAACAGGAAGACGATGTGGTAGAATAGCGTCGCAACCGGTTTTAAAGTATATATCGTTCTTGACTGAAAGGAAACACGATGGCGGTTCTCGCGAAAATATGGACGTATGCGACTCCCGACGGATTCGCCGACATCGTCATGAGTTCCGACGGCGAAGCGCTTACCGGGCTGTGGTTCAAGGGCTCGCGCGACGATTGGAGGCCGAAGCGCGGATGCGAAAGACGCGAACTTCCCGTTTTCACGGACACGTGCCGATGGCTCGACGAATATTTCGCGGGCCGCGCGCCCGGCTTCACGCCCAAGTACCGCATCGATGACGCGACGCCTTTCCGCCTCGCCGTCGTAGACGAACTCCTGAAAATCCCGTACGGCGCTACTGTGTCGTACGGCGACATCGCGAAGGCCGTCGCGAAGAAGCGCGGCGGCAAAGTGTCGGCGCGCGCCGTAGGCGGAGCGGTGGGGTGGAATCCGATTTGCATCGTCATTCCGTGCCACCGCGTCGTCGGCGCGAACGGAGATCTCACCGGCTACGGCGGAGGCCTCGACAACAAGATTTCGCTGCTTGCGCACGAGGGGTCTGATTTCTTCGACGTGCGGCTGTCCGCGCCGAAAGACGCCAAGAGCGAACCTGACGAGATGCTTGTGCGCCGCGCTCTGCACATCGTCGGCAAGGCGGCGTCTTCGGCAGGTTTTGGCCGCCCGGCGTGCGACAGGTCCGGCGGCTGCGCGACGATATGCATCGATGCGCTGACATGGATCGATTCGCCCTACATCTTCGGCGGTCTCGACGACGAAGAGGCGAAGTTTCTTCTCGAGAGTTTCATCGATTTCCGCGCTCTCTACCAATTCGGACTTTCGCTGCAGCTCGCGCGTCTTCTTGCGGAGAGAGGCGCGCTTGTGCGCGGCAGAATGGGGCGCATCGTAGCGAAGACCGACTGGGGTTCGTATACAGGCAACGGGCTGCTTCTTGCCTATCTCGGATCGGTCAAGGGCGCGGATGCACAGATACGCCGTCTTCTCGACATCGTTCCCGAGGACGGCCGCGACGGGCTTTTCATGGCCTGCTGGATGTCCCGTAGCGTCCGCGTGCAGAAAAAGCTGCGCGAGAAATTCGAGGAATGGATTTCGCGAGATTCCGGCTTCGGCGGCGGCACTGGCGAAGCCTCGTGGCTTGCCGCGTTTCTCGCGAAGTGGACGCGCGATGAGACTTTCGGTTTCGACTCTCTCCGTCCGCTCGTGCAGTGGCACCTCTCCCGCCAGACGCCGCAGCTCATGGTACAGCGGAGGTCAACATGATTTCTTCCCTGTTCGCTTCTCCGGGAACACTCATAAGCATCCTTCTCGGCATCGTCATGTTCGGCATGGGGCTTGCAACAAAGCTTGAGGATTTCAAAGTTGTGTTCAGCCGTCCCCGGGACATCGCTATCGGGTGCGCGGCGCAATTCACCGTAATGCCTGCGCTCGCCTGGGCGCTCTCGCGGCTCTTCGGGCTGGACGAGGCGCTTACGGTGGGCGTGGTGCTCGTCGGGTGCTGTCCAGGAGGTACGGCCTCGAATGTCATTACCTATCTCGCAAAGGGCGACCTTGCGCTTTCTGTGGGCATGACCGGAGTGTCGACGCTTCTTGCGCCGTTCCTGACGCCTGTCTTGACGCTGCTTCTCGCCGGCAAGACGGTTCATGTGAATACGCTCGGGATGTTCGTAGGCATTCTATGGGTCGTGATCATGCCGATTCTTCTGGGGTTCGCCGCAAAGCGCTTCTTCCCGAAGGCGACGGCACGCGCGGTCCGCTTCATGCCGACCGTGTCTTCCGTCGCCATCGCAGTCATCATCGCGCTCGTCGTCGCCGCGAACGCAAAGCGGCTTCTTGCCGGAGGAGCCACGATATTCGTCGTCGTCATCCTGCACAATGTCTGCGGCCTTGCGCTCGGCTATCTGATTGCCGCCGCGATGCGTCTTGCGGAGCCGAAGCGCAGGGCTCTCTGCATCGAGGTAGGCATGCAGAACTCCGGCCTCGCCGCAAGTCTCGCCGCCGTGCATTTCGCGGCTTATCCTATGGCCGCCGTTCCGGGCGCGATTTTCAGCGTCTGGCACAACGTGAGCGGCGCTTTCGTCGCGCGGTGTTTCAGACGAAAGACGTGCGCGGATGGTGGTCGTGCAGGGTGAGTCGAGGAAGTTTTTAGACAGAATTAACATGATTGACAGGATAATGGATAACGGGTATGGTCTTAATCCTGTCAATCCTGTGAATCCTGTCCAAAAACAAAAAATGGAAGGAGCTGAAACGATGCAGACTGACGCAAAGAAAATCCTTTTCCTGTGCCATGAAAACAAGAAGTGTTGCAGTTGGAATCGCCGCCGCCGCGTCCGCCTTCGCGCAACGCGCTGCGGCGAAATATGATATAATATGTCAAGTATGGGAAACGTGAAAGAACATCTCTGAAACGCATGGCTGTATCGACTCGATATGAGCGCCTTTTCGACGGGCCTGTAATTGGTATCGACGAGGCCGGCCGCGGCCCTCTCGCTGGCGGCGTGTTCGCTGCCGCGGTGAGTGTCGATCCCGACCTTGCAGACGAGCTTCTCGCCGGGTCTTGGAAGGGTGTGGACGACTCCAAAAAGCTTTCTCCCGCCAGGAGGGTGCGTCTTGCGGAGGCGATACGTTCCGCCGACGGCTGCATATGGGCCGTAGCGAGCGCGAGCGCGGCCGAGATAGACGAGCTCAACATTCTCAATGCCACGCATCTTGCCATGCGCCGCGCGGCCGAAGCTGTGATGCGCAAAGCGCCGTCCGCTGATTTTTCGATTCTTGTCGACGGTCTTCCCGTCAAAGGGCTGCCGGTCCCGTCGAAAAACCTCGTCAAGGGCGATTCCAAGTCGGTTCTCGTGGCGGCGGCTTCCATTCTCGCGAAGACGGCGAGGGACGCGGAATGCGAAAAGATGGATGCGCTTTATCCGGGCTACGGATTCGCGCGACACAAAGGCTATCCCACAAAAGCGCACATGGAGGCGGTGGCGAAGCTCGGGCCGTGTCCAGAACACAGGCGGACATTCGGCCCTGTAGCCGCAATCATCGAGCGCGATTGCGGGAAAGAAGGCGATATATGAAGAAGATAACGATCGAATACCGGGTCCCTTATGCAGACACCGACATGATGGGCGTAGTGTATTATGCAAACTATTTCGCCATGTTCGAGCGCGCGAGAAACGAGCTGATGAGATCGTGCGGCTATTCGTACAAGGAGTGCGAAGCCGACGGTATCGCACTGCCCGTCACGCATGCCGAGGCCGACTACCGGGCAAGCGCGAAGTACGATGACGTGCTCGAAATAACGGCCTTTGTCCAGTCGATGAAAGGCGTAAGGACGGAAATCGCCTGCGAGATACGCAGGAAGGGCGAAGACAAGGTTCTCGTCAGGGGATTCACCAGACACGCCTTCGTCGATTTGAAGACGTTTCGCCCGTGTCCGCCGCCCGCAAAATTCCTCGAGGCGGTTTCTTGAGAAAGGCTATCTTATGACGACAGTCGTTAAAAGCGTCCGTTTCGACGCGGCGCACATACTTACAAACCACAAGGGGCTCTGCAAAAACCTCCACGGCCACACCTACAGGGTCGATGTGGCCGTTTCCCGGCCGGACACCATGGACGGCGACATGGTCATGGATTTCAAAGAACTCAAGCGCATAGCCGTCGAGACGGTGTGCGACAGATTCGACCATGCGTTCATATACAACACTTCGTCGCCAGGCGAGATGGAAATCGCGGCGGTCGTGGAGAAAAACGGCATGAAGACGGCGCCGATCCCGTTCAGGTCCACGGCCGAAAATCTCGCCAGATTGTTCTTCGACGAGCTGGAAAAGAAGATTTCCGGCGTTTCTTCCGTCAGAGTCTGGGAAACGGCGGATTCATCGGCGGAATACAGGAGATGAGGATAGCCGGCGGCATATATGGCGGGCGGGTCGTTCTCGTCCCGAGGTCGTCCGCGGTGCGGCCTACGCAGGAAAAAGTAAGGCAGGCGCTTTTCTCTATGCTCCGCGACGATGTCGCATCGGCGCGTTTCCTCGATCTTTTCGCGGGATCGGGCGCTGTCGGGCTCGAAGCCGTTTCGCGCGGCGCGGCGGCGGCGGTTCTCGTCGAGCGCGACGGCCGGCATGTGGAGACGATCAGAAAGAACATAGCCGCCCTCGGCGCGCATGCCGCGTCGGTCGTGCGCGCCGATGCATACCGGTATGTCGCATCGTATTCGGGGGAAGGCTTTGACATTGTGTTTGCGGATCCGCCCTACCTGCTCGGCGAGGAAAAGGGCTATGGCGAACTTCTCGATCTTCTCGCCGGCCGCGGCGTGGTAAAGCCGGGCGGCGTCTTCTGCGCCGAAACGGCTCTGAGACAGAAGGCCGAGGAGCCGCCCGGCTGGACGCTCGTCCGAGATCGGGAATACGGCAAGACCCGGCTGGCCGTGTGGCGCAGAAATGTGCAATGCTGAGATTTCGGCCCGACAGGGCGCATTCCACCTTTACAAGACGAAAGTCCTTTGGTATAATACAGTACAAAATCAACAGAAAGGGTTTGCATAAATGAAAAAAACAGCATTGTTCGCGATAGCCGTCGCATTGGCCATGCCTTCGTTTGCAGCGAAACAGAAGGTCGCAGCCGTTCAGGTTGCCGATTCTGCCTCGCTTGTTTCCGCATCCGTCAAATTCGGCGAGATGACCGGGAATCCTCTCGGCGCCGCTATCGTTTCCGGATCTATCGTCAATCTTCCCCACGTCAAGATTTTCGGGCCTGGCGCCGACGGTGCGGCGGCTTCATATGTCTTTTTCGCCGAAAAGGGCAAGAAAGGTTTCGAGGACGATGTCGATTTCGCCGTGGTGCAGAAAGCTCCGCGTTCGAAAAAAGAGTTTCTCAAGGACTTCCCCGGCGCTAAAGATAAAGACGGCGTCATAACCGTTGACAGCGATGTGTTCGACGGCGAGGCGAAAGTCGTTTTTTCGAAGGACGGCGCATATGTCGCGGCGTCGGAAGATGCCGACGTTGCGAAGGCTGCTCTTGCGGATGCGGCCGGTCTGACGGCACCGATGGGCGGCAGAGCCGTGAAGATTTTTGTTTTCCGCGACGGAGTGGCCGGGATCGAGCGGGCTTTCGACGAGGCGCTCCGCGAATCCGGAGCTGCGGGCGACGGCTTGGCTGTGGCCGCCAAGCGGATTATAGGAGAGGTGGAGTCGATCGAGTTCGCGCTCGCCGTCTCCGATGCGGGTCTTGATACCGGGTATGAAATGTCTTTCAAGAAAGGTTCTTCCTTCATCGCGCAGTTCCCGGCCGACCGCATCGAGTCTTCGGAGCTCGCTTCGCTTCCCGCGACGGCTTTCGGCGCGGTTGCGTGTTCTGCAGGATTCGCAGATGTGAAGGAAATCGCCTCCTTTTTCGATACCCTCGCCGGTTTCCTCGCCAAGAACGGCATAAAGGAGAAAGTGTTTTCTTTCGGGGACAAGGACGGTTGCGGCCTTCTTACGGTAGACATCAAGGCGCTCGTCGCCTGTCTCACGAAGGATTGCAAAGCGTTCAAATGCAATGCCGGGTCCGAGAAGTTCCTTGAGGAATGCTGCAAGGCGTTCTGTTCCACGAATTCCGTCGCCTGCGCCGGTAAATCCCGCAATGATCGGCCGCGTTTCAGAGCGGCCCTTGCTTTCGCGGGGAAGGACTCGGCCATTTCCCCGATGGCCCGCTACGGGAAGATATTCCCCGAAAGCCCCGCAAAAAAAGGCACGGTTTACGAAGTTGCGGCATTGTCGTACGGGTCGTTCACGAAAGAAGCACTCGCTGCTTATCTCGCTTCAACTCCCCACAAGGCGTTTGCGGCGATGCTCCCGCCCGATTCCGACGGCGGCATCGGCATATGCGATTGGATAGACGGGGATAAAATCGGCGGCATTCTCAGGTGTTCGCCCGATGAAGTGAAGAACATCTCTATGATAGTCAATGTCGCCATGGCGATTTCGTTCGCCGATGCTCAGAAATCTGCGCAGATGTCGTGTCTGGTCGACGACGACGATAACAACTGAAAGGTCATGTAAATGCAAAAAACCGCTTTTGCCGCAGTCCTCGCCGTATCTTGCGCGTCCGTTGCGCTCGCCAAGGATTTTTACGGCGATGTCGATCATCCGGTCACGCCGCTGACGGTTGCCGTGGCAGATCCTGTGCAGTTCCCGTTCAACAACTGGAAGACGTACGGACTGAGATTGAATATCTTCGACGGGCGTTCGTTTTCCGTGCGCGGTGTCGACCTGGGGCTTGTCGGCATGACGCAGAACGACTTCCGCGGAGTCTCCGCCTGCACCGCCAACTGGGTGGAGGGCGATATGTACGGCATCCAGCTCGGATGTCTCGGCAACGTGGTAAACGGTTATACGTGGGCTTTGCAGGCTTCCGGCATCATCAACTACAACCAGAGCGCTTTCTCCGGGTTGCAGATGTCGCTCATAAACTTCAACAGTGCGCTTTTCGGTTTCCAGGCCGGGCTTCTCAACTGGGATCGCGGCATATGCTACGGCCTTGAACTCGGCGGCGTTAACGTGAACGACAACGAGTTCCACGGCTGGACCGTCGGCGCGATCAACTACAGCGAGCGGCTTTTCGGCACGCAGATAGGCCTGGTGAACGTAGTCCCCGGCAAAGGGCGCGGGCTTCAATTCGGCGTGTTCAACGCTGCTTGCGCGTTTCAAGGGGTGCAGATAGGGCTTCTCAACATAATCGGCGACGGGGCGATGCCGATATTTCCCGTGATCAACGCCAATTTCTGAGAAAGGAAACAATCATAGATGTTGAATTGTTGTGTGTTCGCCGGACAGGGAGCGCAGTTCCCTGGCATGGGAGCCGATTTCGCGGCTGCCGATTCTGAAATAGAGGCTCTTTTCGACAGAGCCAATGAAATGCTCGGGTTCGATCTGAAAGGCGTGTGTTTCAACGGTCCGCAGGAAGAACTTACAAAATCAAACATCTGCCAGCCGGCCATATTCGTGACGTCGTATGCGGCGTATACGGCGCTCGCGAAAAAGCGTCCCGGCCTCGAGTTCGCCTGCGCCGCCGGTCTTTCGCTCGGCGAATGGGGCGCCCTTTGCGTGGCTGGCGTGCTCGATTTCGAATCGACGCTCAAGGTGCTCGAGTCGCGCGGCAGGTTTATGCAGGAGGCGTGCGAAGAGACGCCAGGCGCGATGATTGCGATCGTCGGCGCGTCCAAAGAACAGCTCGACGAGCTCTGCACGAAGACGGGCTGCACGGTGGCCAATATCAATTCCGCCCAGCAGCAGGTCCTTTCCGGTTCGAAGGAAGGCGTCGCGGCGGCGGCGGTCGTCGCGAAAGAGCTTGGCATCAAGCGCGCGATTCCGCTCGCTACGGCCGGGGCGTTCCATTCGCGTTTCATGGCCAGCGCGAGGGAGAAACTCGCCGGAGTGCTCGATACCGTCGAGTTCAAAACTCCGCGGATTCCGGTGCTTTCCAATGTGACGGGCGCGCCGCATTCGTCCGATCCGGGCGCAATCAAGGCGGCGATGCTCGAGCAGGTAACGGGCACGACCAACTGGGCGGCCGATGTAGAAGCGGCCAAATCTCTCGGAGCTGGGAGATTCGTGGAGTTCGGGCCGGGCAAGGTGCTTTCCGGGCTTGTCAAAAAGATAGACCCCGCGCTTGAAACGCTCAACGTCGCCGATGTGCCGTCGCTCGAAGCGACAGCCGCCGCTCTTGCATGACAAAGGGCTCGATGCCCGAAAGAAACAAATACAAGGAACCTAAGAACATATGAATTCGTCTCTCAAAGGAATGACGGCATGCGTGACGGGCGCCGCCCGCGGCATAGGCGCGGCGATTGCAAAGAGGCTCGCGGCCGAAGGCGCAAACGTGGCGGTGTGCGATCTCAAGGAAGAATGGTGCGCCGAGACGGTGGCCGGCCTGGAGGCCCTTGGCGTAAAAGCCAAAGCCTACGGCGTCAACGTGGCAGTCTCGTCCGAAGTGGACGCCTGCGTCAAAGCCGTCATCGCCGATTTCGGCTCGATCGACATAATGGTGAACAACGCCGGCATAACAAAGGACGGTCTTCTCATGCGCATGAGCGACGACGACTGGGATGCCGTTCTCAATGTCAATCTCAAAGGGACTTTCCTTTTCACGCGCGCCGTTTCGCGCCCGATGATGAAGAACAAGGCTCCAGACGGCACCCAGAAAGGCGGCGTGATCATAAATATCGCCTCTGTCGTCGGCATAATGGGCAACGCCGGCCAGGCCAACTACACGGCATCCAAGGGCGGGGTCATAGCGCTTACGAAAACAACGGCTAAAGAGCTCGGCAGCCGCAACATCCGCTGCAACGCGGTGGCTCCGGGTTTCATCCAGTCGAAGATGACCGATGTTCTGCCTGAAGACGTCAAAAAGGCGTATATGGACACGATCCCGCTCAAGCGTTTCGGCACGGCCGACGACATCGCCGCCGCGGTTGCGTGGCTTGCTTCGCCGGATGCTTCCTACGTGACGGGGCAGATCGTCTCCGTCAACGGAGGAATGATCGGCTGACGCCTTTTCGATGAAACGATACCTCAGCCTTGCGCTTTTCGCATTCGTCTTTCTCGCGTCGGCCGCCGTCTGGACGGGGAACCTGAATCAGGACGAAGGCTGGGGGCTTTATGCTGCGCTCTCTGTCGCGCGCGGAGAAGTGCCGTATCGCGATTTTTTCTACACGCAGGGGCCTGTCGCCGCGTATTTCTACGCTGCTTTTTCGCCTTTGTGGGAGCCGTTCGGCGTGGCCGGCGCGAGAATTCTCACGGCTCTCGTCGGTGCGCTTGCCACGGCGCTTGCCGCGCTTTTTGCGTTCCGCCTCGTCCGCGGCGGAACGCACGGGCGTGTCGCGGCGCTGTGCGTCGCGTTTCTTCTCGGCTCCAACCTTTACCATGTCTATTATACTGCGATTCCCAAAACATACGCTCTCGTGGCTCTTTTCTATGCGACGGGGTTCTGTTTTCTTTCGATAGCGTTCTCGAGAGCGTCGCGGCTTGCTCTTGCGTTTGCCGCCGCATCTTTTGCGCTGGCTGCGGGGACGCGCTTCAGTTTCGCGCTTGCGCCGGCGGCCGTGTTCGTTTCGCTTCTCGTTCTCGATATCCGCAGGACAGGCTTCGGTCGGCATCTCGTTTTTTCGCGGGCCGTTTTCTTCGCAGTCGTTTCAGGCGCGGTCCTTCTTGCCGTCTACGGGCCGTTCCTTTCCGATGGAGTTTCCCGCGCCGGGCTTTTCAAAGCGCTCGGCTACCATGCCGCGCGCGAGGGGGCGTTCGATCCCGTGTTTACCGTCGGCAGTTTAAGCCGCCTCGTCCGCTGGTATCTGCCAGTCTTCGTGTTTTTCGGACTCGGTTTTTCGGAGAAGGGCGTATTCCGTTCCGGCGCGGCGG
>JAFWBO010000112.1 GCA_017507065.1 Kiritimatiellia bacterium | reverse complement strand
GCGACGAAGTAGGTCGTGCAGGGGCGGCCGACGGCCGCTTTTCGCCTATGTATTCGGCTTTAGATTTTCGTGACATGTTGCACATGCTCCTATTTTACCACGGTGCTCTGTATTTGACGAACGGGCCATGTCGGAAAAGGTCATCTTCTTCGACCGGGTGCACACTATTATAACGAATCGCGGAATCCGTGCCGGAGAAAACTTCAGATAGATAAATATCGCATCATGTGCTATAATATTGGCAAACAGACAACGGAGGAATTCGATATGAAAAACACAGACGAAGAAAACATCGACAACGGCTTCAAGGCTGCATCACGCGCGGCTTTCACGCTTATCGAAATCATTGTGGCGGTCGCCATCATAGGCATTCTCGGCACGACGGCGGTCGTAGGCGTGATCGCGCAGCTCGAAAAAGCCAAAGTCACCGCCGCGCGCGACGGCGTGCAGAATCTCAAGAGCGGCATCATCACCTATCAGATAAACTACAAGAAATATCCCAATTCGCTCAACGATCTCGTCGAACCCAAAGGAGACGACGAGCCTGTCATCGACGGCGGACAGGGCGTTCTCGTCGATCCCTGGGACCAGGAATACAAATACGAGCGCAACGGCAAGCGCATCGTCGTCGTTTCCGCCGGTCCCGACGGCGATTTCGGCACCGACGACGACATCAGAAGCGACAGGGTGAAATAAGACGCCGGATTTCCGGCGCGCCGACGCCGCCATGAAAAAGGCGTTTACGCTGATAGAAATTGTCATCGTCGTCGCCATAATAGGCGTTCTGGCGGCTTCGGGAATAGTCGCGTCCGTGAAAGGGCGCGACACGGCCAGGCTCAAAGGCGCCGTCCGCGATGTCTTTGCAACCATCCGCGAAGCGCGTTCCATCGCTCTCGTTTCACAGCAGCCGTGCGTCATAACATACTCGAACGAGAAAAAAGAAGACGGTACGTGCGCGAAAATAAGCGTTGTTTCAGCAAAGCTCATGGACGCCTCGCCCGATTTGACGGCTGAAACCATAGACGGCGAGCGGATCTATCTCGGAGACGGCGACGCGCCTCTTGCAGACGGAGATTCCGCCGCGGCAGGCGGCGGCGAAACGATTGAAGAAATCCTGTTTTCGCCGGTGTCGGAAGAGGTCCTTTCCGGCATCGCCATAAAGGTGTACAGGGAAGGCTCCGGCGACGACGAAGGGATTTCGGAAGTGAAGAAGAAATCGAAGATATCCGCGTTTTCAAACGTCGATTATCTTCTCGGACGGTTCCAGGAATCCAAGGCCGCCGAAAAAAAAGAAAGCTCCGACGGCGGAGAAGCCGTAGAAGCGCGCCCTGTCGAAGAAGTCGATCTCGAGACGGTGAGCCTTGTCTGGGAGGTCAATGGAAGATGCGAGCCGCACAAAGTATGGGTGTATCCCGCAGACAAGCCGAAAGAGCGCGGGTTCATGATCGACATCGACAGATTCGGGGCGGCAAAAATCGTTTCAGGACGGGAAGAGGAAAAATGAGACGGGGCTTTTCTCTTCTCGAAGTGATGATTGCGGCGATCATCCTCGCTTTCGGCCTCACGGCCGTGATCACGGCGATGACGCAGGCGCAGAAGACGATGCTCGCGAGTTCCTATATGGGCACCGCCGAAGAGGTTATGGACATGGGCGAGATGGCCTATCCGCTCGACGATGTCGAAGATCCGTCGCGCGATCTCGACGTAAGCGAAACGCGCGTGGACGATCTATGGTCGAAAATTTCCGAAGAGCGCATGACGCGCCGGCAGGAAGAGAAATTCGCCGGATACACGTGGAGCCGCGAATGGGTAAACAAAAACGACGACGACGGCATCAAGCGCCTCGGCGGCCTGCATATCGTGAAAATCACCGTCAAATGGGGAGACGACAGGCGAGGACACCATGAAGAGGCCGGATATGTGACGTTCTGGAGGCCGAAAGAATGAGAAGGGGATTCACGCTTCTTGAAATCGTCTGCGCCGTGGCCCTCCTCGGCATGGTGACGCTAATTTCACTCGCTACATGCAGCGCCGTGAGCCGCGGCTGGGAAGTGTCGACCGAATACATGGACAAGATCGAACGCATGGACTACGCCATGGGGCAGATAGTGTCGGGGCTCAGAAGCATGTATTATTCGCACGACGGCGGCCAGCATTACGAATACGGTTTTGTTCTCGCCGACAACGGCGACGGAGCCGATCCGCGCAGCTCCGACGAGATAGAATGGTCTAAAACCGGATCCGCGATAATCGGCAACAAGAGCGCAATCGGCGACACCGTCCACAGGGTGCGCGTAATGGTTCTCGAAGAAGGCTCTTCCGCTTTCGGCAGACCTGTCGAAAAAACAGGCCTGTACGCGAGGCTATGTCCGGATTCGATGCTCCGTCCCAAAGACTCCGAAACCGACTATTCTTTCGCCAACGAAAAAATGTACGAACCCGTGCTCATCGCGGACGGGGTGGTCGGCATGAATTGCAGAGTGCTTAAAAGCGCCGAAGAATCGAGGGCCGAAAACGACAGACGCAAATTCGACGACAAATGGGATTCGTCCAATTCCGTTCCGTACAAAGTGGAACTCTCTTTCATGATAGCCTCCGAAGACGGCAGAACAGCGCGGAGAAGCGCGGCGCCTTCGGTGCGGATCGTGAGAATTCCGGTCTTTGAACAAAGCCAGGACGGCGCAGATGTTCCGGAACAGGCGGGCGACGGCGGGAAAAGCGCGGGCAGGAGGAATAGATGAAAAAAGGCAGCGCTCTTCTTTCAGTCCTGATGACGGTCGCCGTATTGTCCGTAATGGTGATGTCGTTCGTATATGAAGCGCGCCGGCAGGCGGGCATAAACATATACGTCAGGGAGCGCAACAGGGTGGGCCGGTTGATCGACGCCGGAAGAATACTTGCGGAAATCGTTCTCGTCCACTACAAGGAGGCGCCGGCGTGGTCCGCCGACCAGGACATGGAAAAGCTGCTCGAAGAAGACAGGTGGTGCCGCGAGAAACAGGAGCTGCAGACGGCGTCGCGCTGCACAATCGGGCCGATTCTTCTCGACAAAACCGACAAAGGGAGCGGCACCGTGACGGTCGACATCGAAACCGTCAACTCCGGATCGAAGGGGATAATCAACATCAACACACTCTGCAAAAGCGCGGGAGACCCGAAATACATGGAGAGATGGTGGATGATATTCCAGGCGCACGGCATTCCGGAAGAACTTTCCACGCCCGACAAAGGCACGATAAAGCTCTGGAACATTCTCATCGCGTCGTGGGACGACTGGCGCGACGACGACGATCTCGCCACGCAGATCGACGGCGAGGATTGCGGCGCCGAAAAAGACTGGTACGAAGATTTCGACGAAGAAAACGACATCGACGAAGAGGACCGGCGCCGGCCGAGAAACGGCCCGATACCGGACATCCGCGAGCTTGCCTACGTGCGCGGATTCCGCGACTATCCCGAAGTTCTTACGGGCGGAGTCATAAACCCGTGGGAAGAGCGCGAGGAAGACAGGATAACCGTGCGCGGGCTTGAAAATCTTTTCTGCACGGAAGGTTCGGCCAAGATCAACCTGAACACGTGCAAAAACATAGATGCTCTCGTTTCGATTCCCGGCATATATGCAGATCCGTCCGCCGACGACGCTCTCGCCGAAGCCCGCGCCGCCGCAGAAGCGCTTCTCGCCGGCATGGGGACTATGCCTGAAACGCGCGACGTCGACGAGACGCGCGAATCGTGGCCGTACGAGGACTGGAACGACGTCTCGGCGCGCGTCGAAGAAGACATCGGTTCCGACGCATCGCAGTATTTCTCGTACGGTCTCGACGATTCTACCGTATTCCGGATAAAGATAACCGGCGAATCCATGGGGATGAAACGCACCGCCCAGGCGGAATGCTATGTTCGCAGCGGGAAGATACGCTACATCAAATGGCGTGAAGACTGAATGGCCGCAATGGAAAGACTCGACAAAACAATACTTCAAAGGCATCCCGAGTTTTCGCGCTCGAGGATAGAAGGGCTCGTGAAAGCCGGTTTCGTGAAAGTGGCGGGCGTCGTGGCCTCGAAAGCCGGTATGAAAGTCGACGAAAACTGCGAAATCGAAATTTACGTTCCGCCGCCGGTGCCCGCCGTCCCGGAGCCGGAGGAGATACCGCTCGACGTGGTTTTCGAAGACGACGACATCATAGTCGTAGACAAGCCGGCGGGGATGGTCGTGCATCCCGCTCCCGGGCATTCCACCGGCACGCTCGTGAACGCTCTTCTCGCCCGCTGTCCGACGCTCGGCGGAATAGGCGGCGTCGCACGTCCGGGCATCGTCCACAGGCTCGACCAGGACACCTCCGGGCTTATGGTCGCCGCAAAATCGCAGAGGGCGATGGACGCTCTTGCGAAAGCGTTCGCTTCGCACAGGTTCGTGAAAAAGACGTATGTCGCAATAGTCCACGGAAGGCCTCGCCTCGACTCCGGCAGGATCGAAAACATGATAGGCCGCCATCCGGTCGACAGGAAACGGATGGCGATAGTGGAAAAAAACGGTAAATTCGCCGCGACCGAATGGCGCCTCGCGGCGACGGACGCATCTCACGGTTCGCCGATTTCGGTCGTCGTATGCAGGATAGAAACGGGGCGCACGCATCAGATAAGGGTGCATCTCGCGTCGATAGGCGTTCCGATCGCGGGAGATTCAGTCTACGGGAAAAAAGCTCTGGACAAGCGGCTTGTCCCCGTTCCCGCAAGGCAGATGCTTCATGCCGCCAGGCTCGCTTTCCGCCATCCGGCGACTGGAAGAGACATGGAGTTCGAGGCTCCACTCCCTGCGGACATGGCGGAATACACGAGCGGTATCGGGGAAATTTTGGTATAATATCGGCATGTCGAAATTCAATGAACATTACGCCCGCGCAAAGGCGCTTCTGGAAGGCGCCGGAAAGATACTCGTCTCCGGACATCTCAGCCCCGACGGAGATTCTCTCGGGTGCATGATCGCGCTCCAGCGTCTTCTGCGCAACGCAGGATACGATGCTACAGCCTCGGCCGACCACAATGCGTTCGGCAAACTCGCTTTCATGGAAGGGGCTGGAGAGATACTCCCGCTGCGCAAGCTTAAAAAACGCAGATTCGATCTTCTCGTCGTCGTTGACGCAAGCGGCGTCGACCGGCTCCCTCCGGAAGTGAGGCCTTTTGCCGAGAAACTCCCGAAACTATGCATAGACCATCATGCCACGAGCGACACGTCTTTCGCCGATGCGGCGATAATAGATCCGTCGGCATCGAGCGCCGGCGAAATCGTGTGGCGTTTCGCAAAATGGATGGAATGGCCGCTCGACAGCGTTTCGGCCGAGGCTCTGTGGGTTTCGATCGTGACCGATTCGGGGCGTTTTTCGTACGACTCCACGAAAACAGGCACGATGCGCGCGGCAGGGGATCTTCTTCGGCACGGCGTGCGGACATCGCTCATAAACGATATCATATACGGAACTTTCTCGCGCAAAGCCATAGAACTCAAACGTATCGCATGGCGATCGCTGCATATCTGGAAGAACGGGAAAGTGGCGGAAGTGTCTCTGACGCGCGACGATTTCAGGTCTGTCCGGGGCACCAAGGCGAATGCGGAAGATATCATCGAAATACCTCGTTCCGTCGCCAGAAACGAAATCGCTCTTTTCTTCTACCAGATTCCGGACAGGACGAAAGAGACTCGCTGTTCCATAAGAACGCGCGGCAGTTACGATGCGACGGCGCTTGCCGCGAAATTCGGCGGCGGCGGCCACAGAAAAGCGGCCGGATGCACAATCGCATGTTCGATGAACGCGGCGAAACGCAGAATGCGCGCAGCGGTGAAAGAAATGCTGAAAAGCGCCTGCCGCAAAACGATGCGCATCCAGGCCTGAACGCGACAAGAGGAAACGAAAGGGCGGAAGCGATGTTTGCGAAAGCGGTTATTCTTACAGACGGAAAGGCCGGGCACGAGAACCAGTCGAAAGCGCTCGCTCGCGCGCTTGGATTCGATTTCACGCTCGTGCCGGTGAAGTTCAAGTCTCCGGCGCACAAGGCTCTCTCCTATGTCTTCGACGCGCTCGGCATTCATTCGCGCGCGCTCT
This sequence comes from Kiritimatiellia bacterium, assembly GCA_017507065.1. GTDB lineage: Bacteria > Verrucomicrobiota > Kiritimatiellia > RFP12 > UBA1067 > UBA1067. The sequence continues at coordinate 2,544 of JAFWBO010000112.1, read as the reverse complement.
TCGAATTTCCGTCCGGCGAAACGGCGCAGGTGAAGGGCGCTCCCGCTATCACCCCCGCGGATCTTGTGATCGGGACCGGGTCCGGCACGTTCTATCCGGCCAAAACGCTCGCCCGCGGAGCGCACGGCGCGAAATGCGCAGTCGTCCTATATCCGCGCGGATACGATCTTTCGACTTTCGACTGTATTTTCGCGCCGTCTTTCGACAAGCCGGCAAGAAAAAGCAACGTCGTCGAGATTTCCGCCAATTTCGTATCTCAGGACATGTCGTTCTACGAGAAAGGCGTGCGCGATTTCCGCGAAAGATACAGCGGAGACGTCTCGAACATCCATGCCGTGATCGTGGGAGGGCCGAACAAATGCTCCACGATGGAAGAGGGCTGGATGAAGAGTGAACTCGACAGGATTTTCGCGCAGAAGGGCGGCGCGGCCATGTGCGTGACGACCTCGCGCCGCACGCCTCCGGCCATAGAGAGGCTCGTCGATTCCTACCCGTGGGATTACAAGCTCATTTATTCCAGAGACCATTTCAATCCGATTCCCGCGTTTGTGAGTCTCGCGAAAAAACTCTACGTAACGGCCGAATCCACCGGCATGCTTTCCGAGGCGTGCACGTGCGGAAACGCCGAGGTCGTCGCACTCGACAATCTCAAGCCCGGCAGACATAAATTCAGGCGTTTTCTCGAATCGCTCGCCGCAGAAGGCTACGTAGGAGGAGCGAGAAAAATCGATCTCTCGCAGGCGCTTGAAAAGGCCAAGGCTCTCTTGGGAATCAGCCGATGCGTCACATCGACATAAAAACGGCGCGAAGCGTTTTTCTCATATGTCTGCCTGCGCTCGTCACGATCGCTGCAGGCGTGTATTTTCTCGTCTGCGAAGTGCCGGAAATCGTGCGCGGAGAAGAGAAAAGGGTGCTTTCCGAATACAGGCAGCACGCACTCGAACTTAAAGACAATCCGTCTTCCGGCGTAGAAAAGCCACGCGGGAAGGGGGGCGTGTGGACGAGCGCGGGAAAAATGGCGCCAGGACGATGGGGATACGGAGCCATAGGCGGCGGCAGGGCGCTTGTCTGGTATTCGCCCGGCAGAAACCGCCATGCCGTCGTCAAGGAAATCCCCGAGATAACGAGGCGGAATTATGCAAAGCTGTTTTATATTTCGGTGCCTGTCGCTATGGCTGTCGTGATTTTTCTCGCAGCGGCGGGCGTGAGATATTTCATCGTCTATATCCGCTCGCGCGACGATTTTCTCGCGGCATGCGCGCACGATCTCGCGACGCCTCTCGTAGGCATGCGTTACACGATAGGCGCCGACGACGAGGCTGCCAGGATGCTCAACGAGCGGATGATGCGCATTGTAGGCAATATACGCGACTTTCTCAAACTCGGCGGCAGGCGGCCGAAACCCGCGGCAGAAGCGTTCAATCTCGTGGACGCTTACGACGAAGCGTATGCGCTTTTCAAAGACGACTACCGTGACGTTTTCGACGGAAAGGACGTTGAAATTTCCCTCTCCGGGACGGCGCGTGAAAAATTCAGCGTCCGCGGCGATGCGACGACTACGGTGCAGATTTTCTGGAATCTGCTCGGCAACGATCTCAAGTACGCAGCTCCGTACGGCGGCGTAAAAGCCGTTTTCTCGATAGATCGCGGCAATGCGGTGTTTTCGCTCGTAGATTGCGGCAAAGGAATGTCGAAGAAAGAAATGTCAAGGGCGTTCGACAGATATTACCGCGCCAAAAACGTCCTTGAAAGCGGCAAAGGCGGTTTCGGAATCGGTCTTTGCACAGCCAGAGAATTCGCCGAGGCTATGGGGGGCAGCTTGACGGTTGAAGCAAACAATCCCAAGGGATGTATATTCAGGCTCTCGCTTCCCTGTTTTGCGTAGTTTACATAATCCACATTATGCGCATATTATAAATTAGCAAAAAAGAAGCGCGTCATCCACATACGGACGACGCGCTTTCCGCTTTAATGCGGCTTTTCAGCCGATTTCGAGAGCTTCGGTCATCATTTCGAGGAACTGCGCGTAAGTCATGCGCTTCTGTTCCATTGAATCGCGCTCGCGCACGGTGAACGTTCCGTCCTGGACGGTCTGCGCGTCTACGGTTATGCACCACGGAGTCCCGGCTTCGTCCTGACGGCGGTAACGGCGGCCAATGGCGCCGGAAACATCCCACATTACGTTGACTTTCCGGCGGAGCTTCGTAAAGATCTCGCGGGCGATTCTGTCCTGATCGGGATCTTTCTTTATCAGCGGGAAAATCGCCGCCTTGATTGGAGCGACCCTCGGCGAGAAATGAAGGACCGTGCGGACGTCTTCCTGGCCCTTGGAATCTACGAGTTTCTCTTCGTCGTATGCTTCGCAGAGAAGCGCCAACATAAGGCGGTCGACGCCGGCCGAAGGCTCGATGACGTGCGGCACGTATTTGCCATCGAAAAGGTCAAGGCAGAATTTTTCGGCCTCCTCGGCCCCCTTCCCGCGACTGGCCCATTCCGTTTTCGTCTTCTCGATGAACGCCGCGCGCGCGGCAGCGTCCATTTTCT
>JAFWBO010000010.1 GCA_017507065.1 Kiritimatiellia bacterium | reverse complement strand
GTACGAGGAAGTTCATGCTCGTTAGGATTCTAGATTCAGCCCACAACGATATTCGCGACGGCTATTGGTTTTATGAAAATCAAGAGCCTGGAGCTGGCGGCGTGGTTTTTAAGACACATGATTGACAGAATTACTGGAGTTGGAGATTTTAGTTGGAGTTGGAGTCACGTAGCCCTATCTCCCCAATTCTGTCAATTCTGTTAATTCTGTGTCTAAAACAAACAGCGACTATCCGCGGTTCGTCAAGTAGGACGTGCACCCTGTAGTTGACGTTTGTTCTTTTGGTTCGTCAATTGCTGGACACTCTTGAGCTTGCGTTGGCGGGTGCTGAGAGGGCGTGGTCGGAGTATGTCCTGCCCCTGCCCTTGCGTTCGCGGTAGCGGATGTTCCCGGTCATGAGCTTGATGACGTATTTGCGCGTGTAGCATAGCGTCTCGCAGACCTCGTCGAGTATCTGGCGGCGCTTGCACAGGCGTAGGCGCGGCGCTTCGGTTCCCTCGAGAAGAATTACGACTGGGGCGGCGGTTCAAGATAAGCCACGGCGCCGTTACTTCATCAGCCATTTGCCGGCGTCGTCCTGATACCAGACTCCCGCCGGAATTTTCGCGCGTATTTTCCCGGCGTAGCGCTTCTGGACTGATTCAAGCGATGTCCCGTTCTTTTTCGCGATTTCGCTGAAGCGTTTCAGTCGTTTGGCGTTTTCTTCGGCGATCAACAGCCGGTCGTCGTCCGTCACGCCGCCGCGTTCTTCGAGCATCGCGCGGTTCGTGAAACCGGCCGCTTTGCGGTCGACAAGTTCTTTCACGGCCTTGTATTCGCCTTTAGGCTTCTGGCTTTTTTCGTCCGCAAAAGCCTTGTCGAGATCTTTGTCTACTTTCAGATTCACGTCCATGGTGATGTGGATCGGCTTTATTTCGCTTTCCGTTTTCACCTGTATGCAGCCTGTGGCGCATGCGGCGGCGGCCGCGATGATGATGGTTGTTTTCATTTTACCGTTTCCTTGTCTGTCTGTCGTCCGAATTTAAGCCCCAGATTGAGCAGTTCGTCGAAGTCTCCGTGGAAGGCGAGGTCGAGGTTTACCGGCACCGTTGTCTTTCCGCACGTGGCGGAGCCTTCGAGTTTCACGGCAAGCGTCGAGGCCTCCCGTCCGTCTCCTCGCGAGAGCTCGAATTTGAGTACTTTGTAATCGAGATCGGAAAGCGCCTTCGCGAGATTGTCGCGCATTTCTTCCGGCAGACCTCCGGTCGCGAGATTGTCGAGAAGCGGCGTCGGGTCGTCGATGCGCATTTTCCCGGTTTCGCCGGGCGTCGAGAAGAGATACGTGTTTTTGATGTGGAGAGAGCGCCCGTCCTTGAAGAAGAACGGCAGTTTGCCGTGCAATCGCCCGGAGGCCTGCCCCTTGAAGAAAGAGAGCTTACGGAGAATCTCCCCCGCGTCGATGCCGTCCGCGAATACCGTCGCGCCCGCATTGAGGTTTTCAGGATCGAGAAACATCGAATACAGCCTCAGTTCTCCTCCGCAGCAGTCCGCTCCGGCTTCTGTGACGAGCCACGAGCGTTCGGTGGCGCGCACGTGCGCGTACGCGTTGGAGAGGACGAACCCCGCGGCCGAGATTGAATCGGCGCGCGGGAACATGGGCGCGATGTCGCAATGGTCGGCGATGGCGTCGGCGCCGAAGCGCGCGCGCAGATTTCTCGCTTCGACGAATTCGCCCGGAGCCGTTTCGAACCGCGCGTCCGTATCTTTGAGAGAGGCGCGCGCCGACCATGCCGGGACGGGGCGCTTTTCAGTGGACCAGGCCTCCGCGTCGAGCGAGAAGGTGCCGTTGAAGACGAGATTGGAGAATGCGCCCGGCATGACGCGCGACAGAATGTCCGCGACAAGGGCGTCGTCTTGCGATACCGGGCGTTCGGCGATGTTCGCGTTTATCCGCCATTCGTCCGCGCTCTGCGCGGAGAAGTCGGCGAAGAGGCGCCATGTCGTTCCGTCGATCGATAGCGCCAGATCTCCGTCGGCGCGGATAAAGCCAAACCGCACGTTTGCGACGGCGGTGTACGGCCAGTCGAGAATCCGTCCTTTCGCGTCTATGCGGAATCCGTCGGGCCAGCCGCGGCTTATCTCCAATTCGGCGGTCACTGTTTTCGAGCGCGTGATTTCCGCAAGGATGCCGTCGATATGGTTCGAGAGGTCGAACGAGAGTTTCGGCAGCGGCGCATGGACGAGAATGCACGGCACAAAAACGACGAGCACCGCGGCCGCGGCGGCGAAGATGACGGCCGCCGCGAGCAGTCTGCGGCGCCTCCGCTTCCCGCGCGATGCGGATTTTTCCGGTTTTTCTGCCTCGTCTTTCATATCCTCATATTATATCACAATTTCCGGAGCATGGGAAACGCGTCTGATTTGCCATCTTCATTATATGCCGAATATTTGGTATAATTTCGTGCGAAAAACATGATGAATCAGAACAAGTTGACATACAGGGATATGAATGCGGACTGCGCTTAAACATACTCCGGTGAAACTTGCCGTGGTCGGCGGCGGCGCCGCCGGGATGTTCGCCGCGGCCGTCGCCGCGGAGCGAAAGATTCCGTGCGTCGTCATCGAGCGCAAGGCCAGGCTCGGGTCTAAAGTGCTGATGACGGCGAACGGACGGTGCAATTTCACGAAGGACATCCCGCCGGAGCGTTTTCTCGCCGATGTCGGCGGCGCGGCCGCGGAATTCGCAAGGCAGGCCGTCTGCGAATGTCCGCCTCGAAAGATCATATCAGGCTTCAAGTCGCTCGGGGTGCGGCTCAGGCGCATGGACAACGCCCGGATGTTTCCTGCCGACGGGAAAGCCGCGACGATAGTGCATGCATTCGGCGATCTCATGCGCGAAAACGCCGTTCCGCTTATGACGAACTGCCCCGTGACGGGAATACAGCCGCAGAAGACCGGATTTATCGTGGCGACGGAAAATTTCACGCTCTGGGCCGAGAAAGTCCTTTTGGCGACAGGCGGGGTGAGTTATCCGAAACTCGGTTCTGTGGGCGACGGACAGCGTTTTGCCGCATCTCTCGGGCACAGGATAGTGCCGTACAGGCCCGGTCTCATCGGAATGGAGACGGACGATAGCAGAGTGACGCGCTTTGCCGGGATGCGTTTCGTGGATTCCTGCGCGACGGTGCTTGCTCCCGACGGCTCGGTTATTTATGAATACCGCGGCGAGATAGACTGCGAGAAATTCGGGCTGAGCGGCGCGGCCGTATACAACTGCCAGCGCATGATCGAGCATTGGCTGCGGGAACATCCCGGGAAAGGGCTGCAGGATGTTTCGCTGAAAGCGCGGTTCGGCCGCGAAAGCATTGTTCTCAAAGGCTTGAAACCTCGGCCGGTGAAGGAAGCGATCGTGACGATCGGCGGGGTGGCTTTGGACGAGGTCGATCC
>JAFWBO010000111.1 GCA_017507065.1 Kiritimatiellia bacterium | reverse complement strand
ATTATTCCGGCAAAGACGGCGCGATGGAGCACGAGACGTGCACGGTGACAGACACGATATGGGCTTTAGGGTATCTTTTGATGGCGACAGGCGACGGCGTATGGGGCGACCGCATCGAACGCATGTACTGGAATGCGGGCCGGGCGTGCGTCACGCCCGATTTCAAGGCTGTGCAGTATTTTTCCTCTCCAAACCAGATTGCGGCATCTTCGAGGAGTTCGCGCGCTTTTTCTACCGGAAAATACGGCCGTTACGGGGCGCAGCGCATCATGTACCGTCCGGGCCACGATGTCGAATGCTGCGCAGGCAACGTCCACAGGTTGACGCCTGCGTATCTCTCGCGTGCCTGGATGAAGCGCTCGTCCGATTCCGCTCCCGTGGCCGCGCTTTACTGCGACAGCGTTTTCGTATACGAGAGCGGGGACGTGGCCATGCAGCTCGAAGAGCGTTCCGACTATCCTTTTTCCGGGCGCGTGTTCATAAAGGTGAGCACGTTTGTCTCGGTCAAGACGCCGATAGTGTTCCGCGTTCCGTCGTGGACGCGCAATGCGGAGGCTCTTGTCAACGGAGAAGTCGTGAAGACGGATTTGAAGCCGGGGTCGTTCGCCGAAATCGACCGCGAATGGCGCAACGGCGACGTGCTCGTGCTCGATTTTCCGATGGCCGTCCGCGAAGAGCGCAACGGCGACGGGCTTTCGTTCTACCGCGGACCGGTTCTCTTTTCGCTGCCCGTCGAGGCGAAGAGAACCGATCATGTTTCGAACAGCAGGGAGTTTCCGAAATGTTCCAAGGACTTCCCCGCGATCGAACTCGACGGCTCCAGCGTATGGAATTACGGCGTGCGCTGGCACGGCGAGTGGCCGGACTACGATGTCGTCGATGTGGTTTCGCGCGGCAGGAGGGACGTCGCTCTGAGAGTGCCGGCGAGACGCGTTCCGTCGTGGACCGACGCCGGTGAGAAGGGAAAGACTCCGTTCGTCCCAAAAGGAGTCCAGAAAGACGACGGTAAAGATTGCACGATAACGCTTGTTCCGATGATGAATACGCTTCTTCGTGTTTCGGTCTTTCCTGAAATCGGAGATTTTTGAAAAATCGCTGCGTATTTGGTATAATAAAGACAATATGAATATTAAATTTTCAATTGTATCGATCGGAGCGGTTGCGGCGTGTATTTCTTTTTCGGTTCGCGCATCTGCGTCGTCTGCCGGCGGATCGGGAGCGCCGGAGCCGCGGAACGTCCCCGCGCTCCTCGTTTCGGAAGATGGCAAAACCGTCGGGACGGCGCATGAATGGGAGAGCGTTCGCAGGCCGGAGCTGTTCAACACGTTCATGCGCGAAGAATACGGTGTGAGGCCCGCGGCGGCGTCAGAGCGTTCCCGCGTCAGCTTCAAGGTGGCCGACGAACGCGATGCCATGGACGGCAAGGCCGTGCGAAAACTCGTGGACATAACATACTCCGGGCCTTGCGGAAAACTGTCTTTCCGTGCGATCGCCTTTATCCCTAAAACAAGCAAGCCCGCGCCTGCGTTTCTCCTGATCTGCAACAGAGACAGGGCCAAGAACCACGGCGTCGCGCCCATCGATCCAGACCGCCGCGAGAAGAGCGGCTTCTGGCCGGCGGAGGAAATCGTCGCGCGCGGCTATGCGGCGGTGACGTTCTACAACGGCGACGTGGCCCCGGACGACAAGAAGGGCGGATGCCGCAAGGGCGTATTCGCGGCGGTTGAAAAGCGCAGCGCGCGCAACGCGGAATCATGGGCGACTATTTCGGCATGGGCGTGGGGCGCTTCGCGCGTGATGGACTGGATTGAGTCCGAACCGCTCATCGACAAGTCGCACGTGGCCGTGGTAGGCCATTCGCGCGGAGGCAAGACCGCGCTCCTTGCGGGCGCCACCGACAAACGCTTCGCGATGGCGTGCAGCAACAATTCCGGGTGCTCGGGAGCGAAACTCAATCACATAAACCTCCCCAAATCGGAAAGCATAAAAGTCATCACGAAAAGCTTCCCGCACTGGTTTTGCAAAAACTATTCGAAATACGCCGGGCGGGAGATGACGATGCCGTTCGACCAGCACGAGTTCATCGCGCTCATCGCGCCGCGTCTCGTTGCGATAGCTTCGGCGACGGAAGACCATTGGGCGGGGCAGCACGGCGAGTGGCATGCCGCCCGGCTCGCGAGCCCCGCCTGGGCGCTTTACGGGAAGAAGGGCCTTGTCGCGGACGCGTTTCCGCCGCCGGAAACCCCGCAGCAGTCCGGCTCGATATCCTACCATCTGCGCACCGGCAGGCACGATCTCACGCCGTACGACTGGAAGTGCTATATGGATTTCGCCGACAGGCACGGCTGGAGAGATTGACTGCGCAGGAAGAAACACGCGATTTATGGTATAATACAAAAAGTTTAACGCATAAAACAAACCTAAGGAGAAAAGATGAAAGTTTCGATTGCTTCCGATCACGGCGGTGTTGATCTCAAAGCTTTCCTCGTCAAGGCGCTTTCCGGCGCGGCGAGCGTGCTCGACAGGGGCCCGGCCGACAAAACGCCATGCGACTATCCCGACATGGCCGACAAGGTGGCCTGCGACGTGGCGGGAGGCGAAGTCGATTTCGGCATTCTCGTCTGCCGCAGCGGCGTGGGCATGTCGATGGCGGCCAACAGATTCCAGAACGTCCGCGCGGCCCTCTGCCACACGACGGAAGCCGCGGTTATGTCGCGCCAGCACAACGGCGCCAACGTCCTTTGTCTCGGCGCCGACATCGTTTCGGCCGAATATGCCGCAGAAATAGCGAAAGCGTTCATCGCGACTCCCGTCGACGAGACCGACCGCCATGCCCGCCGCCGTGCGAAGATCGAGCGCGCCGGGCGTCTCAGCGACGCATCGGGGCTCATGAAGGACGATCCCGAGGTGTTTGCCGCGATCCTCGCGCAGACGGAGCAGGAAGATACCGAAATCAATCTCATCGCTTCCGAGAACACCTCTTCGAGGGCGTGCCGCGAAGCGGCCGGTTCCGTCCTCATGAACAAATACGCAGAGGGCTATCCAGGCAAGCGCTGGTATTCGGGATGCCTCCCGGTCGACGCGGCGGAAGAGCTCGCCAGAAAACGGGCGTGCGAACTTTTCGGAGCCGACCACGTCAACGTCCAGCCTCACTGCGGAAGCGCGGCGAACATGGCCGTATACTTCGCGACGCTCAAGCCGGGCGATACCATCATGGCTCTTTCCCTCGACCAGGGCGGGCATCTCTCGCACGGCTCGCCCGTTAACTTCTCTGGAAAGATCTACACGATCGTTCCGTACACGGTTTCGAAAGAAACAGAGACCATCGACTACGACGAGCTTGAAAAGCAGGCTCTCGAAGTCAAGCCGAAAATCCTTCTCTCAGGTGCTTCCGCCTATCCGCGCACGATCGATTTCAAGCGCATCCGCGAAATATGCGACAAGGTCGGCTGTCTCATGGTCGTAGACATGGCGCATATCGCCGGTCTCGTCGCCGGAGGAGCCCATCCTTCGCCCGTCCCGTACGCCGATTTCGTGACGACAACGACCCACAAGACTCTGCGCGGGCCGCGCGGCGGGCTTGTTCTCTGCAAGGAGCAGTACGCCAAGGCTCTCGACAGCGCCGTCTTCCCGGGGATGCAGGGCGGGCCGCTCGAGAATATCATCGCGGCCAAGGCGGTCTGTTTCCGCGAGGCGATGCAGGACGATTTCAAGGAATATGCAAGGCAGCTCGTCGCGAACTGCAAGGTGCTCTGCAAGACCGTCGCCGACAGGGGCTACAGAATCGTTTCGGGGGGGACGGACAACCATCTCTTCCTCGTCGACGTCAAATCGCGCGGGATGACGGGCAAGGATGCCGCAGCCGCTCTTGACGCCGCCGGAATCGTCGTCAACAAAAACACGATCCCCTACGATACCGAAAGCCCGTTCAGGACTTCCGGCATCCGCGTGGGCACGGCATCCGTTACGACGCGCGGCATGAAGGAGCCCGAGATGATCAAGATCGGCACTTGGATAGCCGACGTTCTCGACAACATCGCCGATACCGCCGTGCAGGAGCGCGTCAAACGCGAAGCGAAAGCGCTCGCTCTCGCATTTCCGGTTCCGTGAGGCTTGATTTCAAAAACGAAAGGAAAATCGATATGAAAACTCTCTTTTTCCCGCTTGTTTTCGCGTTTCTCGCAGGCTGTTGCAGCCCGTTCGACTGCTGCAAAGATCCGGTTGCCGGCAATTGGGGCCTCAGACTTCCGTACGAGACCATGAACGCAGGGCACATGATCATGTCACGAAACGCCAAGGGCGACATGGAAGCTTTGGTTCTGTGGCGCTGGGCTTCGCCGGAGAAAATGAAAAACGTCTCCGTCGACGGCAGGAAGTTTTCGTTCTCCCATCCGAACGGCAAGCTGAAAGTCTCCGGCGAAGTGACGCGCTGCGGCACTCTCAAGGCCGAAGCTTTCGATGGCGCAGGCAAAAAAATCGGCGACGTGTCCGGCTGGCGCAACAAACCCGTAGAGGCCGGGGTCAAGACGTCTGACGCCGTCCTCGGCGAACCTGTCGACCTCCTCGCGGACGGCCTCGACGGCTGGACGGCAATGAACAAAAACGCCAAGTTCGGATGGAAGTTCGAAAACGGCGTCCTTTCGAACAAGCTCGGGCTCAAGCGCAACGGGAAATGGGCCGGCGGCGGGACCAACATCAAGACGAAGAGAGATGATTTCTTCGACTTCAATCTCGAATACGACGTGCGCGTCCCGGCCAGATCCAATTCCGGCGTGTATCTGCGCGGGAGATACGAAGTGCAGGTTGTCGACAGCTACGGCAAAAAGACGGATTCTCATTCAATGGCCTCTCTCTACGGGCGAATCGTTCCAAAGAACGGAGCCGAGAAGTCGCCCGGCTCGTGGCAGCATGTGAGCGTAACGCTTTACAAGCGCCACATCACTGTGGAGCTCAACGGAGTGAAAGTGATCGAGAACGCGCCGGTCGAGGGCATTACGGGAGGGGCGATCGACGCCGACGAGACGAAGTGCGGCCCCGTATATCTCCAGGGCGATCATTCCGACGCCGACTTCAGGAATATGGTTTTGAGGCCTGTCGTCAGATAGGATGAAGAAGTTTTTCTTCTCGACGATTGCGGCTGCGGCCGCGGCGGGCTGCGTTTTCAAAGGCGCAGTCCGCAGCGATTTCCGCGATGTGATAACATCAGCGAAAGAGTCGGTGTTTCCCTCGCTCGTCTATGTCAGAGTCGTGAGCGACGACGCGTACGACGGGAAAATAGAGAAGGTGCAGTCGTCGGGATCTGGCGTGATTGTAACCGAGGACGGAGAACTGCTCACGAACCACCATGTGATAGACAAGGCTTCGCGCATCCGTTGCCAGCTTGCCGACGGCAGGATGTACGATGCGAAAGTCGTCGGCAAAGACAAAGATCTCGACGTGGCGCTTCTCAAACTCGAAGCTGCCGCCGGGGAAATGTTCAAAGCGGCGAAACTTTCCACGAGGCGTCTTTCCGTGGGCGAGGTGGTGCTCGCCATGGGGGCTCCGTGGGGACTGGCGCGTTCTGTCTCCATGGGGATCGTTTCCTGCAACGACCGGTATCTCGAGGGATGCGGCGATTATACTCTTTGGTATCAGACCGACGCCGCGATATCGCCCGGCAATTCGGGCGGCCCTCTCGTCGACACGCGCGGCGAAGTGGTGGGGCTCAACGCGCGCGGCAACATGATGGGGGCGCTGGCGTTCGCCATACCCGCGCACATCATTCTCGAAGTGCTGCCCAACCTCAGAAAATTCGGAAATGCCCACTGGGCGTGGTTCGGGATAGACTGGCAGCCGCTCAAGGATTTCGAGCGCGACACGTTCTTCGATGCCGAAGACGGCATAGTCGTCGCAGGAGTCGATGCGCAGGGGCCTGCGAAGAAAGCCGGTTTCGAGGCGAACGACAGGGTGATTGCCGTGAATTCGAACAGAGTCACCGCCGTTTTCCGCGAGGATATCCCTGCGCTCAACCGCACGCTCGCGCTTTCGGACTGGGACAAGGAGACTGTTTTCACCGTCGTGAGAGGGTCTGTCACGAACGATGTTCCGCTCAGGCCGCAGGCCAAAGGCGGTGTCGAGGGGAAGGAGATGGCGTTCAAACGCTGGGGTTTCGTCGCCAAGGAGATAAACCGTTTCGACACTCCGGATCTCGCCTTTTTCGCGCCAACCGGCGGAGTCTTCGTCGCGACGGTGACGTGGGACGGCAACGCGGACAACGCAGGTTTGAAAAACCGCGACATAATCAAGCGCATCGGAACGAAGAAGATCGGCTCGCTTGACGCGCTCAAGGCGGAATACGACGCGGCGATGACGAATCTTGCGATAAAGACGCAGGTCGGCATAGACATCGTGCGCAAAGGGCATGAAATGCATTTCGTTCTCAATTACCGCGACGATCCGGACGGCGACGAGACGGACGGCGCAAAATGAAAGGAGAGGCTGGAATGAAGAAAACGATGTTATCGGTGTGCGCGGCGCTCGCAAGCGCTTTCGCCGCCGCCGAGAGCGGTGAAAACGGCGAAGAAAGAGAAGCTTCAGTTTTCGACCGGGCAAAGGAAATGTCGAAAATCGTCGACAGATACTGCGATTCTATCGCTGTCGCGCGATATTGGATCAAAGACGACTCCTCAGGCGACAAGCTGGATTTCCGAATACCTTACAAATGTCCGAATTGCGGCGGCACGCATTATTCCCGCGGCGAAGTTTCGGTCGACATGGGCATACCGGCCGAATTCGCGGCGTTCGTCATCGACGACGACAAGGCGATAATGGCCGATCTGCGCATAGAGCCGCGTTTTATCGACCGCATCGAGCTTGAGTGCGCCGGCGAAACGATTGCTGCGGCGGAGTTCGAGCGCTGCCCCGACAACGGTGCGCTGATTCTCAAGACGGAGCGCCCGTTCGGGAAGGCGAAGAAAATCGCGTTCACGGGAAAAGGCGCTCCAGACGAGCCGGGATATTTCTCGATCACGAGCGAAGGAGGAGAGCGCATCGCAGGGCTTTACGACAGCGCAATGGATGATTTCAAACGGCATGTCGAGGCGAAATGCGACGTTTACGAAATCAAACAGAACACGATCGTCATCGACGAAGACGCCAATCCGGTGACTATAGCGTTCCAGACGCATGCCGTTCTCGGCGGCGAGACTTTTTCGAGCCCGAACGAATGGCGGCGCGAAAAGGCCGACGAGACGTTCAAACGCGACGAAGCGTTTGCCGAGCGTCTGAAGAAAGCCGTCTTCCCGGTGCACATCCAGCTGGAGGCTCCGAAGAAAAACGATTCCATCCACCGCAGGTTTTCCAGATTCTCGAACGAATCCCGCAACGAGATAGACTCTGTTCTCGTGGCGGCGGGAAGCCGTCTTTTCATCCCTGTCGGCATGAATCCCGAAACCACGGCGAGAATCGTCAGAATGACCGCCCGGATGCCCGACGGCTCGAAGGCCGATCTTGAATTCGAAGGCTCGTTCCTCGAGCACGGCGCCATCTCGGTGAAATTCGCAGGCGGAAGAAATCCGGCCGTGAAGCCTCTCGAGATCGACACTCGCGGCGAACTCGACTTTTTTATGAAGAAGCTGAAGCTCGTATGCGCCGAAAACCGCGACGGAACGCTGCGTCTGACGTTCGGCGAGGCGCTGGCGGACGGTTTCGCGAGAAAGCGCGGAAACAAGAGGAGGTTCCGCTGCTCCGGGCCCACCGGCGCGGCGTCCGCCAGTTCTTCGCGCGCGAACGCGTTCAGGATGATGTTTTCCGACGGGGCTGTCGCGGCTGTCGGCGTCGGCGAGAGAACCAGCGATTCGGTTTCGTACGACGAGGAATCGTCCGGCACAGAGCTCCAGGGCGCGGAACTCGCCGCGTTCGTCTCGTCGCCGCTCTTCGATCCCGAAAACGTTCCGCGCAAGGCCGGCGACAGGCAGCGCAGAGCATGGCTCGGCGTAGAGGTGCAGAAAGCCGGAGTGGACGCTTTGAGGGAGAAGAAGGCGCTGTCGTTCTTCCCCGACCAGTACAGGGCCGAATCGGCCGCGATGGTCTTGTCGGTCGCGAAGGGCTCCCCGGCGGAAGCGGCAGGGTTGAAAGCGGGCGACATTCTTCTCGACATGCGCCAGCAGGGATCTGAGTCGCGCACGCATCTCGAAATCGACGACGAACCTTTCTCCGCGATGAACTGGCCTGAGATATTCGCCGACGAACGTTTCATCGAATTCGGCAACATGGGCGAGATAACCCCGTGGCCCAACGCAGAAGGCGGTGTGAACGGGATTGTCGCGAAGTTCGGCGTAGGGGCGAAGGTGGTCGTGTCGTGGGTCTCGGACGGCGTGCGCAGAGAAGCCCGTACCGTGCTCGCACTCCAGCCTGTCCACTTCCAGAACGCGCCGCGTTCGCGCAACAAGGAGCTCGGAATGACGGTTGCAGACATGACGGACGAAGTGCGGCGTTATTTCAAGCTCGGCGAAAAAGATTCCGGAGTGGTCGTTTCGAAAGTCAAGAGCGGTGGCGTCGCGGCGGTCGCCGGGCTCAAGCCTCTCGAACTCGTTCTCCAGGTGAACGGCGAAGGCGTGTCGTCGGCAAAAGATTTCATTTCGAAAACAAAAGGAAAGAAGGATCTCACATTGAAAGTGCAGCGTCTCACGACGACGCGAATGGTCCCGATAAAACTGTAGAACGCAAAATCAGCCGAAATTGTGGTATAATACGCAGATATGAAAAAGATGACAAAAGTCAGAATAACCGACACGACGCTGCGCGATGCGCACCAGTCGCTTTGGGCCACGCGCATGCGCACGGACGACATTCTCAAGATAGCTTCAGAAATAGACGAGGCGGGATACTATTCGCTCGAATGCTGGGGCGGGGCTACATTCGACGTCTGCATGCGCTTCCTGCGCGAAGATCCGTGGGAACGCCTGCGGTTCATAAAGAAGGCATGTCCCAAAACTCCTCTCCAGATGCTTCTGCGCGGGCAGAACGTCCTCGGCTACAAGCACTACCCGGACGATGTCGTCGACCGCTTCGTTGCGCTCGCGTGCGAAAACGGCATGGACATATTCCGCGTTTTCGACGCGCTCAACGATCCCCGCAACCTCGAAACCGCCGTCAGAAGCGTCAAGAAGTACGGCGGCCACGCGCAGGGCACGATTTCGTACACGACATCTCCCGTCCATACGGTCAAGGCGTATGTCAAGCTCGCTCGCGAGCTGCGGTCGATGGGCGTCGATTCGATCTGCATAAAAGACATGGCGGGCATTCTCACGCCAGGCGCGGCGCGCGAGCTTGTTTCTGCTCTCGTCAAGGCGATGCCAGACATGCCTATACAGGTGCATTCGCACATGACGAGCGGCATGGCCGCGGCAATGTACATGGCCGCAGTGGAGTCGGGCGCGGGATGCGTAGACTGCGCCATTTCAACCATGAGCTCGTTCTCGTCGCAGCCGCCGGTGGAATCCGTCGCCGCGATACTTTCGAGCGAAGGCTACGATACGGGGCTTGACATGTCCCGTCTCCAGAAAATCAACGCTTATTTCAAGGAACTCAAGAAAAAGCGCCAGCCGGCCTCTTCCGCAAAGGTCGAGCCTGTCGACGCCGGAGTCCTCGTGCACGCGATTCCCGGAGGGATGATTTCCAATCTGAGAAGCCAGCTCGCGCAGCAGGACGCGCTCGATCGCCTCGACGAGGTGCTCGAGGAACTGCCGAAGACTCGTGCCGACCTTGGCTATCCTCCGCTCGTCACGCCCACGTCGCAGATTGTCGGCGTGCAGAGCGTCCTGAACGTTCTTTCCGGCAAGCGCTACTCCATGGTCACAGACGAGACAAAGCGCTACGCGGCCGGTTACTACGGGCGTACGCCGGCTCCGATCGAGCCGTCGCTCCGCAAGAAACTCGCCGGCTCGCTCAAGCCGATCGACTGCCGCCCGGCGGATCTTCTCGCGCCCGGCCTCGTGAAGGCCGCTTCCGAAATTCCGCCGTACACGCTCAAGTCGGAGGAGGACATCCTTTCCTACGTTCTTTTCCCGGAAGTCGCTCTCGGGTATTTCAAATGGCGCAAGGAAGGCGGGCCGATACCGGCCGACGCCGAAGAGACAGCCGCTTCCGCCGCGCCGGCCGCTTCCGCGCCAAAGGGGGCCGCGGCATCCGCTCCCGATGCGAAGGGGCCTGCCGTGCGCGGGACTCCGGTGGTCGCGCCTCTCAACGGCACGTTCTACAGGAGCGACGCCCCCGGCAAGCCTGAAATGGCTGCGGACGGAGCCTCCGTCAAAACAGGAGACAGCGTCTGCGTGGTTGAGGCGATGAAGCTTTTCAACCCGATCAAATCTCCTGCTCAGGGCAGAATAACCTTCGTCGCCGCGCACGGCAAGAGCGTCGTGAAGGGCGAGGTCGTGGCCTTCGTGGAATAGTGCGGCGTCTCCTGCGCCGCAATTGGAGGACGAAATGGCTAAAACGAAAGAGAAGACGAGAAATCCGAGAATTCTCATCGTGACACCGGAGATAACGTATCTTCCGGAAGGCATGGGCAACCTCGCGGGAAAGATGTCCGCGAAAGCCGGAGGCATGGCGGACGTGTCGGCTTCGCTCGTGGCGGCGCTCCATTCGCTCGGCGCGGACGTGCATGTGGCGCTTCCGCACTACCGGCGCATGTTCCATGTAGAAACGGCGCAGCTCGTCGCGGACGAGCTGCGTAAATATAAAAGCCATCTCCCCGACGAGCGCATCCACCTTGCCGAGGACCGCTGTTTCTACTACCGCGATACCGTCTATTCTCGCGGAGACGGCAACATAAAGCTCGCGCTCGCGTTCCAGCGCGAAGTGATAAACAACATAATCCCGCGCGTCCAGCCCGATCTCATACACTGCAACGACTGGATGACCGGGCTCATCCCCGCGGCGGCGCGGCGCGAGGGGATTCCGTGCCTCTTCACCGTCCACAACATCCATACGCAGAAGCTCACGCTTTCGCAGGTTGAGGACGCAGGCATCGACGCCGCCGAATTCTGGATGAATCTCTACTACGGCTACCCGCCCTACAACTACGAGGAGAGCCGCAACCGCAATCTAATCGATCTGCAGGCGTCGGGCTGTTTCGCCGCGCACTTCATAAACACCGTCTCGCCGACGTTCCTGCGCGAAATCGTCGACGGCTGGCATTCGTTCATCCCCGATTCGATACGCAGCGAGATCCGCAACAAGTTCTATGCGGGATGCGCGTCGGGCATTCTCAACGCCCCCGATTCGGCCGACAATCCGGCAACCGACGACAAGATACCTTTCCGCTACACTCCGGAGAACCATGTCGAGATGAAGCGGCGCAACAAGCTCGCGCTTCAGCACGCGCTCGGGCTCGATGAAAACGCGGACAGGGCGCTCTTTTTCTGGCCGAGCCGTCTCGATCCGGTGCAGAAGGGTCCGCAGCTTCTCACCGACATCACGTACAGGTTCCTCGAACGCCATCCCGACGCGCAGATCGCGATAATAGCGAACGGCCCGTACCAGCAGCCGTTCTGGGACATACAGAATTTCCATGGCATCCGCACGAGGCTCGCGGTGCACGATTTCGACGCCCGCCTTTCGCAGCTCGGCTTCGCCGGCTCCGATTTCACGTTGATGCCTTCGCTTTTCGAGCCGTGCGGGCTGCCTCAGATGCAGGCGCCCATATACGGTTCGCTCGCGGTCGCCCACAACACGGGAGGTCTCCACGACACTGTCGAGATGCTTGACGTAGCAAACTCTTCAGGCAACGGTTTCAGGTTCGACACATACGATTCCAACGGGCTCATGTGGGCGATGGACCGCGCGATGGATTTCTTCCATTCCGATCCGGCGGTGCGTTCGCGCGAGATCGCGCGCATCATGTCTGAATCTCTCATGCGTTTCAACCACGAAGCGTGCGCCCGCGAATACATCGCGCTGTACGAGAAAATGCTCGACAGGCCGCTCGTAAAAGGCTCGTAGAACCTGCCGCCAGACATTTGAAAGGAGCGGAGCGATGGCTGAATTTTTCGCGGCGAAGTGCTGGAATTACATATGGCCGTTTGCCGGCGCGCTTTTCCTCACTCTCGTCCTGACGCCTCTCGTAAAACGGCTGAACATGCGTCTCGGCATGGTCGACATGCCCAACGAACGCAGGATAAACAAAATGCCGGTCGTCCGTGGAGGAGGGGTCGCGCTCGTCGCCGGGGTTATCGCGTCATACGCCGTTTTCGTGTCTCTCGCCGGCGTCGATCCTCTTCCCGGCCAGGCGTTTTTCGGCCCAGTCAGATTCTGGCGGCTCATGGCCGTCGCGGTTGCCGTGGCGCTGCTTGGATATGCCGACGACAAATTTTCGCTGCCGCCCAAGACGAAACTTCTCGGACAGATTGCGGCGGCCGCTCTCGTGTGGTTCTGGGTGGGGCTCGGATTCAACAGGCTCTTCCCTTGGATGCCTGCGGCGATAGACTGTATTGCAACCGTGTTCTGGATCGTCGGCGCCGTAAACGCTTTCAATCTCATCGACGGTCTCGACGGTCTTGCTTCGGGGCTCGCGCTCATTGCTACTGTCGGAATGGCCGGCTCTCTTTTCATCCTCGGCAACGCTCCCGCCGCGATGTTTTATTTCGCCTTTGCCGGGGGGCTTCTCGGTTTTCTGCGCTACAACTACAATCCGGCGAGCATATTCCTCGGCGATGCCGGTTCGATGTTCATCGGCTTCATCCTCGCTACGATGCCTCTTGTGTTGCAGGCTCCGGATTCTCTTTTCGTTTCCGTGGGAATGCCGCTGCTTGCGATGGGCGTGCCGATTTTCGATACGGCAGTGGCGATTCTGCGCCGTTCGCTCAGGCGCATCCTCGAAAATCAGGAAGGCAGGCCCGTTGACGGCAAGGCCCGCGTGATGGAAGCCGATACCGACCACACCCACCACAGGATTCTCCGCGCGGCGGGCCTCAACCAGCGCAAAGCGGCGCTCATGCTCTACGCGGTCGCCTTCTTTTTCGTCGCGGTCGGGCTCATTGGCATGTCGCTCAAATCGCGAGCCGGAGGGTTGTGGCTTTTCGCGGTGGCGGTGGCGTCGATCGTGATATTCAAGGACATAGCCCGCGTGGAGCTTTTCGATGCCGGCAGGATTCTCCGCGACATGGCGTTTTCCAGAGATTCGGCATCCCGCCGCCGCTGGGCCAGGCTCGCCGTGCCGTTCTATGTATCGTTCGACGTATTCGCTCTCGTGTCGGCGTTTTTTGCTACGGAATGGATTTTCGGCGTGGATGTTTCGCGTGATGATCTGCGCATAGAACTCCCGGTCCGCGCTGTCTGCGTTTTCGTCTGTCTCGTGTTCTTTCGAATCTACAGGATGGCCTGGTCGCGGGCGATGCTTTCCAACTACGCGCGGCTTCTTTGCGCATGCATGCTCGGCGCGGCGATAGGGGCGATCGCCCTGTACTACGCCCCCTCGGAAAGGCATGTCGCCCTGCATTCGTCGACGCCGGTCTACGCCATGAGCGTTTTCGTGCTGCTGCTTCT
>JAFWBO010000110.1 GCA_017507065.1 Kiritimatiellia bacterium | reverse complement strand
CTATGGATTGTGTCAGTTATGTTCTGCATAGCTTTTTCTCTCCTGTTTTGGGTTGATGCTTGGTATTATACAGTATTTACCCTCAAAAATCAACTTTACCCTCTTCCCTCAATTCTGTTAATTCTGTAAATCCTGTGTCTAAAACCCACCCATCCCTCATCCCTCTTCTCAACCAATCGCCGCTGGATCGAGGAGAAAGTCGTAGATGCCGAGATACAAGACCCCGGCTTCATTGAACCACCTCCTGCCCGTGTCGTGGCGCGTCAGGCGCAGCATGAGAAACGGGGCTAACGGCTGAAATATTCCTTTGTGACGCGCATGACCACCGGCGAAAGAAGGACAAGCGCGACAAGATTGGGAAACGCCATAAGCCCGTTGAAAATATCGGCTATGCTCCAGACGGCGGAAACGGTTAGATACGGCCCGGCAAACACCATCGCGACGTAAAGCGTCCTGAATATGTAAAGCGCCTTTACCCGCTCGGCACCCGCAAGATATTCAAGACATTTCTCCGAATAGTAATTCCAGCCGAGAATCGTCGTGAATGCAAAAAACGCAAGCGACGTCATCAGGAAAAAGCCCGAAAACCATCCCGATGCCGGACCGATGAACGCAAGCCCGCGGCGGAACGCCTCTATCGTGATGTCCACGCCTTTGAGGCCGAGCGAGGGCTCCCATGCGCCGGTGACGATGATTGCGAGCCCAGTCATGGTGCATATCACAATCGTATCGAGAAACGTGCCTGTCATGCAGACAAGCCCTTGCCGCACCGGCTCGTCGGTCCGGGCGGCGGCCGCGGCTATTGGGGCGGACCCCAGGCCGGCTTCGTTCGAAAAAATGCCTCGCGCCACGCCCTTCTGCACGGCGATGAAAACGCTGCCCACCATTCCTCCGGTGAACGCCGCCGGATCGAACGCGGCCTTGACGACGAGTTCCGCCGCCGGCAGCAGCTTTGAAAGATTCCCGGCGAGAAGAAGCGCTATGACGGCCACATAAACCACCGCCATTGCAGGCACCACAACCATCGACACCGCCGCGATGCGCTTGAGCCCGCCGATTACCACGAGAGCCACGAGCAATGTCACGACGGCTCCGGCCAGGACTGCGGAAACCGAATACGCATTGCCGAAAATCCGCACGCCTGTCGCCATGTCCGACGGATCGAATGCAGGGTCGAAAAAGCGCTGCACGGCGGACGTTATGCCGTGCACCTGCGTAACGGTGCCTATCCCCATTATGCCGGCAAGAACGCCGAAAACGGCGAACGTCACTGCGAGCCACTTCCAGCTGCCGATGCCGAATCTTCCGGCGAGCCCCTTCTCTATATAGTAGAACGGACCGCCGAGAATCGTGCCGCGCGGCGTTACGCGGCGGTATTTCACGGCAAGAAGCCCTTCGGCATATTTCGTGGCCATGCCGAAAAACGCCGCCACCTCCATCCAGAACAGCGCGCCCGGCCCGCCGGTGCCGATCGCCGTGGCGACGCCTACGATGTTGCCTGTGCCTATCGTGGCGGAAAGAGCCGTGCAGAGCGCGCCAAACTGGCTTACATCGCCGGAAGCGGCGCTCTCGCGCCCGAACATTATCTTGAACGCGTTTTTGAGATTGAACAAATGCAAACAGCGCAGCATGGCCGTAAGAAGAATTCCCGTCGCGAAAATCGCGGCGACGAGAGGAATCCCCCATACAAAGCCGTCGACGGCATCAGCCGCCGCCGTAAACGACTGAAGCCATCCGCCCGCGTTCGCCGTTGCGGCCGTCATCGACCTGATTCCTTTCCGGCTCCTCCCGCACAGGCCAATTCTTCACGCCGGCGCCTGAAGAAATCGCGCAGGACATCCCTGCCTTCGTTCTCAAGAACGCCAGCGACAGTTTCAGGATGATGGTTGACGCCAGGATGGTTGAAAATGCCGAACACCGTGCCGCCGCCGCGCTTCGGATCGGAAACTCCCCACACGACGGCATCGACCCTCGAAAGTATTATCGCGCCTGCGCACATAGGGCACGGCTCTTTCGTCACATAAAGCCTCGCGCCGGAAAGCCTCCAGTTCCCGCGCGTCTGGAATGCCGCGGTGAGCGCGAGCATTTCCGCATGGGCGGTTGCATCGCAAAGGCCTTCCGTCGCATTGTGCGCTCTGCCTATGATTTTTGACGCGGCCGCGTTCCACTCTCCCGTAGCGGCATCCACCGACGGCTCGACGACTATCGCCCCTGTCGGAACCTCGCCCTCCGCAGCCGCTTTCTCGGCCTCTCTGAGCGCAAGCCGCATGAAATAAATATCGAACTCTTCGCGTGTCATCCCCTGCGCCCCGTCGACTCCGCTTTCGCGAGAACGGCCGCGGCATAGCCGTCGTATATCCTGACTGCGTCGAATTCGCAGACTGCCATCCTCCGCGCCCCTTCTTTCGCTTCGGCGAGACGCCGCGAGATTCTGCCGACAGCGGCGAGAAACGACGACGGCGACGAGCTTTCGTACTCTTCGATCGCGCCGTATCCGGCTGCAAGCGCGGCGCTCTCGCCGCCGAGGCTCGAAACGATTGCAAGACCGGCCTTCGCATAATCGGCCATCTTGTACGGCATGCCGACGAAACTCCGCTCTTCCATAGGCACGACGCCGATGTCGCATCTCGCGAAAAGAGCCGCGAGGTCGCTTTCTCCGAGATACCCGTGGAAGGCAACTCTGCCGGAGACGCCCCTCTTTGCGCAAAGCGCGCGCAGGCGCTTTTCGGCGCCGCCCTTTCCGGCGATATGGAGATAAATCTCCTCCCCTCGCTCCCGTGCCGACGCCACGGCCTCGACGACCGTTTCCAGATCGTACGTCCTGCCGAGATTCCCGATATACGCAAGATGTATTGCGCGCCCTGCGGCGGACAACGCGCCAGACGCCGGTCCGGGAAGCGGGCCCATCGGAATTCCGTGGTAGAAGCGCCTGATCTCTCCGGTATATCCGTATCCGCGCACGAGCGCGGCGTATCTGTCGGCAACGACGGTTATCATGTCGGCCGAAAGATAGTTGCGCCGGGCCGCCGCACGGAGCGGAGAAAG
Organism: Kiritimatiellia bacterium; assembly: GCA_017507065.1. Taxonomy (GTDB): domain Bacteria; phylum Verrucomicrobiota; class Kiritimatiellia; order RFP12; family UBA1067; genus UBA1067. The sequence goes on along the minus strand of JAFWBO010000110.1, from coordinate 7,418 downwards.
GAGAAAGCGCGGAAATACCCGCTCGAAAGTCTCGGGCCAGGCATCCATGACGTCTATGACGAACATGGCGCCGTGGCGATGTGCGAACACAGATGCCGCTCCGGCCGCCGAAAGAGGAGGAGACGACGCGATCACTATGTCGGGCGCGCCGTGCGCCGCCGCCTCGGCTTCGGCTTTTTCAAGCCATTCCGCCGCATACCGCCTGTGGCACCACACTCTGCGCAGAGAGATGTTGGAACTGTACGGCGGCTCGTGGACGAGCTTTATCGAAAGATTGTCCGCGAGTTCGACCGGCTCCCGGAAAGAGCGCGCGGCTTTTGTCGTGTGGTTGAAATCTGCCGTCCAGCATACGCAGCCGCAGCCGGCGCGCGCGAAAGCCTCCGCCATGAGAAAATACCTCTGCGGCCTGAAGCCTTCGCACGGAAGGTTGTCGAAGGGGTTTTCAATCCATACTTTCACGGCTTGCGCTTGAAATATACGACGCCCCCTCCTGCTCCGGGATAGGAAAAATCGATTTTCACGCTTCTGCCGGAACCGGGAAGCCGCTGCACGGCGACTACGGCTTTCGCCCCGCCGGCGGCATAAGAATCTCCGTCCGGGAATATCTGCCTGCCCGGGCCGGAAACAGTCCACTTGAGAGCGCTCCAGTCTGGGGAAGGCACGACATCGCCTTTCCTGTCGAGGAGCGTCACCGCCACGACTGCGGCCTCGCCGTCGGAAAGCGAATCGCCGGACAGGCTTTCGACCGCGAGCGACGCGGGAGAAAGCGCCGTTCCAATGCGGTCGAACGCAACCGGACGTCCGTTTTTGAAAGCGATCGCCTTCAGCTCGCCTGCCGAGAAAGGAATATTCCATACGGCCACGCCGCCCTCCGCGCGCTTCCTGCCGAGCGAAACACCGTCGAGAAACAGCTCCGCTTCATCCGCCGACGTCAGGCATTCAACCTGCGTCTCGACTCCTTCCTCGCGGTTCCAGTCGCCTACTATGAACACTCCCGAGCCGGCTTCCGCCGTGCGCACCGCCGAAAGATACTCCGCCGTCACGCCTGCGGCCGCCATCAGCGCGTCGACGTCGATATGCGCGGTTTTGCCGATCTTTTCATCTTCGGCATAGTCGTTCATATGTTCGCGGACGCTTTTCTCGACGCTCTTCTTCATCTCCTCGTCGTCGACTACCACGTATCCCCGCAAAGTGTAAGGCATCCATCCCTTCAGCCACGACCTGTCCTTGTACGGCCTTTCGAAAAGCTCCGCGGCGGCGATGATGTCGTCTGACGTCCCGGCCAACGCGTCAGGACCGCGCGAGTAGAGCGTGGGAGTGTCGTTTTCGCCGTTGTACACGTATTCGTAAGGCCTGCCCCACGGATCTTTGACCGCTTTCTTTATGTACGGGCCGTTCCACCCTTTGACCTGCGGAAGAATTGCGGCAAGACGCTCTATCCCTTCCGCCGTCGTCGGATACACCCCGGTATGGTAGCGGTAGCGTCCGAGCGCGACGGCGAGCGCCTCTACCGAGTTTGTCGCCTGGATGTGCGCCTTCGACATATAGGCCCGCCCGCCCCTGCCGGTCGCCGACAGGACGAGCGAACCGAGAATGGCGAGAAGCCCTATGACCGCGGCATAGAACACGACACCGCGTTTGAACTGCGGCGCGCCGCCTGCGGCGAGTTCGGCTTTCTTCAACTCGTATTCGCGCGCAATGGCTTTTATCTTGGCCACCCTGCGCGCCTTGTCGCCGCGCTTTGCGGGGAACTTCTTCCTTAAAGCGTTTACGTCGACCATTCTTTCAGCCTTTTGCGGCCTTCAGAAAATACTTGTAGGCCGGGTTGTCCGTGACATTCTCGAAAAGATACCCTATGCCGCCGAGCACCTTCTCGAATTCCGCACGTTCGGCCGGCGGCACCTGGAACCCTGCCATTACTTTGCCGTGGTCCGCGCCGTGGTTGCGGTAGTGGAAAAGCGAAATGTTCCACCGCCCGGCGATCGCCGACAGGAAACCGGTAAGCGCCCCGGGGCGCTCCGGGAATTCGAACGTGTAGACCACTTCGTTGACGATCGACGAAGCGCGGCCGCCCACCATGTGGCGGACATGCTCTTTGGCGAGCGCGTTGTCTGTAAGATCTATGCAGTGGAATCCCGCTTCGCGGAAACTCTTCTGCAGAGCCTTCCTGTCCGCGGCGTCCTTGACCGACACGCCCACGAAAACATGCGCGAGAAGTCCTTCTCCCATGCGGTAGTTGAATTCCGTCACGCTGCGTCTGCCGAGACGGGATACGAACTTCATGAAACTGCCGGCCTTCTCCGGGATGGCGCAGTCGAATATCGCCTCGCGGCCCTCGCCGGTCTCCGTCTGCTCGCACACGAAACGGATCCTGTCGAAATTGATGTTCGCCCCCGATATCACGCATGCGTACGTCTCGCCGCTTTTCGCCGTTTTTTTCGCCGCGGCGAGGGCAAGAGCGCCGGCAGGCTCGCACATGGACCGCGTCGCCTCGAAAATATCCTTTATCGCCGCGCATGTCTCGGCGGTGGAAACGCGGACTATGCCGTCGAGATTTTCGCGGCAGAGCCTGAACGTTTCCTCGCCAGGCTTTTTCACGCAGACGCCGTCGGCGAAAAGGCCGGGATTCTCCACGACGACGCGACGGCCGGCCTTTATGGAACGGGACATGCAGTCGGAGTCTTCAGGCTCCACGCCGTACACCTTCACCCACGGCCTCACGCTTTTGACGTACACGGACACGCCCGCCGCGAGTCCGCCGCCGCCGATCGGCACGAACACGGCAGAAAGATCGCGCGGAGCTTCGTCGAGAATCTCCTTGGCCACGGTTCCCTGCCCGGCGATAACGTCGGGGTCGTCGTACGGCGGTATGAACACGAGACCGAGCTCTTTCACGAGACGCGCCGCCTCTTCGGCGCAGTCGGAATATCCGTCGCCGTAGAGAACTATCTTCGCGCCGTACGCCTTGACGGCGTTGATTTTTATCTCCGGAGTCGTCACGGGCATCACTATCGTCGCCTTGACGCCGAGCTTCTGCGCGCTCAGAGCGACGCCCTGCGCGTGGTTGCCTGCGGAAGCGGCAAGGACGCCCTTCTCGAGGACGGCGCGGGGAATCGCGCTCATTTTGTTGTATGCGCCCCTCAGTTTATAGCTGTGGACCGGCTGAAGATCCTCGCGCTTGAGGAAAAAACGGCAGGAATAGCGCTTCGAGAGAGCCTTCGCCTCGTCAAGCGGAGTGACTTTCGCGACATCGTACACGGTCGCGTTCAATATTTTCGTCAGATAGTTCGTTGTCATATGTTTCAATCAATGGGCATGCTGTCGGCCGACGCGTCGAACGTCATGGCGGGGAAGCACGCTTTGGCACGCGCCGCCGCGCCCGGAAACGCCTTCACGGCCTCCTGCACGAGAGAATCGCGGTATTTGTCGGCCCCCGCCTGCGAGCCGCATACATACTCCACAACCATGGCCCCGCCTATCATCGCGTCCTGCCATTCTTTTGCGGAGAGTTTATGCTTGAGATCGCTCTTCCTTCCGTTCTTCACGTACTTGTGCATCAGTTCCTGGAAGTTGGGTATGTTCGACTGGAGAAATTCGCTCCATGCGATCTTGCGCGACTTGCCCTCTCCCTTGCGAACGGTGACGAGCGCGTCCGTGACGTCGACCACGGCGTATCCGGCAAGCTTGCCTTTGCGGAAGACATACCCTTTCATGTTGGAAACCATGGCGCGGTGCATCGTCTCCATCATTTCTATTTTCGTCATCTCCTCTTTCACCTGAAGCTCGCCCTCGACCGTTTCCAGAGAATCTCTGAGCTGCCTGAGCTGACGCTTTCCGCTCGCCCAGTCGAGCTGGCGCACCGTCCCGCCCTCCACGAGCGAGGCGAAAACGGTTCTTGCCGCGGCCCTTTCCTCCGCCGCCTTCTTCGCATGCGCCTCGGCCATTTCTTTTTTCACCCTGGCTTCGCGGGCGAGCCGTTCCTGCTTTTCTTTCTCCCTCTGCTCGCGTGCCGCTTCTTCGCGCAGGCGGCGGAGAGTGCTTTCCACCGTCTTCTTGCCTCTCGAAGAGATGTAGTTTTTCGCCTTGCGCGCGGCCGTGACCTCGTCGCCGCTTCTCAAAGCTTCGAGCGCGGCGGTGAGCGCGTTGGAATCGTCCACCACCTTCCTTGCGTTTTCATCGGTGTCGTTGTTCGGCACGGCAAGAGCCGTGTCGGCGTCCTCCACGAGCTTGACGACCTGTTTCCTTATGCTTATGGCCGCCGCCTGGCATCCGTACGCCCGCTCCCACATGCCGCGCATGTCGCCCACGGCCGAAGGGATTTCCTCCGATGTTCCCGTCACCGCGATTTCCTTTGGGGCTTCCGTTCCGGAAGCGTCTTTGCCGCCGGCCGCTTTGCCTGCAGCGCGGGCTTCTTCCCACTTCTTCTTTTCTTCAAGGTACTTTATGCCTTCCTCGGAGTTGGGATCGGTCTCGTCTCCGACCGGCTTTCTGAATCCGGAATGCTTGCGGACGTTCTTTTTCGCTCCGTCCGCGGCCGTGCCGGCCGGCGCGGATCCGACGAGTTTGTCGGCTCCTATAGCCGCGATAGTCGATGCGAGGGCCGGGCACTCGTTCGTCATGGCGACGGCCTTTTTCAGTTCTTCCGTGGCCGGAGGAACGAGCATCGCGAGGACGTTCTTGGAATACTTCGCGGCGAGAGCCTTCCTGAGATCCTGCGTGAATTTTTCGCAGTCCTTCACCGTCTCGACGGCGGAAGCCTCGAATTCCTCGGCGAAGGAGAGAAGCAGCTTCCTGTTTTTTACGATGTTGTCGCGCCCGAGATTGTAGTTGTTGAGAATGTAGGCGCTTCTCTCGAGCCTCTCTTTCTCGGCTACGGAAGCCTGGTACCAGACGAGCGCGCCCACGACAAGGCCGACGACGAGAATCATGATGCCGGCGAATCCGAACACCTTGAACCCTACAGACGATTCCTTGGAGTCTTCGCCGCCGCCGTCTTCCGAAACGGCCCCGGCGAGCTGCGCTTTAACGCCCTTGATCTTGAAACCTCTCCTGAATTTCCGCGCCGGCTGCGGAGATGCAGCCGTTTCTCCGCCCCCGCTCCCGTCCGCGTTTTCTTCCCTGCTCTCCCGCTCGGCGGCACGCGGCCGGAGCGACAGTTTCTTCGCACCGGGCCTTTTCACCGAAAGTCTGGCGCCGGTGGAAACAGACGAAGGCGTGAAAGGCTTGGCCGCGGGCGCGGAACTTCTGGGCTGGACCGGGTCGAGGCCTGTCGTGAGGACTTTCTTGAATTCGGCGAGAAGCGCCTCGAACGTAGGGAAACGGTCGGCGGGATTCCTGGCAAGCATGCGCATGACGAGACCGTCGATCTGGCTCGAAAGTTCCGGTCTCGTCTCGCTCGGAGTCTTCGGCATGGAATCGAGACGCTTCTTCACGACGGCGTTCGCGTCGTCGCCCTCGAACGGCGCGACGCCGCAGAGCGCATGGTACATCGTCGCACCGAGAGAATACATGTCGGCACGGTAGTCGAAACTCTCTTTGAGAACTTTCTCGGGCGCTATGTAGTAGGGCGTGCCCCATATCTCGTCGGTGTTCTTCTGCATCGCCGCCAGGCCGAAATCGACGAGTTTGGCGTTGCCGTTCGCGTCGAGAAGAATGTTCTCGGGCTTCACGTCGCCGTGCACGAGCCCTTGGTCGGAAGCGCATCTGAGCGCCTGCGCCACCTGCTCGCACAGCTTCATCACCCTCGCCACGTCGGTCTTCCCGCCGGGCGCATGCTCCATCACGGTGGCGAGCGAACCGCCCGCGACAAGCTCCATGGCGATATACGGCATGCCGTCGGAAATGCCGTACGAATATATCTGCGCGATGTTCGGGTGTATGAGCCTCGCGGCCGCCTGCGCCTCTTTCTTGAACTTTTCGACGAAGGAGGCGTCGCTGCCGTATTCCTTGAGCATCACCTTCACGGCCACAGGACGGTCGAGCATCTTGTCGCGGCCGAGATACACTCCGCCCATCCCGCCCACGCCGAGTTCGCGCTCGAGAAGGAAATTGCCGTTTTCGCCGAACACGGTAGGCGTCTTTATGAGAAAATCAGAAATCATTTAATCCATCTCCATTCGCTGAACGGCCAGAAAACGAAACTCGCCACGCCTCTGAGTTTTTCGCCGGGGACGGCCCCCCAGTAGCGGCTGTCGAGACTGTTCATGAAATTGTCGCCGCAGGCGAAATACTCGTCTTCACCCATTTCGACCTCGGCCGGACGGCCGGGGACGGGATGCTCGAGACGGTACTTCTGGCCGGGAACCGCTTTCATGCGCTTGATGTAATGGGTGTTCTGCTGGACCATGTACCTGCCGCCGTCCGGGCCTGTGTACATGCCGTCGGGCGAAGGCGCGAGGGCCGCGGTGGAGAATATCATGACCTCGCCCGCGCGAGGACGCCGGAAATTCCACAGCCAGCGGTTGACGAAAATGAAATCGCCCTTTTTGACGGTGCCTTTCCAGACGCTTTCGCCTTTCCTGAAAAATCTGCCCGCAAGCGTCTGCGCGGCGTCTACAGGGAGTTTTCCGATGTCGAAAAGCCCTATCGAAACGGCGGCATAGCCGCCCCCGTCTGGAACGGCACGGACGGTGCCTGACACGGGAGCTTTGATTTCAACCCTGTGCTCGCCCGTCCATATCCACTTCAAGACCGAAAGAGGAAACGAATCCCACAACGTCTTTTCCGTGCCCTCCATCGAATGATGGCCATAGAGCGTGGGTTGCATTGAAGCCGTCGGTATGTTGAAAGGTTCGTAAAAATACGCACGGAACGCGAACGCCACCGAAAACGCCACAACGAGCGTATCGAGCCATTCGCGGCCGTATTTCTGCCAGCTTTTTTTATCGGACATCTGCATCTTTCGCGCTTTCCGCGCCGTATGGTGTTCTTTGGTGGTAATTATACCATACCGCACCTGCAAAAACAAGTGCGGCGGAAGCGTTTCAGAGTATGTCCTTGGGCAGATCCGAAGGTATCCACCAGTCGTGCAGAGAAAATTCGAACGGGAAAATCTTTATTCCGTCGGGTGCGCAGTTGCGCTTGAACGCCTGCGAAACAAGGCGGGAGAGGAATGTATCGAGAGTCTTCGCTATCGTCGCGGCGTCGTACGTTCCCTTGAAAAACTTTTTCGCGGCGCGGCCGAGTTCGCCGCGGTCGAGACCGTTCATCACGAAATTCCAGATGAAGAAATCGTGGAGCTCGTAAGGACCTATCTTCTCCTCGGTGACCTGGCCTTTCACGAGTTCGGGCGAAACTGGAGTTGCGATTATGTCGCCGAGCGCCTCCGCCGCCGGGCCACCTCTTTCCGCGCACCACCATGCGCACACTTTGCGCACGACCGTCTTCGGGACGCCGGAGTTGACGCCGAACATCGACAT
>JAFWBO010000109.1 GCA_017507065.1 Kiritimatiellia bacterium | reverse complement strand
GACGGAACCTTTCAACCTTTCAAGTTGGATGCGCGTCAACGCGCCTCCAATTTGAAGAACTGGCTCTTCGCGCCTTCAGCGGGAACGACGTAGATTGTCGCCATGCCCACGTCATCCTCGTCGGCCGACGGCATCACCTGATCGCGCTCGACGTCCGTCTCGGTTTTCTTGACCCTCTGCGTCGCCCACTGGGGATTCGTGAGCGAGAGCGTCGTGGCGACGCCGTAGACGTGACCGCCGGCGTACTCGAAGCTGATTGCATGGGGAGCGTCCTTCGGCGCGGAGTAGGCGGTGATCGCAAGTTTGTCCGTCGCGTCAAAGGGATTCGTCCCCGCACGGTATTCGGCGTAGTTCGACGCGCCGTCGTTGTCGTAGTCGGCGAAGGGATCGTAGTCGCCCTCGATCTCGTATGCATCCATCCAGGGGGCGATCGTCTCGACGTACTCCGCAGGGACGCTCGCCGTCGTGCCCGTGCCATTGGTCGAAGTGTAGTCCTTCATGTTGACGTACGCGAGAGCGACCGTAGATACGGCATTCGCCTCGCCGACCTTGATCGGACTGACCGCGAGCGAAAGCCCTGAATCCTGCACGAGGACGCAGTTCAGATCGTCGCCGACGGCCGCAGTGGAAGATGTCGCCGTGGAGGAAAGCGGAATCTGCAGGAGGAAGTTGTAGCCGTCCGCCGTCGGGTCCGCCACCTGCGTTGAGGCGATTACCGTTCCGTTCGTCGCGACGGCCTGGACTGTCACCGCCGAAGACGATGTTAGCACCTTGTTCTGCCAATCCTTGAGAGTCCCTTTGATCAAATGGGTCCCAAGCGGAAAGTTCACGGCTGCGACGGCGCTCGCGACATTTATTGCCGCAAATACCGCAGCAAACAGAACCGGCTTGTGATTGTATCTTTTCATTGTTTATTTACCGTTGGTTTTCGGAGCTCCATGTCCCGAAAAATTTAATATATCGCCATATCACTTTCTGAAACATATTCTGTCCACAAGCGAAGAAAAATGTTCTTCTCCGCCGGTGATGTCGATGGCTATGCGCATATAAAGGCACTTTACGGGAGACGTCTCGAACCGAGGGAACCGCACCGCATCCTTCTCGGTGGTGACGAGGGCATCGGCGCCCATGTCGGCGGTGCGGTTGAGCGCATACAGTATCTCGGACGGATCGTAGCGGTGGTGATCTGCGTATCTGTCGCACCATACGACTTTCGCGCCGAGCCGGCGGAGCGAATTCTCGAAGCCTTTCGGCGAAGCGATGCCGGAAAGCGTGCACAGCGTCTTGCCTTTCAGCCAGGAAAGGTCGAACTCCTCCCGGCTCCACACGTCTTTGAGGGAAACCGGCGCATGGCGGCATTTGACGATGTCGGCGGTGCGGTTGTATTTGCGAACCTCCTTCTCCACCTCGTCCTCGTTTCCGCGGCACTTTGTCAGGAAAATCACGTCGGCGAGCTTGAGTCTCCGCGCCGGTTCGCGCAGAATTCCGCGCGGAAGCATGTTGCCGTTGCCGAACGGGTTTGTGGAATCGACGAGAAGAATGTCCGTCGTATGCTTGAGCCGCTGGTACTGGAAGCCGTCGTCGAGAACGATCGTGTCGCATCCGAAACGCTTGAGCGCGTATTTCGCGGCCTTTACCCTGTCGCGGTCGACTATCACCGCCACGCCCGGCAGATTTGAAGCGAGCATGTACGGCTCGTCGCCGGCGGTGGCCGAATCGAGAAGAACGCGCCTTCCGTCGGAGACGACGAGAGGAGGCATTATGGCGTCCGTGAAAAGCCTCTTGAAAAGCGGAGCCTCCTTGCGCCTGTACCCGCGGGAAAGAACGGCCACCTTGCGGCCCTCTGCGGCGAGAGTGCGCGACAAAAGCTCCGTCACCGGCGTCTTGCCGGTGCCGCCCGCGGTTATGTTGCCGATGGATATCACCTGCACCCCCACCGGATGCCGGCGCTTGATGCCGGTTTTGTAGAGAAAGCGCCTCAGAGAGACGACCGCGGCGAAAATGAAACTCGCGAATTTCAGGAATCCGAGGAGCGCTTTCGTCCATGGCCCGACATCGAGATCGGCGCCTCTTTCCTGTATCAACCCTACGAGGTTGCCTTCGAGTTTCTCGATCGCGCTCTCTTTCGCCCTTCGCATGTCACATCACCCAGCGGGCGGCCGAAGCCGCGATATAGGAATATTCCGTGTAGAACCCGGTCCTCGCCCACATGCATACGGCGGCCGCAGAGAGCGCGAGCGCCAGGATGATTCCAAAAAGCGAATCGGCCGGCTGGGCCACCATGACATGGACTGTTTTTTTCACGATCCATCTCGCGAGGGCGAACACGACGAGCGAGGCGGCGAAAACCGCGGCTCCGGCGGCCCACTTCGAGGAAATCGCACCGCAAGCGACAGGCCAGAGGAACACGGCGGCCGCCGCTGCGGACACCGTGGAGACGGCAAAAGCGAGCACTCCGGAAAGCCCCGCCACCGCGCCGAAGATGAAAAGCGCGGCAGCAGCAGCCACGACGGCCCAATCTGCCGGAAGAAGCGTCATCTCACGCCCGTTTTCGCCCTGGCGAGTTCACGAGCGTAACGTGCGACAGGCTCTGCCGCGCGGCGCTTGCCGTTTTTGATGAACGCATTCGCGAGAGCCGCGGCGGTCGCCGCATCGTTCGGAGCCGCCGCGAGCGCGCGGGAATACGCTTCGACCGCGCCTGCGGCGTTGCCAGCCTTGAGGGCGTATTCGCCGGCTTTCACGAGAGCTTCCTTCGAGGTAGGCCGCAATCCCCACGCCTCTCTGCACAGCCTGAAAGCCTCGGTGGCTCCGGCTTTTGTCGACGAGGCCCTGTAAGACGTCTCGGCCAGCCCCATGACGGCCTGGAAATTCAAGGCATCGGCCCGGCGCGCTCTTTCATAAGCCTTCCTGGCCGCTTTGAAATCGCCTTTCGCTCTCGCCGTCTCCGCATTGCGCAGTTCTTTGGCGGAAAGCAGGCTGTCGCGGCGCTCGGCGCTGCGCTGCGGATTTTTGGCAATCGTCTCCCTGAGCTCCGGAATGGTCTTCGTCCTCGTGCGCTCCACCCGCGCGGCGTCTTTCCTGTCGAGACGGGCGTAAAGCTCGAACTGGTCGAGCGCGGATTCGGCGTATCCGTAAGAATCGCGGTAAAGGAGCGCGAGATGATACCTCGCGGCGGCGTTTCTCGGGTCTGAGCGTATGGCGAGCAGAAGCCCCGTCCTTGCAGACTCGCGGAAATACTCCATGTCCCGCCCGGAGATGCAGGCGATATCGACGACGGCGAGAGATGCAAGCGCGGCCGAACGTATCTGCGGCGTATATCCCGGCTTGGAAGCGAGCTCTCCGAAAAGCTTTCTCGCGAGAGCGTAGTTTCTCGCGTAAAACGCCGTCTGTGCAGCCGTCATCACGGCGTCGGCGTCTCCGGGCGCGAGCTCCATCGCCTTCTCCGCGGCGGCGGAAGCGGCTTTTAGATCGCCGGAGGCCACAAGAGTCCTTGAAAGCATTATCGCGGCGGAAGCGTTTTCCGGCCCGTACTCGAGCGACTTTGAAAACTTGTCGCGGGCTTCGTTGAAGTTTCCGCCTTCGAAAGCTTTCACCCCCGCTTCGTACTCGGCGGTGCCGTCGCTTCTGCCGCATCCGCCGGAAACAAGCACCGCGGCCGCCGCGGCCGCCATTACGCTACGCGCGTATTTTTGCGAGAAATTCATCGCGTTTCGCCTCCATGATTTCTTTCGTCTTTCCTTCGAGGTTTAGCCTGACGAGAGGTTCCGTGTTGCTCATGCGCACGTTCGCCCACCAGCCTTCCGTCTCCCACTTGTCGATGCTGACGCCGTCGAGTTCGAACACCTTGGCGGAGGAATCGGCGGCATATTCGGCCTTTATGCCGGCGAGTATCAGCGCCGGCTCGCGCGCCGTTTTCGAATTGATCTCCCCCGACTGCGCATACCGTCTCAACGGGGCGACAAGTTCCGAAAGAGGCTTGCCGGCGGCAGAGACGATGTTGGCGAGGGCAAACACGGCCATCGACGACGACTCCGCCGTGAAATTCGCCTTGAAGTAGTAGTGCCCGGAAAGCTCTCCCGCGAAAATCGCATCGTTGGCGCGCATCTGTTCCTTGATGAACGAATGCCCGACGCGGGACATCATGGGCCTTCCCCCTGCCGCGAGAATCGTCTCCTCGCACACCTTGGACGACCTGAGATCGTAGAAGCACACCGCCCCCGGGGCCGCCGCGAGCATGTCTTGCGAAATGAGCGACGTGATGAAATCCATCGGAATCACTTCGCCTTTCTCGTCTACGAAACCGGCACGGTCGGCATCGCCGTCGAAAGCGGCGCCGAAAGCATATTTTCCGGGAGCGGCCTTTATCTTCGCCTGCAGATCGGCGAGCGTCTCCGTCTTGAGAGGATTGGCCTCGTGGTTCGGGAAGTCGCCGTCGTATTCGCCGTAAAGCGAATCGTACGATATGTCGCTCCCCTCGAACGCCGCGCTTTCGGCGATGCCCATGCCGTTGGCGAAATCGAGCGCGACATGGAGAGGGCGCGCAAGATGCGCGAACGAACGGACGTACTCGGCGTATTCGCGCGAGATGTCCTTCTTCTCAACGCTCCCCTTCCCGGCCGGCGGCTCGTCGTCGGCCATCTCGCACACCATCTTCTCGATGTCCTTGATGCCAGTCTTTCCGGAGATCGGCACCGCGCCGGCGCGGCAGAGCTTGCATCCGTTCCACTCCTTGGTGTTGTGCGAAGCGGTTATCATGACTGATCCGTCGGCACCGAGGCTGCCGTTGGCGAAATAGCTCATCGGCGTGGACGCCATACCTATGTCGATGACGTTCACGCCCTCGTCGACGAGCCCCTTCGAAAACGCCTCGAAAAGCGCGTCGCTCGATTTTCTGCAGTCTCTGGCGACGACGATCCTTCCGCCCTTCGTACCCGTGAACCGCGCGTAGGATCTGGCGATTTTGTAGAAAACCGCCTCGTCAAGGTCGTCTCCGTATATGCCGCGGATGTCGTATGCTTTGAAAATCCCCATTTCCGTCCTGTCCTTTCTTTTATTTGTTTATGTCCATCGCCGCAGACGCGGCAAACGAAAAAATCTCTTCCGGCTCAAGCATCCGCCCTTCCCCGTCGTCTCCGCACGCAAGGAAGCCAGAAGCCGGCCCGGCCACCTTCACGCCGCGCCTAACGAGTTCTGCGACGTTCTCGCGCGTCGCGGCGTTGTTCCACATGCCGGAATTCATCGCGGGCGCGACGACGACCGGGCATTTCGCCGCGAGCACCGTCGAAGTGAGCAGATTGTCGGCGATGCCGCAGCGCATCTTCGCGAGCGTGTTGGCCGTTGCGGGGGCGACGACCATCATGTCGGCCCATGCCGCGAGCGACACATGCCCTATCTCCCACTTCCCGGGAGACTCGAAAGCGTCGACCGCCACCGACTGGCGCGTGAGCGTCCTGAAAACGAGCGGAGAGACGAACTTCGTCGCCGCCTCGGTCATCACGACCCTGACCTCGTCGCCGTTCTTCACGAAAAGCCTTGCGAGAGCGGCCGCCTTGTACGCGGCTATCGACCCTGTCACTCCAAGGACTATCTTTCTCACGGCCGGCCTCCGTCCGCGCAGCTCGCGCGCATCTGCGAAACGGCGAGAGCCATGTCGCGCTTCGAAAAAAGATAGCTTCCGGCGACAAGCATGTTCGCCCCCGCCGCCGCCGCGCGCACCGCGGTTTCGCCGTTGATTCCGCCGTCGACCATGATGTCGAGATCGGGCATGCGTTTCCTCAGCCATTCGACTTTCGGAAGGCACTCTTCGATGAATTTCTGCCCGCCGTATCCCGGATGGACTGTCATGACGAGCGCTTCGTCTATCTCGCCGAGATACGGCAGAAACGTCTCTATCGGCGTCTCGGGATTGAGCACAAGCGCGTTTCTGAGACCGATGCGCCTTATCGAGGCGAGCGTGTCGTGCAGATCGCAATCGGCCTCGATGTGTATCTGGATGGTTTCGGCTCCGGCATCGGCGAATTTGCCGATGTAGAGATCTGGACGGTCCATCATGAGATGCACGTTCCTGTAGAACCCCGGGGCGGTCTTTTTCGAAAGCGCCACCACGTCCGGCCCGAACGAGATGTTCGGGACGAAATGCGGATCCATTATGTCGAGATGTATCGCATCCGCAAGCGAGGCTTCAGCCCTTTTTATCTCCTCTGCCAGACGGCCGAAATCGGCCGCAAGAAGCGACGGAAGTATTTTGACGTCCATCATCTGCGAAGTTTCCTTTCAACAGCCTCGCCTTTTCTCCATGCGTCGGCCACTCCCGGCGCGGCGGGCGCCGCAGCCAGATCGAACGAATAAAATCCCTCGAACGCATTCGCCCCGCGCAGCCCCTTTATCGAAAAAGAAACGCTGCGCGCGTTCGCCGGAACACGTCCGGCGAACTCTACCGAAGATCCGGCGTAGAGGTTTTTCAGAAGCCTCGGATACGTCTGAACCTCGATGCCGCTTGCGAACACCACCCTCAGGTCGGTGACGACCGGATCGCGGAAGCGTCGGCCGAGATTTTCGAGATACCCGCCGGCCGAGGCGCGTTCGCCGTCGAATATAAAACTCTCGCCCCTGTTCCCGGCCGTCAGCATGTCGATAAGCTCCCTGTTGGCGCTTCCTTTGACGCCGTACATGTATATCGACACGAGCCCGTCGTTGAGCTCCGTGAAGCGGGAGAGGATGGAAGACGTGCGGCTCACGCCGGAGTTGGCGTCGCCGTCTGTGACAACGAGCGCGATAAGCGGCCTTTGCGGATCTCTGGGCAAAGCGAGCACGGAGCGGATCGTTGCGAAGACGTCCGTGCGCCCGAAAGCGGCAAGCCTCGAAAGCCACCTGTCGGCCGCCTCGAAAGAAACGCTGTCGCACTCTCTCCACGTTTTGAACGCATAGGAGAATCTGTCGCGGAAAGCGACGAGGTTGAACCTGTCGCCGGTATTGGCGCAGCTGCGCAGTATTGAACGCACGGCGGCGCGGCAGCTACGCAGACGGTCCGAGCCGATGGATCCCGACGCGTCCATGAGAATCACCACGTCTTTAGGCACGGCCGAGAGAGAAGCGGACGGGACGATTTTAACCTTGAAATACGTCCATTCGCCCTCTGTCTCGCGCACGAGTTCGACGGCGGCCACCTTGGAGAATTCCGATGCATTTCTGTCGTCGAGCAGGGTCTTCACGGCCGTCTTCTCGAGCGCGACGACCTTCTCGTCCACCCGGTCCATAACTTCGGTGCCTGCATCGAAATCGCGCCCGGCGAGGTCTGGGCGGTCGTCGGGGAGGAACGGATCCATTCCGATTTCGCCGAAATCGCGCGCGACGGGCGCCGCCGGTTCGAAAAGCGCCATGGCAAGCGCATCGGAAGGCCTTGCGGCTGCGGCCGCTTCGGGCGGCGCGGCGCGGCCGGCCGCATGCACCGGCGCGGAAACCGGAAGCATGCCCGGGTCCTGCACGGGCTTGCCGTGGTCTATTTTCGTCTTTTCTCCGGAAAGTTTCGGAAGCGTTTCAACCGCAGGGACGGGGATATCGTCCTTCCTGTTCATGGCCGACGGCGCTTCGGCGACGGCCGCGGGAGCTTCGACGGGCGAAAACGCGTCAAGCGCGGGAGATGGAGCATCCTTTTCCGGCGCCGGGGCGCTTTTCGCGGGGGAACGATCGCCGGCCTCTTCCATTCCAGACACGGCCGCAGGCTCCGGAGCTTCGGTTATGCGCATCGTCTGGAGACGGCGCGAACGCGCCCCGTCTCCGGGGATGCGGGTCATAACCTCTGATTTCACGAGAACCATCACCGCTATGTGAACGGCAATGGAAACCGCGAGAGCTCCGAACGCCAGATCCTGCCTTCTTTCTCTCGTCATTTCGAAGCCTCCGGATGGCGTTCAAGAATCTGTTTCGCCTCTTTTGCGAGTTCTTCGTCGTCGAAAAGCGTGAGAATCACCGTGGCATATCCGCATGCCCCCCGGTAATCCGTCATCGCTTCGCTGTTTCTGGCAAGCCACCTGTACGCGTCGGCGCGGCGGGAAGCGTTGTCGCGGCTCAGCGAGACGCACTCCTTGAGCACGCGGTCGGCCTCGATGTGGTTGCCGGCTTTAGACTCGATCACGCCGAGCGAAAGAACGGCCGGCGCAAGATCCTCCGTACGCGCCTTCTCGGCCATCGCCGCGCGGTACGACTCCGCCGCGGCGCTCGTCGCGCCGAGCGCTTCCTCCGCCGCGCCTTTCAGCGCAAACCCCGCCTGGCGCCACTCGGCATTGTCCATGGCTGTCATCGCAAGGGCGCATTTCTTCGCTTCCTCGGGCATCGGAGCGAGCACCGTGCCGTCGAGAAGGAAACGCCCCACGGCTCTGAGCTTCTGCGCTCCCATGCGTTCGGCCGCGCCTTCGCCCACAAGTTTGGCGTATTCTTTCTTGGCCGCTTCCTTCCGGCCGCCTGCGTAATCGCAATCGGCCGTCATGAGCCTCGCCTCGCGGGCGAGATCCGGCGGGAGGCCTTTCTCGAGGGCGCTTCTGAGGAACGACGCGCCCTCCTCCGTCTGCGAAAGCATCACGGCCGCCACGCCGCGCCAGTATTTCGTTTCCGCATCGCGGCGCGCGTTTTTGCCCGTGGCTTCGGCCTCTGCGAGGAAAAGCCCCGCCCTCGACCATTTCTTTTCGCGGATGGCCGCCATCGCCCGGCGGAAAAGAGCTTCGGCCGCCTCCTCGGTAGACGGGAACGAAACGGCGATCTTCCCGTATTCGGCGTCGGCCGCGGCGGCATTGCCGCCTTTTTCGTACGCCCATGCAAGGCGGAGCATGTCCGCGGCGGCGCCGGACACGGCACAGGCCTTCTTCGCGGCCTCGACCGCCGCGGCGGCATCGCCGGCCTTCTCGGCATTTTCGAAATCGATACGCGCGAGCGGCAGCGCCACGGAATCGCGATGCTTCCCTTCCGGATACTTTTCAAGATACGCAAGCATGAGGCCGCGGGCTTTGGCGCGCTCTCCCGTCGCATACGCCGACATGGCAAGAATGCAGGCCCTGTCGTCGGTGGCTCCGTCCGAAGCGAGCAGCGCGGCTTCGGAATACGCCTGGCGCGCATATTCGCTCCAGGCGGCCATAGTGCGGGCGCCGTCGGCTTTCTCCGACGCCGGGAACTTCTTCATGAAAAGCCTGAAGATCGACGCCGCCGACGCATAACGCTTGTCGGAATAGCTGATCTCGCCTGCGAGATAAAGGGCTTCTGCCGAAAGATCGTCCTTGCCGGAATAGAAAATCTCCAGCAGTTCGTTGCACGCCTGCCTGCGCACGGCGGGATCTTTCGAAGACGAATTCGCCAGAGCCCTTCTGTACTTCGCGTACGGCGCGTATCTGCCCGACGGATCGAGGGCGATCGAACGAGACAGCGCATTGGCGTCTCCGCCCTCCGCGCCGAGATGATAGAGCGCGGCGGCGCGTATGTCGGCAGGCGTGGCGTCGGAATCGAGGGCCCTTAACGAAAGCTTCCTTTCCTCTCCCTCTTCGGCCATTGCCTTCATGAAGCGCGAACGCGCCGCATGGCGTGAAAGAGGATGTTTCTCGAGAAGAGCGGCGTAAGCCTTTTTGGCGGCATTTTTGTCGCCGAGAGCCGACTCGCATTCGGCCAGACGGTAGAGAATGTCGTCGGGAGCGACGCCCTCCGCTCCTTCGAGCGCGACATACTCGGCCTTGGCCTCGGCATAGAGGCCGCGGTCGAAAAGCCTGTCGGCCATCGCCAGCCTGTCGGCCGGGAGGACGGTTATCGCCGCCAAAGCTGTGACAAGCGCGAACATCTGCCTTTACTTCTCGTTCGATGTCGCCAGGGAGAAATTCCAGACGCCGGCGCTGCGGCAGGCATCTATCACCTTGACGAGATTTTCATAACTCACGGCCTTGTCGGCACGGATGATGACGGCCTGTCCGGGATAATAGCGGGCTATTTTCCCGAGCCGGGCGTTGAGGTCCTCGAGCGTTATGTCCATGCCGTTGACGCGCACCGAGCCGTCTTTGGCGACATTGGCGATTATCTCACCCGGAAGGCGATCCGGATCTTCGGCGTTCTTCGCGTTCGGGAGCTGGATCGATATCTCGCTCTCCCACTGCGAAAACACGCTCGACGTCACGAAGAAGCAGAGCAGCAGAAATATGACGTCGAGCATCGACGTCAGCGCGAGCGCCGGCGGCTTCGGGCGGGCTTCAGCGGAGAACTTCATCTGCCTTCTCCTCGAGCTTTGCGACGAGCTTCATCGCGCGGCGGCGGAAGATCGCGTGGAGGAACTGTGAAGGTATCGCCACCACAAGGCCGAAAATCGTCGTGACGATCGCCTGCGAGACGCCTTGCGCGAGAACGACCGGCTTCGCGCCGGCTGTCACGTCTGCCGCTATGCCCCCGAAAGCCTGGAACATGCCGAGGACCGTGCCGAGAAGGCCTACAAGCGGGGCTATCGCCGCTATGTCGGCGAGCCAGTCGACGGATGCATACGCGCGCGCGGCTATGCGCGAGCCTTCCGCGGCAGGATCCTTCGCGGCGGTTATGCGCTCCATGGCCGAGCGGATGAAACTGCCGCGCCTAAGCGCGAAGACGAGATAAAGCGCCGTCGCAAGAGCCATCACCGACAACGCCGCCAGCACCCACATCAGCGGACCGCCGTAATTCCAGGCCTGTCCGAACGTAATCGTATTCATTTGTTTTTCACTCCTTGGTTTTTTTCGATTTCAGTGTCTGAAGCTGCGCTGGCCCGTGAACACCATCGCCACGCCCGCGTCGTTGCAGCAGTCGATCACGTCCCAGTCGCGGATCGCTCCGCCCGGCTGGACGATGGACGTTATGCCTTCGCGGATGCCGACCTCCGCGCCGTCGCGGAACGGGAAGAACGCATCCGAAACCATCGCGCACCCGGGAAGCCCGCCCTTTTCGGCCTTCGTCTGCTCCATGATCTGCGCCTGTTTTCTGGCGCCGTCTTCCTCGCCGAACGCGAGCCGGAGATCGTTGAAAGGCTTGGCGTATTTTTCCCATGATATCCAGTCGGCCCGTTTCGTATAGGCCTTGTCGCGGGCGATTTCCGCCACGCCAACGCGGTCCTGCTCGCCCGTGCCTATGCCTACTGTCGCTCCGTCCTTGACGTATAGCACGGAATTCGACGTGACGCCGGCCTCGACGAGCCATCCGAAGACGAGATCTTCGTATTCCTTCTCTGTCGGCAGACGCGCGATCCGGTGCTCTTCGAACGTGACGTTCCCTGTCGCCTTGTCGACGATTTTCCTGTTGCAGGCCGCAGGCATGAAATCCTCGCTCTTGCGGGCGTTTGCGCTGAAAGACGTCTGCGCGACTATGCCGCCGTCGATCAGCGACTTGAAATCGATCACGTGCCTGGCCACGAAATCGGAAAGCCTGGCCATGTTGCGGATGCGGAAAACCCGAAGATTCTTCTTCGCGGCGAAAAGATCCATCACGCCCGGCTTGAAATCCGGCGCCACGACAACTTCCGCGTAATTCTCGACGATGAGTTTCGCCGTTTCGACGTCGCATTCGCGGTTCAGCGCTATCGCGCCGCCGAACGCGGCCAGACGGTCGGCCTTGTTCGCCCTGAAATACGCCTCGGCAAGAGTCGATCCCGTCGCCACTCCGCACGGATTGTTGTGTTTGACGATGACCGCCGTCGGCTTCTCCATGAGATAGCGGAGAATATTGAGGGCATTGTCGGTATCGGTTATGTTCGTCTTGCCTGGATGTTTGCCCGACTGCAGCATTTCCGGGATGGATGCGAGATAGTTCCCGGGCTGGACGAGTTCTACGTCGCCGAGCGCGAGATTGCCGTTCACCAGCTTGTAGAGAGCGGCCTGTTGCCCCGGATTCTCCCCGTATCTAAGCCCCTTTTCGTCGCCGGCGACGTTCCACGTCACCTTTTCATAGCACAGCGTCTGACGTTTCTCGCCGTCTATGAACGATATCTCCATTTTCGGCGCGAAACTGTCTGCTTCGATTGTCCTGTATGCTTCTTTAAGATCTTTCATTCATGCCCTTCCATCCGCGTCCGCTACGGACGCGATACGCGGTTTTTCAATATTATATCAAATAAGCCGCAGTAATAGCAAGAGTTTTGCGGCAAAGGCAGACGAAAACCAAAGTAAATGCCCATAGTCCAGCGGCACTTGCTTTGTTCATCGACCTACGCTGCAAAAATCAAAAAACTTCCTGCGCGAACAACAGCGCCATATAGGCAAAAAACGAAACAAGCCAGACGCCGCCCTCGAACCGCGATATGCGCCCCGGCGAATTTCTGTCGCGGAAATTGAAACCGAAGACTGCTATCGAAAGCGAAAATGCGAAAAGAAACGGCATATCGCGGACAACAACGTACGGCGAGAATTTTTCCATCGGCGAAATCACGCCCGCGATTCCCACGACAGCAAGCATGTTGAATATGTTAGAGCCTATGACATTGCCGAGGACAAGCTCGCTCTCGCCGCGTCTCGAAGCCGCCACGGCCGAGGCGAGCTCGGGCAGGCTCGTGCCCATGGCGACAACGGTAAGCCCTATCACGAGTTCGCTCACCCCGAGCGCCTTCGCAATGTCGACCGCACCCCACACGAGAAGATGACTCGAGCCGATCATCGCCGCCAGCCCGACAACAGCCCACATCGCCGCAACAGCGGCAGACATCGGCTCTATCTCTTCGCCGTCACCCTTTTCCCCGTCCCCGCCACCGCCTGCGCGGGAATCCGCAAAACAGTACAAGGGCATCGCCACGGCGAAAACGGCAAGAAGCGCCGCCGCGCCCTTTCTCGAAAGACAGTCTCCGGAAACGAGAAAGCGCGAAAAAGCCGTTATCGCGACAAGAAGCGGCACGCCTATGCGCACAACCGACTTCTTGACGGCCACCGGTTTTATCAGAGCGGCAACGCCGAGAATGAAAGCGATGTTGAATATGCAGCTCCCGTACGCATTGCCGAGAGAAAGCCCGGAATGCCCCGACGCCCCGGAAAACACGCTCACTATAAGTTCGGGCGCGCTCGTGCCGAAACCTATCACCACCATGCCGATAACGAACGGCGCCACTCCGAAACATTTAGCGAGCGCCGCCGACCCCGCGACGAACCTGTCGGCGCTCCACGCGAGAACGGCCAGCCCGGCCGCCACGAAAAGCACGGCGGCCCACAACGGTATTTCAGCGTACATGGGCCGCCTCCTCGACGAGATCCGCAAGACGCGCGGCCGCATCGCCGCGGTGCATCCGCGCTATCTTTGCCGACATGGCTTCAAGAGAAGATCTGTTGTCCATTCTGTGGAGAATGTGCCTTGCCACGCTCTCAGGCGTGAGACGGTCCTGATAGCCTACATCGGCCGCGCCGGCGGCGGCAAACGCCTCGGCGTTGTGGAACTGGTGGTTGCGCAGCGCAGTGGGAAGCGGAATCAGAAACGCGCTCTTCGCGGCGGCGGCCAGCTCGAAGCACGTCGAAGCGCCCGCGCGGGCGACGACGATGTCGGCCGAAGCAAAGGCGTCGGCCATCTCCCGCTCGAACGCGACGACACGCGAAGGGATCCCCGCTTTGGCATACGCCGCCATAACGAGCGCTTCGTCCTTCACTCCCGTCTGATGTATCACAAAAAGTTTTTCCGGCGCATTGCGCGCGCGCAACTCCTCGGCAACGATTGCGAGAGCGTCGCACATCAGAAGATTTACGGCGTGGGCCCCCTGGCTGCCGCCGGTCACGAAAACGGTGAACGCGCCATCGGGAATGAACGGGAATTTCTTCCCGGAGCCGATCGTCTCCCGCACAGGAAGTCCGGTGAGGACAGCCTTGCCAGACGGAAAACATTTCAACGCGCTCTCGAACGAAACGGCCACCTTCGAAGCATAGCGCGAGAGGAAATCCACCGCTCTCCCCGGCACTGAATTCGCCTCGTGGAGAACGACCGGCACCGAACACGCTCTCGCCGCCAGCACGGGAGGAAGCGAAGAATAGCTGCCCATCGCCAGAAGCGCCGCGGGCGGATCTTTCTTCATACGCCTGCGGCAGCGCAGAATCGAACTTAATATTCCGAAGACGTTTTTCGGCGAAAGCTGCCTGGCGCCGGTAGAAAAAATCGAGCCCTTCCAGCCGCGCATCACGCTCGATTCCACGTCGCGCCCCGACTCCCACACCGTCACTTCATGCCCGCGCCTGACGAGCTCCTCCGCGGCGGCGAGCCCGGGAAACGCATGTCCGCCGGTTCCTCCGCATGCAACGACAATCTTCATCTACCAGTCCCTTTCGCCCGGCGACAGACGCGCCTTGCGCATCCTCGCTTTTTTTTCGGATTCGTACTCGTCTGTACGTTCCTTCGCCTTCTGCAAAATCGCCTCTACCTCCCTGTCGGTCGGCGGCTCTTCGCGCTCTCCGCCGGCATCCTTGCCGGATTGCCCGTCTTCCTGAGGTTTCTGATTTCCGCCGTCGTTTTCCCCGGCTCGCGGGGCGTCGTCGCCCTGCCCGTCGTCCTTGCCCTGCTCTTTGTTCTTCTCTCCGGAGGAAGCCGCGCCGCGTCCTCCCTGCGGCGCTCCGCTTTTGCCTCCGCCATTCTTCTCTTTGGGCATCAACTCGTCTATCTTCGCAAGAATGTCGAGCGCTTTCTCCTGTTCTGGCGGCAGAGGGGCAGCGGCGCATTCTATCTGTATTTTTTCGAGCTCGGTGGAAAGCGCCGATATCTCCGACTGCGTCTGGGCCGTGAAAGGCGGCATGTTCGTGTCTGCCGCCGCTCGTTCTTCGTAATTTTTCGCCCACGCCGGGAATTTCGCCCGGAACGCGCGCGTGAAATCGAGCGCTTCCCGCTGCCATGCGCGGCCGTTCAACGCCGCCACGTCCTGCCAGGCGTTGGATTGCGCGATGAATCCTTCCGCGAGAGCGTCGGGCGGAAGAGCCGTCATTTTGAAAAAGCGGTTCACGTCGCTCTCGACGTCCGCCACGGCGGAATACGCCCCCTCTTCGATATCTCCGACAAGACGGCGCGCAAGATCGGTGTTTTTCGCAGCCTGTTCGAGACGGTCGGATATGGTTGCGGCGTCTTCGGCGTTCGTGACGGCGGCGACGATCGCTTTGTTGACGGCCACCCACACGTCGGCGATCCCCGAGAGCCGCTTCGAGAGCCTGTCCGCGTCCTCCACGGCCTTTTCGGCGGAGTTTGTCGCATATGCCGCCGTTTCTTCGAGGACGTTTCTGACATCTGCGAGAGCGCCTCTGAGAAGCGAGCCGGGGTCTCTGCCGCCGAGACGTTCCATTATGCCGTTTATCCTTTTCGTCTCGCGCAATTCCTCCACGCCGCCGATCGCGCGCGCGAAATTCCTGCGTTCTTTTTCGCCGGAAGGATTGGAGCGCAACGCGATTTGCGCATAGCGGGAAGCCTCTTCGAGATATTCGAGCGCGTTGCCGGAAGCGGCGGGATCGTGTGCGCGGTCGTGGTATATCCTTGCGAGAAGCTCGGCGGCTCTCGTCCTGTGCGTCCTGGAGCTTTCAAGACGGCCGAGCGTCTGCACGGCGTTGGAAAAATCGCCGGAACGGTATTCTTCCACGCCGAGATTCCATATCTCCCTGTCGGAAAGCTCCGCGCCGGAAGCGAAAACCGGGAGCGCCGCGATCACGGCGGCGGCGGACAGAAAATCAACGGTTCTTTTCAACATCGAGATCATCCTCTTTTCCGCCGTACGGGGGCGGAGAAACCCGCGCCGTGTAACGCACCGAACTCCACATCGCGCGGTCGCGCGCAATCAGATATTCGCGTTTGCCTTCACGCCATATCATCCAGGCGATGAGAGCCCGTATAAGAAAACTCCCTCCGATCGGTATGAACCATATGCTCTTCACGCCCATCTCCGGCAGGACAAGAAGCGCCACAGCCGCGACGCGGCCGATCGCCATCGCATGCCATGTGGCTCTCTCGCGAGATTCGAATAGGCACATGACGCACCTGAAGATGCGCCCGCCGTCCATCGGGAAACCGGGAAGAAGATTGAAAAGCCCGAGCATCATGTTCATGATGTAGAAATACCCGAGCAGCATCGCGGCACGGAAACTCCAGACATCCGCATTCAGGCAGAAGTCGGCCGCGAAAGCGAGCGCGAAGCTCGAAACGGGGCCTGCCGCCGCCACGAGAAACTCCTT
The DNA here is from genome assembly GCA_017507065.1 of Kiritimatiellia bacterium. Lineage (GTDB taxonomy): Bacteria > Verrucomicrobiota > Kiritimatiellia > RFP12 > UBA1067 > UBA1067. The sequence goes on along the minus strand of JAFWBO010000109.1, from coordinate 20,579 downwards.
CCACGGCTCTTCCGGAATTTCGCCCGAAGCGCAGCCGCCGATCACCGAAAGCCTTATCTCGGCTATCCTGCATCCGAAGGCTTTCGCGACGAGCGAATGGGCGAGCTCGTGGACGACTATCGAAACACCGAGAAGAAGCGCCAGCATGAAACCGACGGCCAGCCCGGAATCCAGCACGAACAAAAGCACGAGGAAAAGCGACGACGGATCGACGACGACCGGTATCCCGAACGCCCTGCATATCACCGGCGAAGAAAGCGTCTCCTTCACGCGGGAACATCCGCGGCCCACGGAATCGAAAAAGCCCGAACAGGCGGAAGAACGGCGGAAAACGAGCCCGTATATCCATGTCGCGATTGCGATCAGGAACACCAATTTTGCAACCCATATGACAAGGCCGAACAGTGCGTTAATCATTTATCTTCATCCTCCGTCGCGGCCGCCGCGAAGGGCGCGCCTTGAAAATTCGCAGCCGCAGTATTTCTGTCTGTAGAGCGCAAGCTCCGCCGAACGGCGCGTGGAAACGAGGAAACCGCCGTTCTTCTTGAAGTCCACCGCGAGAAAACGCCCGGCTCCGGCTTTCTCTCCCGCCTCGAACACGGCCGGCGAAGGCTTGTGCGGGCTCGTCGTGAGCGACGTGGAGAACGCGTCGAAGCCGCGGGATGCGGCATATTCGGCCGTCCTGCGCAGACTGTACTCCCAGCATCTCCTGCACCTCGCGCCCTTCTCCGGCTCGTTTTCGAACCCCTTTGCCACCTTCTCGAGCCAGTCGGCGTGGTCGTAGACGTCCGCGACGATCTCGACGCCGTCGGCCGCGGCGAGTCTCCGCGCCGATTCAAGCCGCCTCTCGAACTCTTCTTCCGTGTCGATGTTCGAGTTGGAATAGAACATCGCGACCTCGTCGCCCTTACCGGCAAGAACGGGCAGAGCCGCAGAGGCGCACGGACCGCAACAGGCATGGAGAAGAATCTTCATTTCCGCGTCTCTCCCGGCACGTATCTCACGCCCATCGAATAAACGCACTCGATCAGCCCGGAGTCTTTGCCGAACTTCTGGCGCAATCTGTCGACGGCTTTGTAAACCGACGAATCGCACACGTCCGAATCCATGCCCCAGAAACGGGCGGCGAGATTGTCTCTCGAAAAAATCTTTCCGGGGGAAGATGCGAGAAGGCGCAGCATGCAGATCTCCCTTTCGGTGAGAGAAACCGTGTCGCCGCCTGGAGACGTCATGACGCCCTTTGGCGGAGACACCTTCCATCGTCCGAAACCGAAATCTCCGTCTTTCGCGGGTATGCGCCGGGCAACGGCGGACAGCCTCGCGAGCAGTATGCCCGGCGGAAGAATTTTCGAAACATAATCGTCTCCGCCGGTGTCGAGCCCTTCGACCACGTCTTTTTCACCGTCCAGCGCGGTGAGAAAAACGACAGGCGTTCCGTCTCCGGAAGCGCGCAGAGCCGTGCAAGCCTCGAAACCGTTCATTACCGGCATCATGACGTCGAGCACGAAAAGATCGCACGGCTCGCTTCTGTGGAGCGCAAGCGCCATTTCGCCGTTTTTCGCCGTCCTCACGGAATATCCCGCGCCTGAAAGCAGCGTCGCTATCGATTCTCTTACCGACCGTTCGTCGTCGGCGAGTATTATCCCGAGTCCCACGCTCCCTACCCTCCGACCATCTCGGCTATGCGGCGCGCGGCTACGGCGAGCTTGTCGAGAGACGTGGCGTAGCTCATGCGCACGAAGCCTTCGCCGCACGGACCGAACGCCACGCCGGGAACGCACGCCACCTTGTGCTCTTTGAGAAGTTTCATGGCGAACTCTTCGCTCGAAAGGCCGGCGGAGCGCACATCAGGGAAAAGATAGAACGCCCCGCCCGGAACGAGAGTCTTCAACCCGGCGGCGTTGAGAGCGCCTGCGAGAAAATCGCGGCGCTTCCTGTACTCGGCGCGCATCCGCGCGACATCCTTGTCGCCGTGGTCCATCGCCTCCACGCCCGCGGCCTGCGCGAGAGTGGGGGCCGACATTATTCCGTACTGGTGGATCTTCATCATCGCGTCGATAATGTCAGGAGCCCCGCAGGCATAGCCGAGACGGTAGCCCGTCATCGCCCAGCTTTTCGAGAATCCGTTGAGAAGCACCACCCTGTCGCGGAAACGCGGAAACGAAGAGAACGAAGAGAGGACCGTGTCGGTGTCTCCGTCGGCGAGCGAATAGTCGAGCTCGGAATACACCTCGTCGGCGAGCACGACGATGTCGTGGCGCCGCGCGAATTCGAGAATGGATTCTATCTCGCCGCGCGAAAGGACGGCCCCGGTGGGATTGCACGGGAAATTGAGCAGGAGCGCCTTCGTCTTCGGCGTCACCTTCTTCTCCAGATCGTCAACCGTCAGGCGGAACGCATTCTCCACCCTCGTCTCCACGGCCACTGGAACTGCATGCGCAAGGCGTATCGCGGCGGGATAACTGACAAAACACGGCTCGTGGTAGAGTATTTCGTCGCCGGGAGACGCAAGCGCGCGGATAGCCAGATCTATCGCTTCGGAGACGCCCACCGTGACGAGAATTTCGTTCGACGGATCGAACTCGGCGCCGAAACGCCTTTTGAGATACGCGGCTATCGCAGCCCTGAGGCGCGGAGTGCCGAGATTCGACGTATAATGCGTTCCGCCGTTTTCGAGACACGTGACCGCCGCGCGGGAAATATGCCACGGGGTATCGAAATCGGGCTCGCCCACGCCGAGGGAGATCACGTCTTTCGACTGTGCTACTATATCGAAGAAACGGCGGATGCCGCTTTTCGGAATTTCAGCCACATGCGGGGCTATTCTGCAGTTGGAAGACATTTGCGCATATTATACCAAAAATCACCCGCCTGTTAAAGTCTCCGGAGGCGGCTCTTCTGGATCGAAACGTCCCGCGCCCGGCGCGGCGCCGAGGAGGACGAGCGCTTCGCCCGCAAGGAAAAGCGAACCGCACACGAGCACTTTCGCGCCGCCGTGCGCGGCGGCCCGGCGCCTGGCCTCTTCGATTGCCGATGCAAGACAGGGCGATGGCGAAGCATCCATTCCGCAAGCGCGCATTTTCGCGGCGAGTTCTCCCGCCTCAAGCGAACGGGGGCTGTTTGTCCTGACCGCGAAAGCCTCGACCGTGCGCGGCGCGATCGCCGAAAGAGCCTCATCAACTGCCTTGTCGGCGCAGAACCCCGCGACGAGCACGACATCTCCGTCGAGCGATGCGGCAAGCGCTTCCATGGCGGGGGGATTGTGGGCCCCGTCGACGACGACGTCGCCTATCGTCTGGAATCTGCCGGGCCATACGACGTCAGCGAACCCGTCTATGCTCCAGGCGACGCCTCCGGCGGCGAGCGTCTTCAATGCCGCGAGAGCCGTCACCGCATTCTCGCGGTTGAAAGCCCCGGCAAGAGGAAACGCCGGCGGAATCTCGCTTTCGGAGGCGATGTCTGGGGCGTATACGAAACGGCTCGAACGGGCCGCGGCGGCGCTTTCCACGACGCGCCTTGCCTCGTCGGTGTTGCGCCCGAGGACCACGGGCCGGCCGGCCTTGACGATGCCGGCTTTCTCCGCGGCGATCTCGGCGAGCGTGTTCCCGAGCACTCCGCAATGATCGAGGCCGATTTTCGTTATGACGGAAATGTCGCTCTCGACTATATTCGTGGCGTCGAGACGGCCGCCGAGCCCGGTCTCGAGCACCATCCAGTCGACCCCCGCTTTCACGGCCATGAGGAAAGCCATCGCCGTGAGCGCTTCGAAAAAGGTGATTTCGAGACCGGCCGCGGCGGATTCAGTTTCTGCGGCGCATTCCGCAAGAAGATCGTCCTGTACGGTTTTTCCGCAGATCGAAAAACGTTCGTTCACGCTTACGAGATGAGGCGAGGTGTAGCGCAGCGTCGCAGCGCCGGCGCGCGAAAGAGCCGCGTCGACCATCGCCGCGACCGCCCCCTTGCCGTTGGTGCCGGCAATGTGCACCGAACGGGCGCGTTTCTGCGGATCGCCGAGACGTCGGCAGAGTTCGGTTATGCCGTCGAGCCCCGGGCGGACGCCGAAACGCCGCAGCCTGGCGAGCATATCGAGAAAGGAAAGGTTCTCAGCCATGCGAAAATCTCAGCGCCAGGCGAACGCCGCAAAAAGCGCCGCTGCGTATCCAGCCAGCACGCTCCACATGATCCTGTCGCTCAGAAGAATCTTCTCGGGACGGCCGACATCCTCTTCGGTCCAGGCCAGCCGCACGTATCGAACGATTCCCGCCAGGACGAAAACGGACGAAAACACAAGAAGCGGACAGCGTCTGCCCATCGCCGAAAAAAGCGTATATGCGAGATATTCCGCGAACGTGGCCGCCGCGCTGAGAAAAATGGCCGCGTCGAGAATTCGCGGATGGTAGCGCGAAAGCACGGAACGCGAAGCGCGCGCGGACCTGCGCTCGTGACGGCGCTTGCAGAATGCGAGGAACATCGAAAGCGTAAACGTCGAAACGAGAAGCCAGGGGGAAATGTACGCGTCGATTATCGCCGCTCCTGCCACGGCTCTCAGCACGAAACCGGCGGCAAGCGTGATCACGTCGACATACGGCAGACGCTTCAAGAAACCGGTGTAGAGGCATTGCATCACCGTATATGCGAGAATCGTCCCGAACGCGACCGTGCGCGAAGGGATGATCATCACCACGAGCGCGGGATAGGCGAAGCCGGCCGCGAAAAGAACGAGCCCCGCCCTCACCGCTGCCATGCGGTCGACGAGCCCCGCGGCCACCGGCCTGAAACGCTTGACGGGATGGAGACGGTCGGCATCGTAGTCGGCCACATCGTTGAACAGGTAGAACGCCGACGAGACGAGGGAAAAAGCGCCGGCCATCGCAAATGCAAGGAGAAACGACTGCCATCCTCTCACGAGCGTCGTCTGGGAGGAGTCGGCGACGGAAAAAAGCCAAGCCGTCATCACCACGCCGTTTTTCGTCCATTGCTCGACGCGGACGGCTTTGATCCACACTTTCAATCTTTCGAGAGTCATTCTCCGCCGCCCCACGATATTATCCCCCAGAAGAGCGAATGCTTCACCGCGCCGCCGGTGAGTTCTCTTTCATAAAAGGTCCAGAACTTCGACCAGTTCCTGTCGACGGCCGGAATCCAGCGTATAGGCAGGAGAGCGAGACAGCGCGATTTCTCCGTTCCGCCGCAGGAAGACGTCTCCCAGAAAGGCCACAGTCTGAAGTAGCCGGAGTTTTTCACCCAGAACGGGAACACGCGCACTTCTTGCACTTCGCCCTTCTCCCGGTAAAGCTCGACGGCCTTCCAGCCGAAACGCATTACGCCCGACTCCTCGCCGCCGCCGCCGTATTTAGAAAGCGAGACGTCCTCGAAGAAAGGGAATACGCTGAGACGCGAACGGCGCGGAGTCTTCTCCATCTCGAAAAGCGGCCACGGGCATCTCAGCCGGAAGCCGCCGCCGGCGCGGCCCTTCGCCTCGAGCGCCGGAGAGGACGTGCGGGTCCACGAAAAGAGAGGCGGAAGAAACATCGTCTGCCTTTCGCGCTCGCGGCAGACAGATCCGCATAGCGGCCAGAACATCCAGGAGCTCCCGGCTCCGGACGTGTCGCGATCCTCCGAATACGAAGCCCACGTGAACAGAGGCCAGAGAGCGTATCTGTGGAGCGATTCGCGCTGACGCTTCACGCCGTACAGCGGCCACACGGCCCACGACCCGTCGCTGCGCCAGTTGACAAACGGGAAGAGGACGACAGTCGTCTCGAGCCATTTCTTCTCCGACGGACGCGGCACCGAGTATTGCATCCAGAGAGGCCACAATCCGAATTTGAGATCGTACACCGTCAAGATGTGCGGATGAGAACCCAGCAGAGGGAACAACCCCGCGTATGCGCCCTTGTCGGGATCGCGGCCGTTGAACCACAGCGGCGCCACCGAAAACTGGAAGCCGCCCCGGCCCGATCTCTGCCAGTTCACGACATATGCGAAACGCCACCAGTCGCGATGCCGGGTGAAGAGCGGCCATGCGACATCGACAGTCTCCCCCTCGCGGGAAACGACCGGCCGTACGGCCGCATACGACTCTTTCTGTTCGTAGAACGGACCTATCTGGAAAGACGCCGCAAGAAGAAGACTACTTAACACCCTTCATGAACTCCTCGAAATCCTGGCGCTCGTAAGGCGAAAGCTCGGAAATCCTGCCCGCCACCCTGCGCGCCGTGCCTCTGGCCTTGGCCATCTCGCCTTTTGCCTTCTGGATTCTCGCCAGAGTGATGAACATGCGTATGTCCGTCTGGCGGCCCGTCTTGTCGCGGGAAAGCTCGCAGGCCTTCTTCGAACAGCTCTCGGCCTCGTCGAGAGATCCTTTGTTTTCGAGTATCGCCGAAGCGAGCGTGTCCCAAGCGACATAGAGGTCCGGAGCCGTCTGGACGGTCTTGCGGGCGTACGTCTCGGCTTCCGCCGCATTGCCTCTCCTGCGAAGAGCCTCGGCATAGTCGTTGAGCGCGAGAGGAAGCGGGTTTTCGGTGTCGATGGCCCTTCGGAGAAACGCCTCGGCCTCCTGCCAGTCGCCGCGCTGGAGCGCGATGGAACCCATCACGTAGTTCGCGAGCGGGGCGCGGCGGTTGCGGCGCAGGACCTCCTTCGCCTGGCGTTCCGCATCGACGACGTCGTTGAGCGAAATATCGAGGCCGAGAATTATATCGGACGTCGCCGCCGCCGCCGGATTGCGCTTGGAGACGCGCATGAACGCGTCGCGCGCCTCGCGCCTGAACTTCTCTCCCTTGTGAAGAAGAAGAAACGCCCTCGTCGTCTGCAGGTGGTAGTCGGAAGGATCTCTCGCCTGTTTTTCCATCGTTCCGATGATATCCGTCTCGAGCTCTTTCGTCAAAGCCGCCTTTTTCGCGACGTCCTTCTCCGCGTCGATGGCCTGTATCGTGGCTGCGGCCAGAAGCGACCATGTCTGCATGTTCGACACGTCCGCGTCCGCCGCCGCCTTGAGAAGAGCCCTCGCGGCGGAGACCTCGTTTCTCATCAGATGCGCCATGGCCTTCTCGACCCTCGCCCTCGGATCGTCGCCCGACTCCGCGATCGCCTTGTCGAGAAATTCGAGCGCCTTCTCCTTGTTGCCGTTCATCAGTTCGAGACGCATGAGGCCGATGAGAGCGTCGTGGTTGCCTGCATCCTTTGCGAGAACAGCCTCGTAAATCGAACGCGACTTCGCCTTGTCGTATTCGTCGGCGTAGAGCGCGGCCATGATGTTCATTATCGCATTGCGGTTTTCCGACGGGATGAAATCTATCGCGCGGCGTATCTGCGAAAGCGCTTCGCCGCGGCGGCCGAAGCGGGCCCAGTCGAAACCGAGCCTGATGAAGATGTCGGGGTTGCGGATGTAGCCGTAGTAGTTGTAGAGCGGCCTGAGACGGTAGCGCCGGTCCGGGTCGTCCTTGATTTCGTTGAAACGGCGCGTGAGCGTTCCTTTCTTCGCCAGAGCCCGCCTGTATCCGCCGCGCATCATTTCAAGCTCGTTGAAAAGAGCGCAGACGTTGTCGGCGTCGATGTCGCCGAGAACGGTTTCGAACATGTCGAACGCTTCGTCCTCGCGGCCTTCGTCGAGAAGCGTCACGCCCCTGTTGTTGGCGACGAACCCTATGTGCCTGCGGATGTCGAGGCGCATTCTCGCCATCGGGTCCTTCTCCTTCCAGAGCCTGTACGAGCCCCAGCGCTCGGGAGCCGGAAGGACCTTCTTGATACTTTCCCACGCCGCGACGTCCGGCTTGACGGATTCGTCCGCGCCGAAAAAGAGAAGCTCGGGGACGATCTTTGCCTTCTCGTTGTAGCGCCAAAGATCGGGAGCGCCGTAGGTGGCCAGACGCTTCGTTATGTCCGGCGCCCACGATATGAGATCCTGCACGAAAGGCAGTATGCCGAGCTTGAGAGAATACCCCAGTTCGCTGTTGCGGTCGCCGCCGATCCCCGTCTTCGCGATGACCGACGCGAGATGGTCGAGATACGTGCCGTCGAAATCGCGCTGGAGGCATACGAGATGGAGCTCCTTGCCGGCGCGCGCGGCCGAGAGCCGCAGATGGTCGTCGACCGTTCCGTCCGTTATGAACCAGTCGCGAGCGCCCAGATCTGCGACGATGCGGTCGGCGACTATGTCGGCGAACGCGCCCTCCATGCGGTCGAACTTGAAAAACGAAAACAGCGAGGAAATCGCGAAAGTGGCCGCGAAAAAGCATATGACGATGCGCGAGCCGAGCCTGTGGAGATTCTTCTCCGCGACGATCGAGCGCATGTGCCAGTACGCCGCGGCATATCCCGTGGCGGCGGCGACGAGAAGCGTCGCGCCCACCGGATACATTCCGTAAGGCCTCATGAGCGCAGACGGCGAGACGGGAGTGACGACGGCGAGAAACGCAAGGAGCGTGGCGAAAGACTGGTATATCCAGAGCGCTGGATAGCTCTTCTTCCCGAACAGCCTCTTCGCCGCCGTGGAAGAAAGCGCAAACGGCAGCACGGCGAGAATGAAGACGGCGATCCAGTTTTTCTCCCGCAGGTTGACATACTGCGAGAAGAGAGACAGGTGGGCGTCTATATACGCGGAATAATCGCTCTCGACCGCATACGACCATGCGAGGAATGTCGCGAAAAACAGAATCGCGAATATTCCGATGGAACGCCAGGCGGAGCCGCTCCTGTTGTCTTCCGCCACCGCTATCGCCGCCGCGAAAACGGGGAATGCGAGGAGGAAAAGCGGCGTGTCCGAAAAGCCGAGACCGGCCGCGACGCCCATTGCCGCGAGCGATACGGCATGCGCCGCCGCGTTTCTGGACGATACGCCGAACGAAAACACAAGCGCCACCGTCATCCAGGCCGTGTCGAACATCGTCTGGTCGAGGTGGGATGCGGCCGTGCGGACGCAAGGCGCCAGAAGGAATACGAGAGCCGCCGCTATGCCGCCGGTGCGCGGAACGGTTTCGAGATATGCGGCGGCGCCGTGCTCTTCGTCGTCGAAACGCGTCCTGATGAAACGAGACACGAGAAGATACGCCGCCGCGGCCGCTATCGCTCCGCAAAGCGGAGAAAGCGCGTTGCCGTACCCGAAAAGCGAAGATACGGCGCGCATGAAAGGATGCGGCACGTATGCGGAAACGTCGAGCCCGCGCCACACGGCCATGAGCTTTGCGCTCTGGCCGGGATAGGCGTACGGCGCCATCGAGGCGTAAAAGAGCAGCGCCCCGGCGGCCGCAAAGGCGGCAGCGATGAGCCAGTCGATGCGTTTAAAAGAAACATCCGCTTTCTTGAAACCGTACTTATCCATATCGCCGTCTCCTTGTCTCCCCTTGCGGGGCTGCAACTTTTATTCCGCGGTCACCTGATTTTGGCGAGCGCCTGTTTCATATCCTCTATAAGATCTTCGGGGTCTTCAAGACCTATGGAAAGCCTTATGAGATCCGGCGGAATGCCTGCCGCCTTGAGCTGCGCGTCGGTGAGCTGGCGGTGCGTGTGCGACGCCGGATGGAGAACGCAGCTCCATGCATCGGCGACGTGCGTGACTATGCCTATGAGCTTGAGCGAATCCATGAATTCCACGGATGCCGCACGCCCGCCTTTTATGCCGAACGTCATAACGCCGCAAGGAGAAGGGCCGTCGAACTGCTTCTTCACGAGACGCGAATATTTCGATCCCGGAAGACCGGCGAAGTTGACCCACGCCACCTTCGGCTGCTTTTTGAGCCATTTCGCCACCTTGAGCGCGCTCTCGGCGTGCCTGCGGATGCGCACATGCAGAGACTCGAGCCCGAGATTGAGCAGAAACGCGTTGAACGGCGAAGGGATCGAGCCGAAATCGCGCATGAGATGCGCGGTGCACTTCGTGATGTACGCGAGCTTCCCGAAAGCTTTCGTGTAGCTCAGGCCGTGGTACGACTCGTCGGGCTCGACGAGGCCGGGGAACTTGTCGGCGTGCTTCTCCCAGTCGAAATTGCCCGAATCGACTATGCACCCGCCGACCTGGCTCGAGTGGCCGTCCATGTACTTCGTCGTGGCATGGATGACGATGTCGGCTCCGAAGCGGAACGGACGGCAGAGAATCGGCGTCGGGAACGTATTGTCGACGATCAGCGGCACCCCCTGCCTGTGGGCGACCTTCGCGAATTTGGCGATGTCGAGCACGCATCCGGAGGGGTTGGCCACGGTTTCGCCGAAGACGCACTTCGTGTTGGGGCGGAACGCCTTCTCGATTTCCTTCTCGGACGCGTCGGGATCGACGAATGTGAATTCGATGCCGAGTTTCTTGAGCGACACCGCGAAAAGATTGAACGTGCCGCCGTATATCTGCGCCGAAGAAACCACATGGTCGCCGGCGTTGCAGAGATTGAGCACCGCGAACGTGGAAGCCGCCTGTCCCGAGCTCGTGAGTATCGCCGCGACGCCGCCTTCGAGCGCGGCTATCTTTTTGGCGACCTGGTCGTTCGTCGGATTGGCGAGACGCGTATAGAAGTAGCCGGACGCCTTCAGATCGAAAAGATCGCCCATGTGCTTCGTAGTGTCGTACTTGAAAGTCGTGGAAGAATAAATCGGCACCTGTCTGGGTTCGCCGCATTTCGGGTACCATCCCCCCTGCACGCAAAGAGTATCGAGTTTCATGTTTTTCCTTTCGTTTAATTCGGTATTATATCATATTTAGCGACATTTTTCCGCCGAAAGCACCCGCGAGCGCGCGCCGGCGGCGGAAGGAAGAGATTCACCACACGCCGAGTTTGAGATAAGGCATCACCGTTTTTTCGAGCGTATGGTCGAGATCGAAAAGCGCGACGCCCGCAAGCGAATATTTTCTCGCGAGAAGAATCTGCCGTATCACCTTTTCCGCGTCGAGCCGCGATTCGTTGGCCGTCACGCCTATGCCGGCGATTATCCGCGGCGCCCTGCGGCGCACCTCGGCATGCTGCCTGAGATAGTTCTCGAAACGTTCGTTCGATTCAGTGTAATCCATCGGCACGGCATAGTCAACGGCGCCTGAATCTATCCAGCCAGGCCAGTCCTGCCCCACCGAAGCCACGCACGAAGGATACTTGCCGAGCACGGCCGCGGAAAGGACGAGCGGCCTGCGTACGCGCTTTCGCGCTTCTGACACGAAGCGCGACACATACGACGCCGCCCCCGCCGGCCTGGCCGATTTCTCGTACCAACGGACGAAATCGAGATGCACTCCTGCAAGCCCCTTCCTCGCCGCGAGCTCTTCTATCGCGTCGAGCACGTACGCTCGCACCTCGCCGTTGGACGGGTCGAGATATTCAGTATCGGCTCCGTCGGCGGTTTTGAGCGTCCAGCCTCGCCGGCGAAACGACGAGAGCGCGCCCGGAGCCGAACGCGTCGCCGTGAAACAGAGCATCCACGCATGCACCCTTATGCCGTGGCGTTTCGCCGCGGCTATGCACGCTTCAAGCTGATCGCCTTCTTCGACGAATATTTTCGATCTCGGCAGGACGGACGATTCGTAATGTGCAAATCCCGCGCCGGCCACGTTGACGAAAAGATCGGTGAAGCGCGCCTCGGCGAGAACCTTCATCGTCCTCGGCCAGTCTCCCGGATAAAGCCCGCACCCGGAATGATCCCACACGGCATGCATCTCGCCCTTGCGCGGAATCTGCTTCAGCGCGAAAGCGCGCGTCTTCCTGTGCCTGGCGGCGGCCTTTTCGCGCGATGCGCGCGCGTTCCAGAGCGACGGATCGGCCGCGCCCGCAAACGACGCGGCAAGCACGGCCTTGTGCGTCTCGTCGCCGTCTGCGAGCATGACATGCGTCATCCACCAGCCGGCATCTGTTTCTATGACGGCGCTCTCGCCCGAGCTTTTCCCCTTGCGGTCGGCCCACACGGCGATCGTCCTGCCGCGGCCGGCGAGCGGCCTCGCGCGCTGGAGGACGGTCGATGTCTGCAATATCGTGGATGGAGCGTACGCTTTCATCTCGCCTTTGAAAACCATCCTGCTCCATTCGCCGGGATACGACGCTTTGGCGTATCCCGCCAGAGAAACCCCCATCGCGTCGGCGAGCGCGCGCGACGACGAATAAAAGACGGCCGCCTTGCCGCCCTTTCCGATAAAACGCTTCAGCCGGCCGATGTCTTTTTCGTTTTCCTGCGCAAATCCGACGAAATACACCATTCTGGCGCTTTCGAGGCTCCCGGCGAGATCTTCCGGAACGACGATTTCCGAGCAGATGTCTTCGGAAGCGAGCCATCTTTGCAGATGTTTCGCGAGAGACGTGTAGTAGCCCTTTTCGCACGGGACGATCGCGACGCGCGGCGCCGCGGCGGCGAAAGACTGGAATGCGGCGATCAGCGCGGCGAAGGCGGCTAGTATTTTCTTCATCTGTCCCCTCCGGCGAGATCCGGGCGGCGCTCCGCCGTCCTTTTCAGAGATTCGCCTCTGCGCCACGCCTCGACGGCGGCATGGTCGCCGCCGAGCAGCACCTCGGGGACTTTCATGCCCCTGAAATCGGCGGGCCGGGTGTATTGCGGCGGCTCGAGAAGGTTGGGATCGGAAAAACTCTCGTTCGCCACCGCCGCCGCGCCGCCGCCGAGAACGCCAGGAACGAGCCGCACCGCCGCATCGGCCATCGCCGCGGCCGCTATCTCGCCGCCGGTCATGACAAAATCGCCTATCGAGAACTCGTCCGTCGCAAGCGTGCGTATCCTTTCGTCGAAACCCTCGTAATGTCCGCACATGAAAACGACATGGCCGGCGCGGGAAAGTTCCTGCGCGTCTTTCTGCGCGAAACGCCTGCCCTGCGGAGTGGTCATGACGACGCGCCTGCCGCCTGAAGGATCGGGGACGGCCGCGACGCACCTCTCCACGGCCGCGAACCACGGCGCGCACATCATGAGCATTCCGGGCCCGCCGCCGTATATCGCGTCGTCCACCTTTCTGTACGAGCCCTCGGCGAAATCGCGCAGATCCACGACCGACACGGAGCAAAGGCCCTTCGCAACGGCGCGCGACACAATGGACTCGCCGAGAAAACCGCCGAACATTTTCGGCTGCACCGTTATGATGTCTATATGGATCATCGCATGGAATGGAATGGTTGTCCCGGGTGGATTCGAACCACCTCAAAGAGGATCAAAACCTCTTGTGCTGCCATTACACAACGGGACATTCGTTCGTTACATGTTTAGCCCAGAAGCCTTCCGCCTCGAGAGCGGCGACCGCCGCGTCCGCGGTCTCCGGAGACTCCGCCAGCGCGAACACCGTGGCGCCGCTGCCGGTCATCGACACGCGCGAATTGACGACCGCGCCGAGACGCTCCGCCGCAGATGCGATTTCCGGATGGAGAGCAGCCGCGGCGCCGGAGAGATCGTTCGCAAGCGCCTCGGATATTTTTCCGCGGTCGGAAGAAGCGAGGGCTTCGCGCATATTATACAATATTTCCGGATTCTGCGCCATATGCGAAGAGCATCTGGCAAACACTTCTTTCGTCGAAGCATGGACGCGCGGATTGGCGAGAACGATGTGGAGCAGCCGCCCGGGCGACACGCCGAGAGGCGAAACTTTCTCGCCGCGCCCTTCCATGACGACCGCTCCGGCATATCTCGAAAGAACGAGCGCGGGCACGTCGGACCCCACGGAGGATGCTATTTGCGCAAGTCTGTCGACGCCGAGGCCGAGCGAATACATTTCGTTCAGGGCGACGAGCACTGCCGCGGCGTCTGCGCTGCCGCCGCCGAGCCCGCCTCCTTCGGGGATGGCCTTGTCGAGCGAAATTCTCACGCCCGCGCCCGGAGGCAGAATCGCGCGCGCCGCCTTGACGGAAATATCGCCCTCGCCCGGATAGTCGCTCGTCACGTCAGACGCCTTTTCAAGCCGCACCGTGTCGAAAAGAGACACAGGCATCACCACCGACCTGAGCGCATGGTAGCCGTCGGGCCGCACGCCCAGAACTTCAAGCGTCAGATTGATCTTGGCGTAGGCCCTGATTGTCGTTCCGCCGGGCATCTCAATCGTCGTCGCCGTCGATCTCGAGCATCTGCGGCTGAGCGAAACCCTGCGATGCCTGCGACATGGCCGAAGCCGCGGCGAGATTCAGAAACGACGAGAAACCTTTGATTTCCCCGGGAGAAACGCGCATAAGATAGCGCACCTTGCCTTTCTCCGTCCAGACCGCCAGTGCGGTGCCGCCGTCGCCGGCGGGTGGCATCATCTGCATGAACTGCGCGATCATGGCCGATTGCGCATCTTTCCTGCCGGAGGTCTTGACAATCTCCTCCATTATATTCTTCATCGCGTCATACGCCGAGAAAACGCCGGCATACAGAACGCGGCGGCTCTTGAACTCCGGAAGAACCCTGCCGTACAGCTCGCCCACCGTGCGCTTCGGTTTGAAAGGCGGCAGGGAAATGCAGCTCGAGCCCGCCTTCGCGGACGGATCGAACTTTCCTCCGGCGGTTTCGCGGTATTTCGCCGACACGTCCGCAAGCTGTCTTTGCATGGCGGCGAAGTCAATCTTGTCGAAAGCGGCCTTGCCGCCGTCGGACATATACTTCACGAAAGACCGCACGTCGAAACCGGCAGCGAGCATGTCGCCGGCGACTTTGACGTTCAAAGCATCCATCTTTACGCCGTTCTTTTCCAATATTTTCTTGATTTCACCGACATACGCGCACAGCTTTCCGTTGTCGTACATGCCGGCGGCGAAGGCGCTGCCGGCGAATGCCGAAGCGGGGATGCGGGAGAGCGCCCCGGAGACGTCTATCGCGGCTTTAGAAGCGAGCGATGCGTAATCAGACCCTTTCACCGGGAGAAGAGAAACGTTCAGATCGATGCCCTTGTCTCCGATCGAGACCGCGGCATATCCGGCGCTGATGCCGTTCTTTATCCGTTCGGCCAGAGCCTTGGCGTCGGCGGAGGAACGGATGTCTCCGTCGTTCTTGCTTTCGGCGACGGCCTGCGCGAGACGTTTGACTCCGGCCGGCATGATGTACAGCCTCGCGATATCGCTTCCGATAGGCTTCTCGTTGAACTTCGACTCCGCGAGTGCGGCGCGCGCGATCTTTTCGTTCTTGGCTGCCGCAGCCCATTTGCCGTCTTTCGAAAAGACGACATACGCCGTGCCGTCGAAGATTTCAACCGCCGGCCCCTTCGTCACCTTCACGACGCCGTTCTTCTCGGTGCTGCCCGGATGTTTTTTCTTGAAATCCGCCTTTGAAACCGCGACCGGACACACGAGAGCCGCCTGCACTTCATCGGCCGAAGCCAAGGCGCCGCCTTCCGCGAACATGAGGCATGTCGTCGGCTCGCTGTTTCTCAGCGTCCCGAAAAAACGCAGATGCGCCGCGTTCTGCAAAGTTCCGGAGAGCATGGCGCCGGCCATGGCATTCCCGGAGAATTCGGCGACCTTCATGACTGCGGCTGAAAACGTCGCGTTATCGGCCACTTTCACGGCGGCGATTTTCTCGGGCTGCGCGCAAAGATTCAGCGCGGCGGCGGCGACGGCGGCAAAAAACAGATGTTTCATTTTGCTTCCTTTCTTATCATGCAGAAGCCGGGCTCGCCGGCTTGCGGTTCTCAAGCCCTCAAGTCGTTGACGGCAGCGGCCACGTTGCCGAAAAGCGAGGGTATCGAAGACGAAGAAACGGCAGAGAACGCTATTCTGAGCAGACCCGAAAGAACTATCGTTCCCGTCGAATAATGCTCGATGAGACGCCGGCGCACGGCTTCGGCGTCGATTCCCTTTGGTTTCACGCACATGAAATAGCCGGAATTGAACGGCATGGGCTCGAACGCTTCGCCGTACTCCGGATGTTCGGCAAGGACCTTTCTGATGATGTCGTAACGAGCTTTGAGAACCTCGTACTTGCCGCGTTTTTCGCTCTCGTAGGCCGGGTCGGCAAATGCCGCGAGCGCGAGACGCTGCCCCACCGAATTGACGTTCGATATCGACGAACGCACGTCGCCGGCCGCTTTGGACTCGAGCGCCTTGAGCATTTCCGGCGTCGCGCCCTTCATCGCGAACGTGATGAACCCCACCCTTATGCCCCAGGCGTAGTCTTCCTTCGTGGTGCCGTCGCACTTGACAGCGAGAACGTTTTCGGAAAGATCGGAGAACTCGGCGAAAAGCGACTCGCCGTGAATGCCTTCTTCGTACACGAGCCCGAAATATGCGTCATCGAGAATGACGACGATCTCCTTGCCCGAATCGGCCGCGTCCTTGACGGCCGCCACGATTCTGCGGGCGTCTTCGATGCTCGCCGTATAGCCCGTGGGGTTGTTGGGGAAATTGAGAATCAGGATCTTCCTCGCGCCGGGCGCGGCAAGAGCCTCTTTCATCGCGGCCGTATCGAAAGCGCCGCCGGAGAAAGTGTTGAAAAACCGCATCGGCGCGCCGACGGCCTCTTTGAAGAGAAGTTCGTAATTGTCCCAGAAGAGATCGGGCACGACGACTTCGCTCTCTTCGTCGGCGAACAGCTCGGCCGCCACCCTGAGCGCGTGCGTCAGAGCGTTGGTGACGACGGGATTCGAGAAAGTCTTCCCGGCGAGAGACGGGTTTTTCTCGATCATCTTGGTGCGCCACGCCTCGCGGAGCGCGGGCATGCCGAAACTGCCTGCATAGAGAAACGCGCTCTTGTCGAGAGAGATTCTCTTCGCGAAGGACGGCAGCACGAGAGCCGAACCGTCGTCTTCGAATGCCATGCCTATCGTGGCGTTCACGGCGCACTTCTTCGCCTCGGCGCCCTGCCCGAGAATGCCGCCGTACGGGAAATATATCCGCCGTCCTCTGGCTGAAAAGAATTTCAGCGCCGGACCGAGCGTATCGTTGAGATTTTTTGCAAGTTCGTTCATTTGAAAGATTTGAGATCTGACATGCCTTTGAGCGGTTTCGGTTTCGGCCGCACCGGCTTTTTCGCCTCTTTGGGAGGTTCCGGCGGCTTCTCCGGCTCGGGCGTGGCCATCTCGGCCCGGACGGAAGCGATGAAATCGCCGATTTCCTCTCTGAGACGCGCCTTGACATACGCATCTGCTCCGCCGCTCTTCTCGGCGTCCTTCACGATGCGCGCTCTCGTTTTGCGCCATTCCTGGCAGAGCCTCTTGGCCGTCGCCGGACGCATCACGTAGAAAAACGGAGTGCGGCCGAAAAGGAACGGCGCCGTGTAGCCGGAAACCGCGCCGCCCGGCCCTTTAAGCTCGCGGCCGCCTTTCGGGAGGGCGAGCCCGTCGTTGAGATCGGCCGTGAGCAGGACGAAAGACATGTTCTTTTTCCCGCCTTCCTTGGGGACGGCCTGGCGGAACACCATCGTGAAACGCTCCTTGCCGGCGAGCGCGAGAATGGCTCTCGTCGCCGCATGGTCGGGATAATGGGTTTCGGAAAATTCATTTGTCACGGAGCCGTCGTTGAGAGCCCTGAGAAAATCGATCGTAAGCCCGGCAGACGCCTTCGAAGAAAGAGACTCCCACCTGTCTCCCGTCACCATGAAATCCACGATTTCCTCGCATCCCGCCTGGCACAGGACATAGTCTTTCGGATCGAATTTGAGATCTTTCACGGCATCGTCGGCGAAAGACTTGTTCTTTTCCTGCCATTCGCGCTCTTCGCGCTCTTTTTCCTGCTGGCGGAGTTTCTCTTCCTCAAGCCTGATTTTCTCTTCCTGGAGGCGGATTTTCTCGTCTTCTATCGCCTTTTTGCGGGCGGCCTCGCGCTCTTCGCGCTCGCGTCTGAGCTGTTCCTGCCGGCGCTTTTCGGCCTCGCGCTCTTCTTTGCGCTTTTTCTCGGCCTCGGCCTGGCGCCTGGCCTCCTGAGCCTCGCGCAGGCGCTGCTCTTCGCGCTGCTCTTCGACATGCTCTCGCCACGCCACCCATCCGCGCCAGCAGCCGATGGCCACCGCCGCGAGAAGCACGACCGAAACCGTATTGCTTATAATGGCCTTGCGCTTCGCGGCCGCCTTCTTGGCACGGGCCTGCTCGCGCATCGCCTCGACGTCGAATCTGCCTCCGGGAAAAGCCATTTTCGGAATCCTCCTGCCGGAAAACTCAATTCTTGTAGGTCACGACGCCTTTGCCTTTTCTGATGACGCCGATTATGCTGTAAGGCTGGTGCTGGGCCCTCAGAATGTTCGTCGCTTTGACGAGCTGGTTTTTGGGAAGGATCACGACGTAGCCGATGCCCATGTTGAACACGCGGTACATCTCGTCGCGGTCGACCTTGCCCTGACGTTCGATAAACTTGAAAATGGTGGGCACTTCCCAGCTCGCGCGGTCGATTTCGGCGTTGACGGCCTTGGGAAGAACCCTCGGGATGTTGTCGGCGAAGCCGCCTCCCGTGATATGGGCCATGCCGGTGATTCTCACCTTGCGCTCGAGGAGCTTGGCGACGGGCCTGAGGAAACTCCTGTGCACGGCGAGGAGCGCGTCGCCGAACGTCTGGTCGGTGCCGGGGATCTTGTCTTTCCAGGAGCACTGGCAGATGTCGAATATCACGCGGCGGGCGAGCGAAAAGCCGTTCGTCTGCAAGCCGCCGGACGGGAAGCCGAGTATGACGTCGCCGGCTCTGATGGACTTGCCGGTGATGAGGCCCTTCTTCGACACCGCGCCGACGATCGTGCCGACGAGATCGTATTCTCCGACCGGATAGAGGCCTGGCATCTCGGCGGTTTCGCCGCCGAGAAGCGTCATGTGGTTTTCTTTGCAGGCTTTGCAAAGGCCGCTCACGATCTGCTTGAACTGCGCGGGATCGACTTTCGACGTTCCCACGTAGTCCATGAAGAAGAGCGGCTTTGCGCCCTGCACGAGGATGTCGTTCACGCAGTGGTTGACGATATCCTGCCCCACCGTGTCGTGACGGTTCATTAGCGAAGCCACTTTGAGCTTCGTGCCCACGCCGTCGGTGGACGCGACAAGTATCTGATCCTTCCCGGCGGGAACCTTGTGGAGGCCTCCGAACGCGCCTATGCCGCCGATGGCGAGCGCCGTCTTCGTGGATGCCACCATCTGTTTGATGGAGCCGACGGCGTTCATCTTGACGTCAATGTTAACGCCCGCCTGGGCGTATGCGGATTTGGTTTCCTTTGCCATAAGGTTCCTTTTCGGGATTGGGAGATTTTTATTGCCGCGGATCAGAGCTTGTTGTTCGACCCGAGCACCTTGACAATCTTGTGGATGTACATCTTCTTCATGCTCTCGCGGGCCGGGCCGAGGTACTGGCGGGGATCGAAGTGGCTCGGATTCTCGGCGAAATACTTGCGGATGGCCGCGGTCATCGCGAGACGGGAGTCGCTGTCGATGTTGATCTTGCACACCGCGCTCTTGGCGGCCTTGCGGAGCTGGGCTTCCGGAATGCCGACCGCGTCGGGAAGCTTGCCGCCGTACTTGTTGATCGTATCGACCTCTTCCTGCGGGACGGAGCTCGAGCCGTGGAGGACGATCGGGAAGCCGGGGAGCTTCTTTTCGATGGCCTTGAGGACGTCGAACGCGAGCGGCGGCGGGACGAGCTTGCCCGTCTTGGGATCGCGAGTGCACTGCTCGGGCGTGAACTTGTAGGCGCCGTGGGAGGTGCCGATCGAGATGGCGAGCGAGTCGCAGCCGGTCTTCGTCGCGAATTCGATCACTTCCTCGGGCTTCGTGTAGTGGCTCTCGGCCGAGGAGACTTCATCCTCTACGCCGGCGAGAACGCCGAGCTCGGCTTCGACGGTGACATCGTGCTTGTGGGCGTAGGCGACGACCTTCTTCGTAAGCTTGATGTTCTCTTTGAAAGGAAGAGACGAGCCGTCGATCATGACGGAGGAGAAACCGGAATCAATGCAGCTCTTGCACGTCTCGAAGCTGTCGCCGTGATCGAGGTGAAGGACGATCTGGGGCTTCTTGCAGCCGAGTTCTTTGGCGTATTCGACGGCGCCCTGCGCCATGTATCGCAGAATCGTGGGGTTGGCATACTTGCGAGCGCCCTTGGAAACCTGCATGATGACGGGAGACTTCGTCTCGACGGCGGCCTGGACGATCGCCTGCATCTGCTCCATCGTATTGAAGTTGAAAGCAGGGATGGCATAGCCGCCTTTTACCGCTTTCGCGAACATCTTCCTGGTGTTTACGAGACCAAGATCTTTGTAGCTGACCATTTTTCTTTTTCTCCTTGTAAATATGCCCCGATAGAGGCAAATTGCCTATATTATACCATATTGACGGCTGTTAAATCAATAGTAGGAAGCCCGCACTGGCAAGTCAGCAACAAAAATTTCATCCCCTCTATGATTATCGACGAAAAAATGATACAATTTAGACGTTTTCTGACGAGAATTTTATAGGACATGAACGAACTGGCCATACAGGAATTATCAAACTCCGATTTGATACGTTCGCGAATCTTCACGATTCGCGGCGTTCAGGTTATGCTTGATCGGGATTTGGCGGAGTTGTATGGCGTTGAAGTTAGTCAACTAAACAGACAAGTCAAACGTAACATTGAACGTTTCCCAGACGATTTCATGTTTCAGCTGACTCGTGAAGAATGTTCAAGATGCCAAATTGGCATCTTGAACGGAAGCCGTGGAAGTAATATTAAATACCTCCCATACGCCTTTACTGAAAATGG
>JAFWBO010000108.1 GCA_017507065.1 Kiritimatiellia bacterium | reverse complement strand
GCCACGGACACCCGGCGACCGGAAAGCCTTTCTCCTTGAAATACGCCATCGTCGGCCAATCTTTGCGCACCTCCTTCATATTGCCGTAGGAATACTGCCAATCGCAGATGATCACGTCCTTCGGAAGCGTATCGGCAAGCGCAGCGGTGATCTTCGATCCGCACTTGACAAAACCTTTCCAGCGCGGATCGCTCCGGTCGAGGAGCATATCATGCCAGATCATCGCGCGCGCGCCGCGCTCCTTCGTGAATTTCGCAAGGTTCGAAATATGCTCGCAGACGAGCTCGCCGTACGGACGCTTGCGGCAGTCGGGACAGGTCGGCGGCTGGGCCTCGTCGCAGCCGAGATGGATATAAGGCGGATTGCCGAAAACATCAAGCATCTCGGTTATCAGTTCGCGGAGGACGCGCTGGGTTTCCGGATTCGTCAGACACCAGTTCCAGCCGCCGGGCTCGTAAAGCGGCTCGTATTCAGGCTGAAGATCGAGCACGGAATGTTTCGCGGTGCAACTGCGGCCGGCTCCGGCATGGCCGTAGGACGCGATCTGCGGAATGAGCGTGACGCCGAGATCCTTGCCGATCGCCGTGAGACGACGCACCTCCGCCCTGGTCATCTTCGCCTCGGGCCAGCTCCACCACGGATGCTTTTCGCTCTTGAACATGCCCAACGGCTCCAAGACGACATAGTTGAACTTCATCAGCGCCGCAAGCCGTATCGCCCGCTCGATCTGCTCCTTGCGCACTTCCGGAATCCAGCAAAGATGAATGCCGCGGAACTCCAGATGCGGAGCATCGGAGACGGAGAGCGTCGGCAATATGCGCCCTGCGGTTTTAAACGTGCCTCGCTTCGCTATCGCGAGCTGACGGAGCGAATACGCCGCCCACCTGACGCCCGCGAGCGTCCGTGCCTTGATTTTGACGCCGTCCGCGCTGGCCGATACCGCATACGCCTCGTCGCCGGGCCTGAGCTCCAGGCTGACGTTTCCGGCAACCGCCTTGGGCGAGTGCTCGCCGAACCATTCCTTGAAATGGTTCCCGAGCCAGACGACAGCCGACGCGTCCGGGCAGTCGACGGTCACGGTCGTTCCGGCGTCGAACGCCACGGGGCGATCGATGTCGCTTTTGAACTCGATCGGCATCGGCAGCGGCGAAAGCTCAATCGCGTCGGGATTTGCCTTATTGCCTGCGAAAAGCGAAACGGCGGCCGCGGCGGCCAAAGCAAGCATTGTCTTTTTCATGATTTCAGAGACTCTTGACGAGCGGTTTGTACTTTGCGAGATAGGCGGCGTTCTTCTCGTCGCCTCCCGGCGCGTTCGCCGAGTTCCACACCGGCGGCACGATTCCGCGCTCGACGCACTGGCGGCACGTCTCGATCTCGAGAAGATGAGCGATGGTGAAATCGACCACATTGGAAACGGGCCCGATGGGTGTGGTCATCCCGGGAATATTCACCACCGCATCGCCCACGGGATTGTAGTCGTCGATGCAGACATCGGCGTAGTCGAAGAGATTCTTCCCGTTCGGATGG
>JAFWBO010000009.1 GCA_017507065.1 Kiritimatiellia bacterium | reverse complement strand
CTCACGGAGATAGCAGGGCCGGGCGTGGCGGGCAGCTGCGGCCACTGCAACGGGCTTCATATCTGGGAAGATCATTTCTATCCCGAGATAATCGATCCCGACACGCTCGAGGTGCTGCCTGACGGCGAACAGGGAGAGCTCGTTTTCACGACGCTCGACCGCACGGGCACGCCGATGGTGCGCTACAGGACGCGCGACATATCGCGTCTGCACACGCAGACGTGCGAATGCGGCCGCACGATGCGCGTGATGGACCGCATACACGCCAGGAGCGACGACATGCTCATCGTCCACGGCGTCAACGTCTTCCCGAGCCAGATCGAAGCTTCTCTCATGAAAGTCCCGGAAGTGGCCCCCCACTACCAGATACATCTTGCTTCTACGGACACGATGGATCTTTTCGAGATCAAGGTGGAGGTGACCGCAGACACGATGTCCGATTCCATGTCGGGCATGGAGGCTGTCAGAAAGCGCGTTGCCGCATCGATCAAGGAGATTGTCGGGCTGTCCCCGAGGATTTCTCTCGTCGCTCCCGGCACGCTGCCGAGAAGCGAAGGAAAGATCAAGCGCGTCATAGACGAAAGGAGGAAATGACATGATAGTGAACCAGATAAGCATTTTTCTCGAGAACAGGCCGGGCCGCCTCGCCGGAATCTGCCGCGCGCTTGCAGCCGAGGGGATAAACATCGCGACGCTTTCGCTCGCCGACTCTGCGGATTTCGGAATCGTGCGGATGATAGTCGACGATCATGTCAAGGGATGCGAGATACTTGAAAAGGCGGGTTTCGCCGTGATACAGACCGAGGTCGTGATGGCGACGGTCCCCGACAGGCCTGGCGGCATGGCGGAGCTCATGGAAAAGCTCGACGCCGCGGGCGTGGATGTCAAGTATTCTTACGCCTATGCTCTCGGCAGCGGCGACAAGGCGATACTCGTTTTCCGCTTCGACGACAACGCCAAGGCGGAAAAAGCGCTTGAAGCGCTCTGATCCTGCGGTTTGTGGCAGATCGTGGCACGATAATGAAACTTCGCGCGCTCGCCGCGAAGTACGAGAACGAAGGGTTTATAAAAGGCGACCCTTCGTTCTTCATGCATCAGGTGAAAGGCGACGTCAACCGTGAAACGGCGGCTTTCGTCGCGTCTGTCCTGAGTTTTGGCGCGCGCACGCAGTTTATGCCGAAAATCGCCTCGATAGTCGCAGAAGCCCGGGGCGATGTGGCAGGATGGATTGCGGACGGGAGATTTGAAAAAACGTTTGCGCAAGACGATGAAAGCGTTTTCTACCGTTTCTACAAACGCTCGGACATGCGCGCTTTTTTCGATGTTTTCAGAGGCGTTTTCGCCGAACACGGCTCTCTCGGCGCGCGGCTGAGAAAACTTGCGGACGGAAAGAAGCTTTCCGGCAAGGATGCGGTTTCGGCAATAGTCGCGCTTTTCGGAGGTACGCCGCCTGTCCCGTCGTCCGACAAATCGGCATGCAAGAGGATTTGCATGTTTCTGCGCTGGATGACGCGGTCTTCTTCGCCTGTCGATCTCGGTCTTTGGGATTCGTTCGTCGACAGGGCGTCGCTCGTGATGCCTCTT
>JAFWBO010000107.1 GCA_017507065.1 Kiritimatiellia bacterium | reverse complement strand
GCCACGGACACCCGGCGACCGGAAAGCCTTTCTCCTTGAAATACGCCATCGTCGGCCAATCTTTGCGCACCTCCTTCATATTGCCGTAGGAATACTGCCAATCGCAGATGATCACGTCCTTCGGAAGCGTATCGGCAAGCGTAGCGGTGATCTTCGATCCGCACTTGACAAAACCTTTCCAGCGCGGATCGCTCCGGTCAAGAAGCATATCATGCCAGATCATCGCGCGCGCGCCGCGCTCCTCCGTGAATTTCGCAAGGTTCGCGATATGCTCGCAGACGAGCTCTCCGTACGGACGCTCGCGGCAGTCGGGACAGGCCGGCGGCTGAGCCTCATCGCAGCCGAGATGGATGTAAGGCGGATTGCCGAAGACGTCAAGCATCTCGGTTATCAGTTCGCGGAGAACTCGCTGAGTCTCGGGATTCGACAGACACCAGTTCCAGCCGCCCGGCTCGTAGAGCGGTTCGTATTCCGGCTGAAGATCGAGCACCGAATGTTTCGCCGTGCAGCTGCGACCGGCCCCGGCGTGGCCGTAGGCGGCGATCTGCGGAATGAGCGTGACGCCAAGATCTTTGCCGATCGCCGTGAGACGACGCACCTCCGCCTTAGTCATCTTAGCCTCGGGCCAGCTCCACCACGGGTGCTTTTCGCTCTTGAACATGCCCCAGGGCTCAAGCACCACGTAGTTGAACTTCATCAGCGCCGCAAGCCGTATCGCCCGCTCGATCTGCTCTTTGCGCACTTCCGGAATCCAACAAAGATGAATGCCGCGGAACGAGAGGTGCGGAGCGTCGGATATCGAATGCGTCGGCAATATCCTGCCCGCGGTTTTAAAGGTGCCGCGCTTTGCAATCGCGAGCTGACGGAGCGAATACGCCGCCCATCTGACGCCAGCGAGCGTCCGCGCCTTGATTCTGACGCCGTCCGCGCCGGCCGATACCGCATACGCCTCGTCGCCGCCTTTAAGTTCCAGGTTTACGCTCCCGGACGCCGTCTTAGGCGAGTGCTCGCCGAACCATTCCCTGAAATGGTTCCCGAGCCAGACGACAGCCGACGCGTCCGGGCAATCGACGGTCACGGTCGTTCCGGCGTCAAACGGGACGGGGCTGTCGATGTCGCTTTTGAACTCGATCGGCATCGGCAGCGGCGAAAGCTCAATCGCGTCGGGATTTGCCTTATTGCCTGCGGAAAGCGAGGCGGCAAGCGCGACGGCCGCGGCGAATATTGTCTTTTTCATAGTTTTCAGAGGCTCTTTACGAGAGGCTTGTATTTCGCGAGATAGGCGGCGTTCTTCTCGTCGCCTCCGGGGGCGTTCGCCGAGTTCCACACCGGCGGCACGATTCCGCGCTCGACGCACTGGCGGCACGTCTCGATCTCGAGAAGATGGGCGATGGTGAAATCGACCACATTGGAAACGGGCCCGATGGGTGTGGTCATCCCGGGAATATTCACCACCGCATCGCCCACGGGATTGTAGTCGTCGATGCAGACATCGGCGTAGTCGAAGAGATTCTTCCCGTTCGGATGG
>JAFWBO010000106.1 GCA_017507065.1 Kiritimatiellia bacterium | reverse complement strand
TTCCTGGCCCTTGGAATCTACGAGTTTCTCTTCGTCGTATGCTTCGCAGAGAAGCGCCAGCATAAGGCGGTCGACGCCGGCCGAAGGCTCGATGACGTGCGGCACGTATTTGCCGTCGAAAAGGTCGAGGCAAAATTTTTCGGCCTCCTCGGCCCCCTTCCCGCGACCGGCCCATTCCGTTTTCGTCTTCTCGATGAACGCCGCGCGCGCGGCAGCGTCCATTTTCTTAGCGGCCTGTTTGAGAGGATCGTCGAAAACCGTCTGCGGCTCGCCGGAGAATTTCTGGTGCTGCATCAGGTCGTAATCGCTTCTCGCGGCTATGCCTTCAAGCTCCTGCCGCCCGAACGGGAAGTCGTATTCGATATCGACGCAGGCGCGCGCGTAATGCGCGAGTTCGTCGGGCTTCTGCCAGTATTCGACGAAACGCGACGGCGGCAGCCCCATGAGCGTCAGGAATTTCTTCCTCTGCTCCACCCAGTACTTGTGCCAAACCTCCCATCCCCAGTCGTCCTGCACCGGGCCGTCGAGATCGGGATTGTCGGCAAGAGTCACGACATGGCCGTAGAGTATTTCCACCGCTTCGTCGGGACGGATGAAAAACTCGAGTTCCATCTGTTCGAATTCGCGGCTTCTGAACGTATAGTTGCGGGGAGTGACTTCGTTGCGGAAACTCTTGCCCATCTGTGCGATTCCGTACGGAACCGTCATGCGCGACGTGGCCGTCACGTTCTGGAACTGCGCGAAGATCGCCTGCGCCGTCTCGGGCCTGAGATAGGCGACGTTCGACGGGTCGTCGATCGGGCCCACCACGGTCTTGAACATGAGATTGAACGGCTTGGGCTCGGTGAGCTCGCCGCCGCAGTACGGGCAGAAGAAATCGCTTCCGGCGATTTTGGGCTGTGGCTTTTTCTTCTGGTCGGCGTAGATGTCTTTGATCTGGTCGGACCGCATCAGCTTCTTGCAGTCTTTGCACATCGTCATCGGATCGGAAAACGTATCGAGATGCCCCGACGCCTTCCAGATCTTCGGATGCATGATGATCGTGGCGTCGAGCCCGGCGACGTCTTCGCGGGAACGCACGGTGAACTGCCACCACGCCTGCTTGACATTGTTTTTAAGCTCGCATCCGAGCGGCCCGTAATCCCAGAAACCGGGCATTCCCCCGTATATCTCTGAAGAATGATAGATGAACCCCCTTCTCTTGGCGAGGGAGCTGATAGCGTCGAGCGACGATTTGTTTTCTGATGCCATGGCTGTTTGTCTTTTTGTTTGTCTTTCTTCTTTGAAATCACCTTACGCGCTTGATCGCGCCGAATTTACACACCTGTCCGCACTGCTTGCAGCCGGCGCAGAGATTATGATCAATCTTCATCTGAAACGCCCCGGGGCGAATTTCCGCGCCGCGCGTCATCGCGGGACATCCCATCTTGAAGCATGCGCCGCAGGCCTTGCACTTTTCGGGATCGACCTCGCAGAGCCCTTCTTTCGTAAGCTTGGCCGCGATGCGGCAAGGGGCATACGCGATTATCAGAGCCCCTTCGTCTCCGTCCATGGCATCGGCAAGCGTCTTTTCAAGCCCGGCGAGATCGTCTGCCGACACCTTGACGACTTTCTTGTAGCCCATGGCTTTCGCGATATCTCCGATTTCGGTGACGGGCGCCGGATCGCCGGCAAGCGTTCTGCCTGTTCCGGGATTGTCCTGATGGCCGGTCATGGCCGTTATGCGGTTGTCGAGAACGACGGTGGTGACGGGAGTGCCGTTGTAGAAAGCGGAGAGCGCGCCGGTCATGTCCGAATGGAAAAAAGTGGAGTCGCCGAGAACCGCGCATATCCTCCCCTTCAAGCCGGCTTTTTTCATGCCTGCCGCGTTTCCTATGGAGGCGCCCATGCATATCGTCGAATCCATCGCGTTCAAGGGAGGAAACGCGCCGAGCGTGTAGCAGCCGATATCGCCTGTCACGGTGGCTTTCAGTTTTGAAAGCACGTAGAACACTCCTCTGTGCCCGCATCCGGCGCAAAGCACCGGAGGACGCGTTGGAAGAGGCTCTTTGCACGGCACGGGCTTTGCCGCGGCCGGGACGTCGCCGAGAAGTTCGTGGCGCAGATCCTGTATGCGGTCGGCGTTGAGCTCGAGCATGTTGAGCTCCGTTTCATGGCTCTCCACCTTGATGCCCATCGCCTTTATCTGTTCTTCGAGGAAAGGATCGAGCTCTTCGACGACGACGAGCCTGTCGACCTTCGCGGCGAAATCGGACACGAGTTTCTTCGGCAGCGGATTCGTCCAGCCAAGCTTCAGCACGGCAAAATCGGGGAATATCTCGCGCACATACTGGAACGCGACGGCCGACGTCACGATGCCGAGCGAGGTCTTGCCTTCGAACACCTTGTTGAGCGCCGACTCTTCGGCCGCGGCGCGAAGAGAAGCCGTGCGCTTCTCAGCCGCGAGACGCTGGTTTCTCGCGAACATCGGAACGGGAATCGTGCGCGTGATGTCTTTTACGTACGGTATCAGCGCGCGTTTAGCCGGAGCGAAATCGCCAAGTTCGACGAGCGAAGACGAATGGCTCGTGCGCGTCGTCAGACGTATCATCACCGGCACGCGGAACTTTTCCGAAATGTCGAAAGCCGCGATCGTCATGTCGTAGGCTTCCTGGCTGTCGGAAGGCTCCAGTAGCGGCATCCTCGCGAACTTGGCGAGGTTGCGGTTGTCCTGCTCGTTCTGCGACGAATGCATGCCGGGATCGTCGGCCGACACGACGACCATCCCTCCGGTCGCGCCGACGAAAGTGAACGTCATAAGAGGATCCATCGCCACGTTGAGCCCGACGTGTTTCATGGCGGTAAGCGCCCTTCCTCCCGCCATCGACGCGCCTATCGCCGTTTCCATCGCGACTTTCTCGTTCACGGCCCATTCGCACGCCACGACGTCTTTGAACTTCGCGATGTTTTCGAGAATCTCCGTGGACGGTGTTCCTGGATAGGCGGAGGCTACGGCGCATCCCGCCTGCGCCGCCGCATGCGCGACGGCTTCATTGGCGCTCAGAAACTTCTTCATTGTTTTTCTCCTTGAAATTTTACGTATTATACCATAATTCACGCTGTGATGCGCAACCATACGCGCAAAAGCTCGCTTTCGCTCCATGCCTGCGCGATGCATCCCTTCTGCGCATGAGGGCTGTCGCCGTCGCATATCTCGCTCATATGGGCGAGCGCGCCGGAATTGATGTTTTCCACCGCGGAAGCGAGAACGGCGAGGGCCGTTTCCTTCGAGGCCATGCCGGTCGACACGAGCGCTTCGGCGAGCATGGGGAACGGCCACGCCCATACCGTGCCGTTGTGGTAGGCGAGTTTGCGGCTCGTGTCTTCGTCGCCGGTGTACCGGCCTTTGTAAAGGCGGTGCCAGGGCTGGAGGGTTCTGATGCCTCCCGGCACGAGCAGCTCAAGCACGGCTTCCACGATGGATCTGTCGTCGACTACGCCAAGCGAAACGAGGAAAAGCTGGTTCGGGCGTATGGCGTCCGACGGACGCGCCGCAGCCGCGCTCTCGCCGCCCGGAGCTTCGAGCACGTCGCGGTACCCGTGTTCCCACCTGAAAAGTTTTTCGAGCGATGCCGTCGCTTTCGCCGCAAGGTCTTTGAAACCCGTGTAATCGAGAGCGGAGATCCACAGCGCTTCGATCTCTACGGGATAACCTTCCCGCGGAGTGGCGGCGGGATAGTTCGTGTCCATCCATGTGAAATGCGACGGGCTCCAGACGAGCATCGATTCAAGATCGGTTTTTATGCCGTTTGGCGTGCCGGCCATGTAGTTTTCGACGATCGATCTGCACGTTTTGCGCAGTAACGCGGCTTTGGATACGGGAAGCGCCCCCATGTCGTCGAGTTCTTTCACGCAGCGCACGAACCAGAGCGGAGCATCGGCCGTATCGCGGTTTCCGGCCGTTTTGCCGTGTATTATGTTGGGAAGAGTGCCCTTCTCCTCGAACCGCGCGAACGCCTCGAGAATGTCGATGCTTTCCTCAATCATTCCCGCCGCTATCATCCCGCGCATAAATATGAAAGTGTCGCGTCCCCAGTCGAGGAACCACGGATATCCTGCAATCACAGTCTTGAGAGCGTCGCGCCGCACTATGAAAAGCTTTAGCGATTCTTTGAGAGCGTCCGGGACGGAAAGGAGCCCCGTTTCCCGCGCTTTCGGATAGACGAGACGTTTTCGCGCCGCGTCTTTGCGGATGTATTCGCCCTCGAAGACAACCTTCGCGCCAGGTTTGAGATCGGCCGAAATCCATCCTGGGCTGAAAAGGTCGCCCGCTCCCTCGCCGCCGCGTTCGGCGTCCTCGGGATGGGCGACGTTGTACGTCCACTGCGGTTCGTGATGGTATTCCCCGCCCTTGACGCGGAATTCGAAAGAACCTTCGTACGGAGCGAACACGAACGAGGAAGAATCGTGCTTCACCGATGCCGGGAAACGCGTCTCCGCGCCGCAGTACGCTTTTGTCACGTCGTGGAAGCTGCGCCATTCAATATCCGGCCTGAAAACAAGCCTCACTTGATCGCCGACGTCGGTTTCGCCGGAAGCCGTGCGCTCGACCGCGAGCCGAGCGGCGTTTGCGTCGGATGCGAGCGAGAGAGTGAACTTGAAAGCGGCGGTCCGGCCCATCCCGCAAGGCAATAGAAATTCCCATGCCGCGAAACGCCCTGCCGGATCGGCCCGGAAGCATGTTTCGACGCGGCTGTCGAATTCTCTCGTGTACCCTTCGCGCTGGATCCACGCGCGCGTCCTCGCCCATATGTTGAGCCTGTCCGACGGATATGCGGGCGACGGGTTTGCGGCGAGAACGGCATCGTACATGCTTTCGATTCGCCCCCACTCGGCGCGCATCTGCGAAGCCGCGCCGGCCGTGTTGGAAAGGATGGCGCGCATCGACGGATTTTCTCTTGCGCCGGAAGCCTCGAGGAACGGTTTCACTCTCGCGGCGTCGCCCGGCGGAGGCACGAGGAAGCGCGACTTCGAACGCTTCGCCTTTCCGTCGCGATATACGGCGACTTCGAGCGAAAAAACACGGCACGAAGTTCCGTCGCCGGCATACTGCGGCGAGCGGAAGAGCGCGCGCGGCGTCCCGTCCGCATCGTTTTCGGAACGCACGGATCGCACGGTCTTGCCCGACGCGCAATCGACAAGCGCCGCCCTGAAATGGCCGTCCGCCGAAATTTCCACCGTCTCGTTTTCCGGCGCGACGAAATCGCGCGCGGCATCGTACGGGGAGCGCCAGCGGAAAACCGGCCGCGCGGAAGTTTTTTTCTCCGTTTTTTCTGCTTCGCCGGCGGCTTCTCCGCGCGAAGCGCCGTGCACGAGACATCTCACCTCGCCGGGACCGAGATGCATCGGGCAGCATGTCTCGAACGCTTGTCCGGAAAGAAGATCGAAAAGCGCGCCTCCCGGAAATTTCGCTTCGTCCCAGGAAACGTCGGATGAATTTCCGCAATCGAGGTTGGCGACGACGAGCGTCCTGCCGTTTCTCAACGCCGCAAGCACGTTGCCTCCGCCGCGCGTGACAAGTTCGATGCGGACGGGGCCAGAGAAAGTCTCTTCGCTGTCGAGTATCGAATTGAGCTTTGCGATGAGATCTGTCATGTTGCGTTCCGCGCCCCAGTTGAGATCGTTTTTGCCGTGGACGTCTATTTTTTCCGTTGCGAACCATTCGACGCCGTTGGCGATGCCCCATGCCCCCTGCCATGAAAGAAGCGCGGCGAGCGAAACGCGCATTTTCGCATATGTTTCGCCGCCCTTCGCGAGCCTGTCGTTGTCGTGCGTTTCGGCGAAGTGGACGAGCGTGCCGAATCTTTCCGCACGCGCGGCCGCCTGCGGCAGATACCACTCGAACGCCTTTCTGTCGAACGTCTGGAAAATCTCCGAATACGCCCAGTCGAGATTCGATTCGGCAAGAAGAGCGTCGGTGACGTTCAGGTCGCCTCCGAGGCCTTCGAGCATGAATATCGTGTCGGGATATTCTTCTCTGACCTTCGCCACTATATATTCCCATGTCTCGGCCGGTATCATGTAGCCGGCATCGCAACGGAAGCCGTCGACTCCTTTCCTGCACCAGAAAAGGAACACATCGGCCATGTACGAGCGCAGCGCCGGGACTGAATAATCGAGCTCGACGAGATCTTCCCAGACGACGCCCCACGCTCCGGGGCTTTTGAAACTTCCGTCTTCGTTGCGTTTGAACCATTCGGGATGATGTGTCTGCAGCGTGGAAGCCCAGCCGGTGTGGTTCGCGGGAAGATCTATCATGAACCGGCCTCTTCTCGCATGGACCGCGTCGATCAGTTCG
This sequence comes from Kiritimatiellia bacterium, assembly GCA_017507065.1. GTDB lineage: Bacteria > Verrucomicrobiota > Kiritimatiellia > RFP12 > UBA1067 > UBA1067. Next base: position 2,182 of record JAFWBO010000106.1, on the reverse strand, counting down.
CGGAACTGGTCCATGGGCGTGGCCGACGTGTCGAACACGGCCATGGCCGGATCGACCGAATAGAAATCGAGCGCCGCGAACGGACAGCCGTATTCGCCCATGACGGCGTAAGTTGCAGGCACGGGGAACGGAGGAAGCGACTGTATTATCCCGAACCCCATCCTGTCCATTATCTCCGGCAGAGCGCGCACCACGCCGCGGTAAGAGCCGAACTGCCGCGGAAATACGGTGTAGATCGAGTTCGACCTGCGCGTCCATGCGCTTTCAACCTTGATGTGGAAATTGGATCCTTCCGGCCACTGCGGCACGTTCGATCCTTCGGGAAAGAAACACGCTTTCCCGGAAAACACGCCAACCTCGTCAAGAGTTATGCGTGCAGAGAAAACGCCTGGTTCTTTCTCTTCGAGGGGAATGTCGGTCCACGCGCGGGCGAGCGGAGTTTCTCCCCGCTCGGTCCATGCGATTATTTCCCTGCGCCGCGTTGCCGCATGGCCGAGGTTGGTCCGCAACGCGGCACGCCCTTTGGCGGGGCTGTCGAGACGCAGCGACACTTCTACAGTGTCGCCGCGCCATTTCAGAAGAAAGTCGCCTGGTGCGGGAGACATTGTCATAGAAAGCCGGCCCTCTCGAGTTTTTCTTCGGTAAGCCCTTCTTCTTTCCGGGCGACAGCGGCCGAAGCGTACTTTCCGATGACGTCGCCCTCGAGGTTCACTTCGTCGCCAGGACGTTTGAAGCCTATCGTCGTGCCGGCCGCCGTGGACGGAATCACGTCTACTGCTATGCCGTCGGATTTTTTTTCGGTGATCGTGAGCGACACGCCGTCGATCGCCACGGATCCTTTGATGATGCATCCGGCCGCGAAGACCGGGCCTGTCTTTATTCTGAGACGGAAATCCCTGCCTCTGGCGACCTTTTCGACTATTTTCCCCTTGGCCTCGACGTGCCCCTGGACTATGTGTCCGCCGAGCGCATCGCCAGCGCGAAGCGCGCGCTCGAGATTTACTTTCGTTCCGGGAACGAGCTGTCCGAGTGTCGTCCTCTGCTCTGTCTCCGATAGGATGTCGGCCGTGAATCTTGTATCGTTGAAATCCGCAACGGTGAGACACGCTCCGTTTACGGCCACGGACTCTCCGCGCTCAAGCGGCCGGCGGTGCCATCCGTCGTCCGCACTCCCGCCGCAGCAGTATTCGATTTCAAGCACGAGCCCCGCGCCGCGCGAAACGCGCTTCACGGTGCCGATTCTCTCTACAAGTCCAGTAAACATTTGACTTCGGGAAGGAATCTCGCCTCTCTTATCGGCTTGTCGCCGAGTATTTTCGGGGCGAGAACGGTGATCCATTCGTCAACGAGCCCCATTCTCGAAAGAGAAACCGCGAGCTTGAGACCGCCTTCGCAAAGGACATGGTTGACGCCCATCTTCGCAAGTTCGCGCACGGCTGTTTTCGGATTGGGATACACGACCGTCTTGTTCGGCGCGCCGTCGACGAAAATCTGCGCACGCTTGGGCAGGTTCCCCGAGGAGGAAATCACGACGCGCACGAGATCTGGATTGGCCTTGCCGTGCGAAAGAAGCGAGGGGTCGTCTTTTCTGATCGTCTCCGCTCCCACCATGACTGCATCCACGGTTTCGCGCATGCGTCCGGTGATTTTGCGCATTTTCTCGCTGGAGACCCACTTGGCGCATCCGGTATTGTCGCAGATCTTGCCGTCGAGCGTCATGGCTATCTTGACTGTTATGTAAGGTATGCCTTTGCGGATCGATTTGTCGAAGGCGCGGATGAGATGCTCGGCTTCCGCGGTGACGGCGGGATCGGTGGAGAACCTCTCGCTCCTTATCCCGGCTGCGGCGAGGACGCGCCTCGATGCAAGACGGTTTTTGGGGTTTGGATCGGGAACCGCATACACGACCCTGTCGATGCCGGCTGCGATTATCGCATCGGTGCAGGCAGGCGTTTTGCCTTTCGTCGAGCATGGCTCGAGCGTGACATACATCGAAAGAGGCTGCTTGTTTTTCAGTTTTTTGCGCTGTTCGAGGAAAGGCGCCGCGCGTTTGATCGCGGCGACTTCCGCATGATCGGCTCCCGCTTTCTGGTGGTATCCTTCTCCTATGATCTGGTTGCCCTGGACGATAACCGCTCCGACAGGCGGATTCGGGCGCGTGTGCCCGAGACCATGCTCGGCA
>JAFWBO010000105.1 GCA_017507065.1 Kiritimatiellia bacterium | reverse complement strand
GATGGGCGTTTCCGCCGGCGTATGGCTCGAGAGCGAATGTTCGTATCCGGTCATGAATCCTCTCGGGATGCTTGCAGCCGCGTGGCTCTTTATTCCGCTGCGCGGTTTTGCGGTGCGTTCAGGCGCGGCGTCTTTCGCGGCTGTCTGCGTCATGCTGGCGATGCTCTACGTCCCGCTTGGCGCATATGCCCTCGCGCCGCTCGTCGCGCTTGCCGCGCTGCGGCTGGCGAAAAGGCGGCCTTTCGCTCCTTCCTGCGTGGGCACGGCGCTCTTCGCGGCCGCGCTCGCCATGGCGGCGGTTCCGTTTTCCGCGCGGTTCGTCTACGGAGATACGGCTTTGCCGATCGTATGGCGCGCGTCTCACGCGTTCAGACCAAGATGGAACGGAGCCGTCGATGTCGGTCCACAGCTCGAGCAGGAGGATGCCGTCAAAAAAGGCGATTTCGGGAAAGTTCTCGCGATTGCGGATTTGCAGACCGCTTCGTCACGCCCGCCGCTGAGGATGAGCGTTGCATACCGTATTCTCGCGCAGTACCGCCTGGGGCGTCTGCCCGACGACATCTTCAAATATCCCATGCCGACGTCCCATGCGGGCACGGACGCCGAGGAGCTTATGATGGACGGTTACGTCCTTCTTTTCAATTACGGTTTTCTGATGCCGGCGCGTCGTGAAATATACGAAATCGCCTCCATGCGGGGATGGCAGCCGTGCCACTTCAGGATGCTCGGAGACATCGCGGCGATCACCGGCGAGCTCGCCCTCGCGTGCAGATATTACCGGCAGCTCTCCCGCTGCCCGATGAACGGCTCATTTGCGCGCCGGCGGCTCGATGCGTTGGAGCGTTCCGACGCTTCGGCGTTTTCCGACATAGCCGAGATAGCCGACATGCACCGGATATGGCAGATGTTCTACAAGACGCAGCCGACCGCGTTCTTCAGCACCGAGCAGAACGTGGAATCGTTCATATACAACCATTTCCGCGCCCTCAAGAGCGCGCCCGATATGATGGTGCGCATGTTCGTGACGGCGATGCTGCTCGAATGCGAAGTGGAGCCGCTCCTAAACAACACCGGGCTGATCGGCAGCCTCGGCGCCGCGGGCAGGGCGGCAGGAGCGTGGCCCGTGCCGGTGCAGGAAGCGGTGATCGCGCATATCGCGAATCTTCCGGAGGCGGAACGTGCCGCAGTCGCGGAGAAAATTCCGAAAAACGCCATAGAGCCCGCCGCGGTGCGCAATTTCAACGAATTCTTTTCAAGGCCGCAGAGCATGTCGCTGTCCAATCCGTTCGCGACCACGTATTTCTTCTACCGCACGTTTCTTTATCCGGCAGGGGGAAATGTCCGGCCGTCGAACGCGCCGTCTTCCTATTCGGTTCCGGAGGCTTGATCAGATGTGTCTGCTGCGGATAGTTTCTGTTTCGATGCGCATGGTCTCCCGCGTCCCGGCCAGTCTTTTCGGGAAAGAGACGGCCGGCGGCTTCTTCGCCGGCGAGCGGAACGATCGTCGCCTGAAGCATTCGTGCCGCCAATGAAAACTACAGTTCGCGAGACTCTTCAATCGAGGCTGGGCTTTCTGATGCTTTCGGCCGGTTGCGCCGTCGGCCTCGGGAACGTCTGGCGTTTCCCTTTCATCGTCGGGCGCAACGGAGGGGCGGCGTTCCTTCTCGTGTATCTCGTTTTTCTGGCGCTCCTCGGCTTCCCTCTTCTCACGGCGGAGCTTGCCGTCGGCCGTGCGTCCGGCAGCGGCGTCTCGAAGGCGATGCGCCTGCTCGCGCCGGGCGGGTCGAAGCGTTTCTGGGCCGTTCTCGGCGTCGTGATTTTCGGCGGCAATCTTCTTTTGATGTCGTATTACACTTCGGTGGGCGGATGGCTGCTGAGATATGCCGCAGGGTATGCGGCCCGCGGCACGGCGTTCGCCGGAGAGGATGCGGCATCGGCGTTCGCCGGGATGATTTCGTCGCCCGGGACGTGTGTTTCGTACATGCTCCTGTGCGTCTCCGCGTCGGCCGCGGTTTGCGCCTGCGGCGTGCGCTCTGGTGTTGAGCGCGCCGTGAAGTGGATGATGATGGCGCTTCTCGTTCTTCTTGGCGTCCTGGCGGCCAAATCTCTTGCGCTTCCGGGCGCCGCCGCAGGCGTGGCTTTTTATCTGAAAGTGGACTGGGCTCCGCTGCTCGACCATCCGTTCCGCACGTGTTTCGAAGCGATGGGGCAGGCTTTTTTCACGCTTTCCGTCGGTGTCGGATGCATGACCATATTCGGCAGCTATGTAGGGAAAGAACGTTCGCTCGTAACGGAGGCCGTATGGATCATAGCCATCGACACGGCCGTGGCGTTCCTTTCCGGGCTCGTCGTTTTCCCCGCGTGCGCGGCGTTCGGGGTGGATGTGGCTTCCGGTCCATCCCTTATCTTTTCCGCACTTCCGAAGGTGTTCGCCGGGATGACAGGCGGCGGCGCGTGGGGAGCGGTGTTTTTCTTCTTTCTTTCTCTTGCGGCCCTCACCACGGTTATCGCCGTGTTTGAATGCCTGATCGGCGGTATCATGGACGAGACGGGATGGCGGCGCGTTCCCACGTCGCTTCTTGTCGGCGGAGCCGTGGCAGTGCTGTCGCTGCCCGCCGTTTTCGGCTTCAACATCTGGCGCGATGCGGCATCGGCGTTTCTTTCCGGCATGAGCGTTCTCGATTTCGAGGATTTTGTCTTCAGCCAGTTCTGCCTGCCGCTCGGGGCTCTTGCGACGTGCTTCTTCTGCGTATGGGAGACAGGCTTCGGCTGGCGGCGGTTTTCTTCCGAGGCTTCTGAGGGGAAAGGGTGGCGTCTCGGCGGGTTTTTCAGGCCGTACATGCGCTATGTGCTGCCTTTGATCCTTCTCGCGATTTTCGCCGGCGGGCTGATCCGTTCCTGAACATCGCCCGGCCCGCCGCGCTTCAGACGCCCTCGGGCGAGAAGACGAATGGCTCGTGCGGTATCGTGTCGAGGGAAAACGCCCCGATCAGATCTTCAAGCGCGATCTCCGTCCCCGGGCTGCACCATCCGCACGAGGCCGCGAGCAGACCTGTTATTTTTTCTCTGCTCCATCCCGCCGCCCTGAACGATTCTATTCTCGTGTCGCCGTGGCGCTTGGCAAGCCTGCGTCCGTCAGGTCCCGTGACAAGCGGAACGTGGCAGTAGGCAGGCGTTTTCAATCCGAGGGCGCGCTGCACGAGAATCTGCGCAGGCGTGGCGGGCAGGAGATCGTCGCCTCTCACGACTTCCGTTATGCCGGCGATGGCGTCGTCCACGGCCGCGGCGAGAGTGTATCCGGCGCCGCCGCGGTCTCGCGCGAGCGGAAAGTCGCCGAGCGTTTCCGCCACGTCCATCGACATGCGCCCGGCGAAAACATCGGCGAATTCGACATTGCACGGCCTGTCGACTTTGAAGCGCCAGCACGGCGGGCGGATTTTTTCGGCTTCTTCCCATGAAGAATACCGTCCGCGGCATGTCCCCGGGTATTTCAGCTGGTCGCCTTCGTGCGGCGCGCTCTGCGCTGTTTCGACGTCCCGTCTCGAGCATGTGCACGGATATATCCGCCCCTCGCGGCGAAGCTGTTCCGCGGCGTCGCGATAGATGCCTTTTCTTTGCGACTGCACGTATTCTTCGTCCCAGTCGAAGCCGAGCCATTCGAGATCGCGTCGCGCGGCGTCGGCCGCGCCGGGTTTGTCGCGCGGATGATCGAGGTCTTCCATCCTGAAGGCTATCTTCCCGCCGAGGGAGCGCGCGCGCAGATACGCAATCATGAACGTTCGCACGTTGCCGAGATGGAGAGCGCCGGTGGGGCTCGGCGCGAGACGGCCTTTGTACGGCACTGACGTTTCCTGAGAGCGCTCCGTCACGGCCGGACGTCTCCCGGCATGAACTCTTCCATCGTTTCTTCGCGGGAACTGTTCACGCCTTTGCGGGAGAGAACCTTCAAGACCGTCGCCGCGAGGATCTTCATATCGAGAAGAAACGAAGCGTTGTCGACATACCAGACGTCGAGGGCGAATTTCTCCTCCCACGATATTGCGTTGCGCCCGTTGATCTGGGCCCACCCCGTAAGCCCCGGCCGCACTTCATGCCGCCTTGCCTGAAACGCGCTGTAGCGCGGCAGGTATTTCGCCGGCAGAGGTCGCGGCCCCACGAGCGACATTTTCCCCGATAGCACGTGCAGGAGCTGCGGCAGTTCGTCGAGAGATGTCGCGCGAAGAAACGAGCCGATGCGCGTCGTTCTTTCCATATCGGAGCCGGGAGAGGGGCGCATCGTGCGGAATTTGAGCATTGTGAAAACTCTGCCTCCGAGCCCCGCGCGCTGCTGTCTGAAGAAAACTCCGCCGCATCCGGAAATCGCGGCAAGAAAGGCGGCGAACGCGAAAAGCGGCAGCCACAAAGGGGCTGCCGCGACCGTCGCGGCGAGATCGAACAGCCTTTTCACTCCGCCTTGAACGCCGTTTTCAGCCGGCGAAAGCGGCGAGTATTTCGCCGGCGCCGGTGACGCCGGTGAATTCCGCCTTTTTCACGCCGTCTTTGAAGCAGACGAGATGCGGTATCGCCGTGATGCCGAACGCGGCGGCGAGTTCCGGCGCTTCGTCGACGTTGACCTTGACGATTTCAAGGCCGTTTGCCGCAGGGACGATTTCGTTCCTGATTTTTTCGCCCATCATCAGGCACGGGCCGCACCACGTCGCCCAGAAGTCGGCAAGGACATTGCCTTTCGATACGGCCTTTTCGAATTCTTCTTTTGTTTTTACGTTCGTCTCCACGGTTTGACCTCCTTCGTTTCTCTCAGATTCTGCGTGAAACGCTCTGGCCGTCTTTCGAATCTTTGACGGTCCATCCCGCCTTCGCGATCTCGTCGCGCAGAGCGTCCGACTCGGCCCAGTTTTTAGCCTTTCTCGCCTCGGCGCGTTTTTCGAGAAGGGCGGTTATTTCCGCAGGGACGTCTTCTTCCGCGGCCTTGCCGAAGAAGACGACTCCGAGCACTTCATCCATGCGTTTGAACACTCCGAGAACTCCCGCGCCGCCTTTGGAATTGGTTTCGCGCACGAGTTCGAAGAGGGCGGCGAAGGCTTTCGGGATGTTGAGATCGTCGTTGACTGCGGCCGAAAAATCGTCGAGATGCCTGAGAGCCCATTCCGGCTTTTCTCCGTCGGTCGCTTTCGCCGTGGCCTCGTCGATTCTTCTCAGCGATTTTCTCGCGTCTTCGAGAGAGTCGAACGCGAAGTTGAGCGATGAGCGGTAGTGCGCGTTGATGAGGACGTAGCGGATTTCCCGCCCGCTCCATCCCTTTGCGAGAAGATCGCGCAGCGTGAAGAAATTGCCCAGGCTCTTGGACATTTTCTCGCCGTTCACCTTGAGATGGGCGCAGTGCATCCACGTGCGGACAAAAGGCTTGCCCGTGGCGGCCTCGGCCTGGGCGATTTCGTTTTCGTGGTGCGGGAAGAGGTTGTCGATGCCGCCCGTGTGCATGTCGAACGTCTCGCCGAGATATTTCATCGACATGGCGGAGCACTCGATGTGCCATCCCGGGCGGCCGCGCCCCCAGGGAGAGTCCCAGCCGACGGGGCCGTCCGAAGGCTCCCACGCTTTCCAGAGGGCGAAGTCGCCGGCGTTTTCCTTGTCGTATTCGTCGCCGGCGCACCGCGCCCCCGTCTGCTGGCTGTCGAAATCGATGTGCGCAAGGCGTCCGTATCCGGGAAATTTCCTTACGCTGAAATAGACGCTGCCGTCCGGCGCTTTGTAGGCGAAACCTTTTTCGACGAGCTTTTCGACGAGCGCGATCATTTCGGGGATGTGGTCTGTCGCGGCGGGGTAGACTTCGGCCGGCTCGACGTTGAGCGTCTTGAGATCGGCGAAGAACGCGTCTTTGTACGGGCGCGTGTAGTCGGCGAGCGGCACTCCCGCCGCGTTGGCGCCTCTGATGGTCTTGTCGTCGACGTCGGTGAGATTCTGCACCTGCCGCACCTTCCAGCCGTTGAATTCGAGAGTCCGCCTGAGGATGTCTTCGAAAACGTACGCTCTGAAATTTCCTATGTGCGCGAAATTGTACACCGTGGGCCCGCATGTGTAGAGCCCCACCGTCCCGTCCGCCGCGGGCGCGAACGGTTCTTCTTTCTTGGAAAGCGAATTGAATACTTTCATCGTCATGCGTTTCCCGTGTCGAGTATTGTGCGCTGTCTTGCTTTCGATATGTCGAAGAGCGTGGAGAAGAACTTCACCGCGCTTTCGGCATAGTCGGCTCCGGCTTCGGTCGCCACGCGGTCGAGTATTTCTTTCTCGCGCGCAGGGTCGTAGACCGCGAGACCGCCCGTGCGCTTGGCTTCGGCCACGCGGCGCATCAGGCCGAGCCTCTTTATGAAAAGACGCACGAGGTCTTCGTCTATGGCGTCTATTTCGCGGCGCAAAGCTGCGATGTCGTTCATATGGTCTTTCTTATCTTTGAAATTTTCTCCATGGTGGCGGCGAACATCTCCGGAGTCTGGCTCTGGGCGCCGTCGCACTTTGCGCACGGAGGATTGTTGTGCACTTCGATGATGAGCCCGTCGGCGCCGATCGCCGTGGCCGCGCATGCGATGGAATCGACCATCCACGCGTGACCCGTCGCATGCGACGGGTCGACCATGACCGGAAGGTGCGAATAGCGGTGGATGTACGTGACGACTCCGAGATCGAGCGTGTTGCGCATGGCCGTTTCGAAAGTTCTTATGCCGCGCTCGCAGAGGATGACGTTCGGGTTGCCCGAGGCCATGATGTATTCCGCGCTCATCAGCAGCTCTTGTATCGTCGCCGACATGCCGCGTTTGAGAAGAATGGGCTTTTTCGTGGCGGAGCCGACTTCTTTCAGAAGGTTGAAGTTCTGCATGTTGCGCGCGCCGATCTGTATTACGTCGACGTCGTTGAAAAGCTCGAAGTCTTTGAAGTCCATGAGTTCCGTCACGATCGGAAGCCCGGTTTCCTTCTTCGCGAGCGAGAGGAGCCTGAGACCTTCCGCACCCATGCCCTGGAACGCGTACGGGGACGTGCGCGGTTTGAACGCGCCGCCTCTGAGCATCGTGGCGCCTGCGGCTTTCACCGCCTTCGCGACGGCGACGACCTGCTCTTCCGATTCGACGCTGCACGGACCGGCTATCACTGCGAAGTTGCCTGCGCCGACCTTCACTCCGGAGCAGTCGATGACCGAATCGTCGGGGTGGAATTTGCGGCTTGCCGCTTTGTACGGCTCCTGCACGCGCTGGACGCGCTCGACTATGTCCATCGCCTCGATGAGACCCGGGTCGATGTGGGTCACGTCTCCCACGCAGCCGATCACGGTCTGCAACGAGCCCTCGCTGATATTCGGCTGTATGTTCTTCGTCTTCAGGAGATTGACGAGATTATCGACCTGCGAACGGTCGGCTTCTTTTTTCAGTATTATGACCATAGGTTGGCTACCTGTTTTTTGAATTTTCGATTATTATACCATATTTGGCGGCGAAAAATAAGAGTGTCGCGAATGTTCCGCTGTTGCCTGCATGCGGAATATTTGGTAAAATATCGCTTTGTCGTCCTTGTATGGCGCGACATGTAAAAATTGAAAGGCTTTTCAGTTGGCGGACAAGACAGATAGCCTCGTGGAAGTCGAGGATTTGCACGTACGATACGGATCGTTCGAGGCCGTGCGCGGCGTTTCATTTTCTTTGGGGCGCAGCGAAATACTCGGCATCGTCGGCGAGTCGGGGAGCGGCAAATCGACGATCGCCAAGACGCTTGTCGGCCTTGAACGGCCGTCTGGCGGGACAATCCGCAAAGCGGCATGCTCTGTCCAGATGGTGTTTCAGGACGCCGTCGGTTCCCTCAATCCGCGCATGACGGTGGGTGCGGCTCTCGCAGAGGCGGTTCGCTGCGCAAGAGGCGGCACTGGAAAGGTGAAGCGGACTCCGCACGAACTGCTGTCGCTCGTCGGTCTCAGCGACGCCGTTCTCTCCCAGTATCCGCGGGAAATGTCGGGCGGGCAGTGCCAGAGGGTGTCGGTCGCGCGCGCGCTCGCCGCATCGCCGGAAGTGCTTGTCGCCGACGAGCCGGTGTCGGCTCTCGACGTTTCGGTGCAGGCGCGAGTTCTCAATCTTCTTCGGGATCTCAAGGACAATCTCGGCCTTTCCGTGGTTCTCATAGCGCACGATCTGGCGGTCGTGAAAAACGTGTGTGACAGGATATGCGTCATGGAGAGAGGTGTTTTCGTGGATGCCGGGCGCGCCGAGGATGTTTTTCGCGCGCCGTCGAGCGACTACACGCGAAAGCTTCTTCTCGCGGTTCCCGATGTGGAGCGCGCTCTGGCCGAAAGAAAAGAAAGACGTGCCGGGGCATGAGCGACGAAGGAGTTTCCATCGCGGTGAATCCGTATCTGAACGGAATCGATGCGGCGAGGATGAAGAAGGCCAGGGTCGGCATCGCGGGCGCGGGAGGGCTGGGGTCCAACGTCGCCCAGCACCTCGTCCGCTCCGGCATAGGTTCGCTCGTCATATGCGATTTCGACGTCGTCACCCGCTCCAATCTGAACAGGCAGTTTTATTTTGCAGACCAGATAGGCATGAAAAAGACGGCGGCGCTCGCGGAGAACCTTTTGCGCATTTCCGGCGAAACGGTGCTCGACATGCGCGACGTCAGAATCGACGAAACGAACGCAGCTGGGATTTTCAGGGAATGCGACATCGTCGTGGAGGCTTTCGATTCGGCCGCCGCGAAGGCCATGCTCGTTTCGGCGCTCGCCCCGACGGGCGTGAAAATCGTGGCGGCGAGCGGCATCGCCGGGGTCGGGGCGAGCGGACGCATTTCGATGCGGCGCATCGGCGCCAACGTTTACATGGCCGGCGACGCCGAGCGCGGGGTTTCCTCCGACGAGCCGCCGCTTTCGCCGCGCGTGGGAATCGCCGCCGCCATGGAGGCGAACACCGTGCTCGCTATTCTTTTGGGAAAGGAAATATAGATGAAAGATCTCGTTCTCGGCGGCCGCAGGTTCAAGAGCCGCTTTTTTCTTGGAACAGGCAAGTTCGCGTCGGGCGAGATGCTCTCGCGCGCCATCGAAGCGAGCGGCACGGAACTCGTCACGACGGCCCTGACGCGCGTCCGCGAAGGCGACGCGAAGCACGACGACATACTTGGCGTGATCGATCGCTCGAAGGTCGAAGTCATGCTCAACACGTCCGGAGCGCGCAACGCGGCCGAGGCTGTGAGGATAGCGAAGATCGGCAAGGCCGCCGGCTACAACTGGATAAAGATCGAGGTGCATCCCGACGCGCGCTATCTGCTGCCCGATCCGGTGGAAACTCTCGAAGCCGTGAAGGAGTGCGCGAAACTCGGAATGGTGGTTCTCCCGTACATCAACGCAGATCCCGTCCTCGCGCGCCGCTGCGAAGACGCGGGCGCGGCGGCGGTGATGCCGCTCGGCAGCCCCATCGGTTCCAACCGCGGCATCCGCACGCGCGACATGATCGAGATCATCGTCGAGCAGAGCCATGTACCCGTCGTCGTCGATGCGGGCATCGGGCTTCCCTCGCACGCGGCGGAGGCTATAGAACTCGGAGCCGACGCCGTTCTTGCGAACACCGCGGTCGCTGCGGCGGACGATCCGGTCCAGATGGCGCGCGCGTTCGCCCTTGCCGTTGAGGCCGCCGAAATCGGCATCAAGGCAGGTCCGCCCGCCGAGCGCTCCACCGCCAGCGCCACCAGCCCCATGGACATCTTCAAGTAGTCGGTCCGCCGAGATCGACAATGGTTGACGTCTGCGAGATTACGCGTTTTACGCCTGGCGACAGGACGCTTCATTCGGCCCAGAAGTCGGGCGACGCCCGCGTCTTCGTCGATTTTATGCTCGACATGATCCTTCGGACGCTGAAGGCGAGGGGCGAGAGGCAAGGTGGTAAGAAAAAGGTGGTAAGAAAAGGTGGTAAGAAAACGGTAGACAGGCTCGTCGAGCTGATTCGAGGCAATCCGAAGATAACCTTTGCGGAAATGGTCTCCGCTACGGGCGTTTCCCGCAGCGCGATTCAGAAGCACATGGAACGGCTCAGGGACGCGCAGCGCCTCCGCCGCGTCGGCCCCGACAAGGGCGGGCACTGGGAAGTGATTGGAAATGCGCAGCGAGGATGAGAATGGCGCGATGGTAAAACGCTTTGAAGGGGAAAAAGGAATATGTTTACACTGCTGAAATACACGGCCGAGGAGGTCGATGAATACTACGCGAAGGTGACGCCCGAGATGGTGAAGGCTTCGCTTGCAAAGGAGCGGCACGACTGGTTCGACCTCTTGAACCTCGTTTCGCCCGCCGCCTATCCGTTCATGGACGAGATGCGCCGCAAGGCCCGCCTCGCGCGCATCAAGTACTACGGCAAGACCGTGAGCGTCTACGCGCCGCTCTACATCGGCAACACGTGCGTCAACCACTGCCGCTACTGCGACTTCAGGCGCGAGCACACGGGCACCGTGAGACGCAACCTAACGCTGGACGAGATCCGCGTCGAGGCGGAGGCGATACGCGCGAGCGGAATCGACAACCTCCTCATCGTCGCGGGCGAGGACCCGAAAGTCAACTCAGTCGAGCACTTCTGCGACGTCGCGCATCTCCTCAAACCGATGTTCTCCAACCTCTCTCTCGAAGTCGCTCCGCAGACGGAGGAAGGCTACCGCGCGATGTTCGAGGCGGGCTTCGAGTCGCTGACGTGCTTTCAGGAGACGTACGACCAGGAGCGGTACAAGTATTTCCATCCGGCGGGTCCGAAGTCGAACTACGAGTGGCGGCTCTGGACGCAGCTGCGCGCTGGAAAGGCGGGCTTCCG
>JAFWBO010000104.1 GCA_017507065.1 Kiritimatiellia bacterium | reverse complement strand
CGACGCCGTCCTCGCGTCGTACCCGAACCAGTCGTACACCTGCGCGTGGACGAGGACCACAGTCTCCGTCCCGACCTCGTCGACGAGGTACGCCCCGCCGGACGGCGCCGCCGCCGCGACGAGCCTCCCGAGGCCGAGTCTGTCGCCGTACTCGTACGTCGCCCACAGGTTCGTCCCCGCCATGTTCTCGCCCACCGCCGGCGTCTTCACGCCCGCGACGCCCGGACGGTACATAGTCGCGCCGGCCATGCCCTCCCAGTCGGGAAGGACGTACTTCGCGCGCTCGTTGGTGTTCGTGTCCCTCAGCGTCACCACGCGCGCCGATATCTCAGCGTACGCCATCGAGTCCGCCGTCCGCGAGACGAGGTCCCAGTCCGCGTTGAGAGGATCGAGAAGACCGTTTGCGAACGTGTATTCCCAGCCGTCGGGCATGCCGTCGCCGTCCGTGTCCCAATTGTTCGGGTTGGTCCCGAGCTCGCTTTCATAAAGGGCGGGAAGCCCGTCGCGGTCGGCATCGGGCCCGACATCCTCGCCGGAGTCCAGCGCGTCCGCAGGGAAGTTCTCCGGCTCGAAACCGTCCACGAGATTATTGCGGTTCCTGTCGCAGTCCTCCATGAAGACAGTTGCGGAATGGACGACCGTATGAGAATCGAGAACGGAAACCGCGACCGGCGTGTAGATGTCGGCGGAAGTAGACCCGACCTTGTTCGCATAGCCCCACGGTTCCCAGACGTCGCGCACGCCGTTCGTGTTGATGTCGATGAACGCAAGAAGATACACATCGCCCGCGGCGATACCGTGCATGACCGCGTTCGTCGTCGTGATGTCGTCTTCGGACCTGACAAGAGCGGTGTCGGATATTCTCGTCTTGCCGACGGGCGCGTCGGAGAAGTCGGCGCTTCTGTGCGCCTCGACGATTATCGAGTTTTCAAGCTTGTTTGTCGAAGGCCCGTAATAGCGCACCGCGGCGGCAACGGAGCCGTAGCCTGTCATAAGCTCCGGTTTCGAAACGGCAGACGCGATGTCTATGACGAAATCGGCCGTTTCGCTCCAGTCGCTTTCGGCGAGCGTGGAGTCCGGGAACGCCGCGTTGAAGGCGGCAAGACGCCACTTGTAAGCCTTGCCGTCTTTGAGCGGCAGAGCCGTTCCGTCCGCCGCCGTCATGCCCACGTAGAGCGGCGCCGTGTATCTGCGGCAAGACGTGCCGACGGCTTCGTCGGTGCGTCCAGGGAGGGCCTTTACGCCCGAATCCCAGGCGATGCTGCCGTCCTCGGGATCGATTATCTGCATTCTGAACGCGGTTGCATCGTCGCCGCTGCATGTGAACGAAAACTCGGGCGTCGCGGATCTTACGCTCGCGCCCTGCGCCGGGTATACGGGCGATATCGCAGGACGCACGGCGTTGAACGTTCTAAGGAACGTGCCCACTTCCGTCGTAGACTCGGTGCCGTCGTCGGCGATCGTCGTGAGCTTGAGAGAATAGACGACGTTGGCGACGACTTCGCCGTCTTTCAGCACTTCCTTCGCATCGCCGACGAGATAGTTCCAGTCGAGATCGAATCTGCCGAGCGTTTCGGAGATGACGTCACCCTCGGTCACGTACGCGCGGTCGGACACGAGATAGTCGCGGGAGAATATCTTTCTCTGGCGGCCGACCGTGCCGTTGATCGATTTTCTGGAAATGCTGAACTTGGCCGTGCCCGCGTTCGCGAGCGCCGCACCGTTTCCTGCGAGCGACACGCCGCTCGAGCTTCCGTTGACGGCGATGCGGTCTGCCGTGCCGGCGGCGATGTTGTAGCGCGGGACGACAGGCGTCGTTTCGGTGAGTTCGAGTTTGATCTCGGCGGTCTTGTGCCAGGAAACATTCACGTTTCTGACGGCCCCGAAAGGCTCGCCGGCCGTGTAGGTGCCGTCGTTGTTCAGATCGAGGAACGCTTCGATGTAGTTGAGCCCTTCCCTGACGGCGCCTTCTCCCGCGACGGTGTCGCCTTCGTAGGCCCCCGTGTCGCAGAGCCAGAAGGTCTTCGGCCATCCGCTCGGCTGCTGCGTCGAATATTCGACACGCATCATGCTCGTCGAAAGATCGTACCTGCCGGACTCGGCCGCTTCGAGCGCAGTCGTGTCGAGAGCCCATTCGCCGGTTCTCAGATCGATGGAACCTATTTCGGCGTCTGTCGCGTTATGGACGATCTTCGCCGTCATTCCGAGCGCGTCGGGGATTGCGCTCGCGAAACTCTCCCACGTGTCGCCGTTCTCGGCGGTCTTGAGAGCGATGTTCGGATATTTGAGCTTGAAATACCTGTATGTCGCGGCATCTCCCGTATCGGTAAGGCCGCTGGCGACCGACGTGTAGCCGTTGGTGAGATACCAGCCCCAGTCCCATCCGTACGTGTCGCTGCTGTAGACGGGCAGACGGGAGAAGACGACGGAAGTGGCGACGACGGAGCCAGGGCTCATGAAGCCGTGCATCACGCTGCCGGGGTTCATCATGCCTATATGGCGCACGGCCGAAAGGAGCCCGGGGGCGACGACGAATTTCGCATCCATCCTTTCAGACTTGCCGTTGGAAGTCCTGACCACAAGCCTTGCTCCGTCTACGGCCGCCTTGCCAAAATACGTCACAGTCAGGCCGATCGCCGGTTTGGGATAGAGCGCCTGGTGGATGCCGCTTTCGCTGAACCTGTCGATAAGATCGGCGACATACGTACCACCCCAGAGCGCAGAACGCGTCTCGGCCCAGTTGCTCCACCCGTCGCCGTCGCGGTCGAGCGCCGGATCGTGGACGTAGCTCGAAGCGTAGGAACCGGGGAACAGATTCTCCCACCAGTTCTCCATGAAGTCGTGGTCGCCCATTATCTCGCCGATATACTGCGAGCCGTAGACGTTCGTGACGGCTCCGCTCACGATGTTCGTGGCCGGCCCCTGCAGGAAATAGTCCGTTATGCGCTGGTCTTTGCCAGACCTCGTTTTGAGAGGATCGAGCAGCGGGAAACCGTTGTCGAGCCCGTACGGCGCGTTGCCGAACGAAGCGGTGTATTCCTCGAAGATGGAAAGGCCGTCGTTGTCGGGATCGCTCGCGACGTCCATGCCCGTGACGCCGAAGAGATCCTCCCACCAGTCGGGGATGTTATTCTCGTTGCGGTCCGTGGACGCGGCGTACGCGGAATCGAAATAGGCCGACGTCCCGTTCCACACAAGGCCTCTGTAAAGATCGACCCAGAAGGCCTGGTACGCGGGGAGAAGAAGCCCGTGGTAGTTGAGAACCGAATCCCAGAGAAGCTCGTCTTCGAGGTCGAGAACGCCTGCGGCATAGTTTGCACGGGCGTAGTCCTCCCACCAGTCGGGGAGGCCGTCGCCGTCGCCGTCGTCGCCCGACACCTCCCATGCGTCGGCCACGGTCGAATCCCAGAGTTCGGGGCAGGTCTTCGCATATGCGCCGCCGAGAGGGATGAGATCGCTCGTGCCGAGGAAATGCGTGAGCAGCATGAAGCGGAACTGCGACAGGAGCGGAGCAAAGGCGTCTCCGCGCTGTTCGACAAGCCGTTCGTAGGCGAAAAGCCTGTGATAGCGGTCGTACCCGGCGTTATATCCCTGATACGGCATTCCAGAGTTCGGGAATACGAACTTTGCGATGTTATGGACGAAAGACGGCGTGTAAAGCCCGCCGAGCGTCTCCGAATAATAGAACGAGTCGCCCGCGCGGCCGTCGAGAATCGGCAGATGCGTAACCGAGTTCTCTATCCAGGGCACGACATTGTAATCGTTGTAGACGGAGTTGTGGATAAGGCAGTTTTTCCACCAGCCGGCTTCAAGACTGTGTTCGTCGCCGACCGCGCCTTCGATGCCTGTCGCCGTCTTCAGTTCGAGAAGGTTGGGATAGAGGCCGGAAAGATCGACGTCTTCGTTGTCTATGTAGGCAAGATAGCCGTCGACAAGCCCGGCCTGGCCGAGGACGGATTTCCTGAAGCCGACGGGCGAGGTGGCCGAACCTTCCGCATGCACTGCGCCGGGAAGCGTCACGAAGTTGAAGTGAAGCGCGAGTTCCACCGGCAGCACGGGCCTGCCGTCGTTGTTGTTCCTCGTCGCTCCGTTGTTCCAGGCGGTGTAAACGGTGGCGCGGTTGGCAAGCACGTCTTCATGGCTCATGCGTTTCATGAAGTTCTCGCGGATCTCGGCGCCCGTCTTCGCGCCGTCCCAGACACGCACTTCATCGACATATCCATGGAAATATTCGCGCAGATTGTCGAACGATTCCTTGTGCTCTCCGGTGGCCGGATCGATATAGTACGGGAAGAGCGCGTATAGGTTCTGCTTCTGCGGACGCGCTCCGACAAAGAACGCGCACGGCAGCGCGCTGTAGACGTCTGTCGGGAAACGGGCGGGATTTGTCACGTCCTGCGCGGCGTGGAAAACGCCGTTGGCGGGGATGAGCGTCGTGTTCGCCGCATCGTCGAGACTCCCGTTGACGTAAAGTTTCAGCACCGCGCCGTCGTACGTGAGCGCGACATGCGTCCATTCCCCCTCGTGGAGAAGGCGGCCGTCCACCCTTTGGCAGGAGACGGGCATGTTGAGCCCGGACTCGATCGAATCGGTGTTGTCGAACATGCCGTATACGCGGCCGTCTTCCGAAACGCCGATTCTGAAATTGGAGCGGATGGCGTACTGGTCTTTCGTTATGGCGTCGCCCTCATAGGCGGCGCAGCGGTCGATTATCGTCTGCGCCTTGCCGTTGAGGCCCTCCGGCCTCACCCAGCATTCCACCGTGAACTGCTTGAGGAAGTCCTCGGCGTTGCCCACCCTTATCTGCGGGTTGTAGGACATAGCGAACGAATTCACTCCGTCGAGATAGAGCGCCTGGCGGCGGTCGGGGTCTTCGAACCGGAGCGGATCGGTGGGCAGACGCACCGTCTTTATGATTTCGCGCCCGTCCGGGAGGAAGTCGTTGTCGGTGTCGTAGCCTTCGTTCTCTTCGAACGAGAACGAATACGTCTTCGTGTTGCCCATGAACGTGTGCAGATAGTCGCCGTCGGCTCCCATCGTCGCCCATATGTAGTTGAGGCCCACGACATGCGGCCAGAAAGGCAGACGGGCAAGCCCTGTCGCGTCCACATAATACTGCGCCACGTATCCTGCTTCCGTCGTGCGGTCGGTGAACCAGAGCGGGGACGGGTCGGTATGCGAAGGAACGGGATCGGCCACGTTGGCGAGAAGGCTCTCTTCTTCGTTTCTGAGACCGTCGCCGTCGGCGTCGGCAAGCGGCACGCCCATGATCCACGGATAGAGCACGGGATCGTACGCCTCTGGCGCGTCGATCGAAGTCCTGCGCGGCTTCCAGTCGTCGCCGATGGCGCCGCTCGCGGGATCGTTGCCTGTCGGCTGCATCCCGGCAAGACGGCCCGCCACGGAATTGTAGTCGGGATATATCCACTCGTTGAAGAACGCGTTGAAGGTAGCCATCGTCGGCGCCCCGGCCGCTTCCTGGTATGTCGCCGAAATTATGTCGCCGTGCTTTCCGTTAAGCGCGACGTCGCTGTCCGCCGGATCGGTGGCATCGGTGCCGAGTATCGGGTTGAGGCCGTGGAACAGTTCCCAATAGTCGTCCATGCCGTCTCCGTCCGTATCGGACATGCGCGGATCGGTGGAAACATAGCCGGCGACGCCGCCTGTCACCTCGCCGGTGACGGGCATGAGATACGTATAGCCCCTGTTGTTCACGTTCGAACGGTCCCAGTATCTCGCAGCCGGCGCGAAATAGCCGAGTTCCCGCCAGCCGTCTACCGTCCACGGACGCTGGAAGAACTTCGAGACGGCGTTTACGTGTTCATGGACGATGCTCTCTCCGTCCGTGAGAATCTTCTTTTCCGTCGTATAGTAGATCACGTTCGTGACAAGCTGCCCGCCGCCGACATCGTCCACCACGACCGACGTGCCGTTCGTGACCGTAACGGTCTTTACGTACTCTCCGAGCCCCCACGCTTCAGCCGCATTGACGCTGAGCGCCTCGGGATCGCCGGCGTCCATCGTGACAAAGCCGAAGAACGTCTGGCGGTGCTGCCGCAGCATGCTGCTGTCGACATACTTGTCGTTCTCGAAAACAGACATCTCGCGGCCCATGAGCGGCGTGGAAATATCGTCGTAGCGCAGATGGCGGAGCGTCTGGACGAGATATTCCTGCCAGTTCTGGAGGCCGTCATGGTCGAAGTCGACATCGCGCGTCGTTCCGAGACGCGAGTCGTAGCTCCGGCCGAGCGTGCCGGCATTCTCGATATCGGTGACTGCGTCGCCCGGCCATGTCGCATCCATGCCGCCCTGTATGTACTCTCCCGATGTCGCGCCGCCGGAGAGCAGCCCGTCCGCCGCCCATGTCGAATCGGATATATTCACCCGCATCTCGCGCGTCGAACCGCGAGGAGGCGTTGCCGAACGCGAACCGAGATCGACGACGATGCCGGCATGCTGCATTTCCCAGCCATCGGGGAGCCCGTCCTGGTCTGTGTCGACCGTGCACGGATTCATGCCGCCGCCGCGGATGCATGTCGTGCCGTCGTCGGCCGCATCGCCGTATATGAAGCCGAACGTGACGCGCGAGACGATGCCGTCGTGGAAAAACAATCCGGTGTTGTCTTTGCCCCAGGTCGACCCTTCCGCGCCGTCGCTTATGCCGTCGCCGTCCGTATCGTATCCGTCGGAAGCGAGCTCGACCGACGCCGGAAGCTCGCCGCCCAGATCGAACTCGCCGCCGGCGGCGTTCTCATACTAGACTTCTTCTCCGAAATCGTACTCGATCACCGTTCCCGGGTTCGTCGGGAAGAACTTGTTGTACCAGCCGCTTCTCGCTCCAGGCCTGCGGGCGTATATCGAAGCGCACCCGGAATACACGTTGCAGGAATCGGTGCCGGCGTATTCGTCGGCGAAGGAGAGGCCGTCTCCGTCGAAGTCGCGGGCGCGCGGCAGGCCGAGGCCGTCTTCGGCGGCGCCGGGCGCGTGGTTCGGATCGCGCGTCATATACAGTTCCCACCCGTCGGGAACGCCGTCGAGATCGGTGTCGGCGCCGTGCGTCGTCACGGGCGTGCGGCTCGATCCCGCGGCGTGGAGCGCGTCGGCGAGCGCCTGGGCCGCCTGCGTGATGTTGGTTATGGCGACCGTCGTCTCGTTGCCTTCGTCGTCGGCCGTAGTCTCCGTCTCGACCTTGGTGACGGCCGAAGGATTGGTCGTCATGTACCTGAGCCAGAGCCATGTGTCGTTCGGCCTCGGGACAGCCGACGGAATGCCGAGCAAAGTGCGGTACATCGCAAGGAGATATTCGTCGTAGGAGGTGTATTCGCGCGTGTTGACGGCGATGCCCGTCATGTCGCCGGCGGCGACGGCGGCGTTGCGCGAAGGATCCCATCTGTCGGCCACATAGCCGTTGTCGGTGACGTGCCAGCCCGTCCTCGGATCGAAATCGAACGCCAGGCGGACCTGATTGTGGATGAGTATGTAGGGAAGCCCCGTTTCAAGCTTGTCGACGTGCGCGACAAGCGAGATGTTCGTCTTGACTATGTCGTCGACCATCGGCCGGCCCCAGTATCCGGAATCGCCCGCATGGCCGTAGACTCTCCCCGCGTCGGAGAAGCCCACGGCTTTCACTTCCATGTCGCGGAGCAGGGCGAGAGAATCGGGATCGTAATCGACGCCCGCAACGAGCGTATCGGTCACGATGTAATAGCGGTACGTGGCCGGTATGGCGGGCGAACCGGGATCGTCTTCGGTGGCCGGCACCTCGGGGACGGCCGGCGTGATCTCCTCGAGATAAACAAGATCGGTCGCGACGTCGTGATACGCCATGAAGTCGGCATCGGGGTTCCAGTCGGCGGAGGCGACGTCTTTCGAATAGTGGAGCGGATCGAGGCACATCATAACCTCCCAGCCGTCGCACATCTTGTCGCCGTCGCTGTCCCAGTGGCACGGATTCGTGCCGATGGCAAGCTCTTCCATGTCGGCAAGGCCATCGCCGTCGAAGTCGGGGGCGCGCCTGAGCGTGCGCGCGCTCAGCGTCTGGCAGGGATTGAACCTCGCCTCCACCGCCGACGCGGAGATCTGGCTGCCCTCGAGAATGTTCGCCCTGTTGAACCTCTCGAAAAGATGGACCTGCCCCGGCCGCCTGTATCTGTCTCCGTTCGCGGGATATTCGACATGCGCGAGATACCAGAAGAAATATTCCCAGCCGTCGGGGAAACCGTCGCCGTCGGTATCGAGCATCGTCGGGTCCATGCGCGGGAAATCGGGGAGCGAAATGTTCGTGAGCCGGGCCGCATAGGCGATATTCGTGACGGTGCCGTTGATGTTGACGTGCAGCTGCGTCTCTTCCGCGCCCGTCTCCTGGTTCGCGACGGACACGAAGAGCATGCCGCCTTTCGTATCAAGATCGGCGGGGATCTGATCCATGTCTTCCGTGTAGAAGAACTGGCGCTCGGTCGAGTTGGTGGTTACGGCGTAGACGATTTCGTCGTAAGGATAATCGGGGTATCTGTCCTTGTCGATCTCGACGGCGTACGCGTTCACGCCGCCCGTTCCCGGCTCCGGCGACCACTTCGTCAGATCGGGCTTCGTGGTGTCGGTCCACGCCTCTCCGGTGTAAGCCGACCACGCGCGCCGTTCCTCCTTCGAGAAATCGGCGTCGGAAACGGTGATGTCGACTGCGTTGAGGCCGGAATGGAAGCCGCGCAGCTGCATCCGTGTCGTGAACGGAATGCCGATAGGAGCATACGAACTTCTCCCTCCGCCGAAATCCACGGCCCCGGAGTCTGTCGCGACCTGCGGGAGGAAGTCGTTCGCGGCGTTGAACGAAGCGAGGCTGCTCAGATCGTAGTCGAGAATGTCTATGTCTGCGGAGGCTGCCGCGTTTTCGCCATCCGCGGCCGTCTGCTTCGATTTGACGAGCATCTCGATAAGATTGCCGCCGCCCCATGTCCTTATGGCAAAAGCGTCGGGAACGCCGTCGAAGTTGATGTCGCCGAGGTTGTCGGCGACCCGCCATTCTTTGGCGAACACGGCCTCGACAAGCGTGTTCACATAGCTGCCGTCTTCCTCCATCGAACGCGGAAGCGCGGCGTTGGCGACGCCGACGACGCCCGCAGCAGTGCCCGCCCCGCCCGGACGTTCGGGTGCGGGAGAATCGCCCATGACCTCGCTTGCATACTTGCCGTCCTCGCCGACAGTATGCTGCATCCAGAGATAGAAGAACGAATCGCGGCGCTGGGAGACCGTTTCGTTTGTGGCGACATTGTAGAAATAGCAGTCGGCGTCGGCGATCGCGACGTCGGCCGTCGCATAGCCCCTCTTGTCTATCGCGATATCGCGCTTGACCGTGCCGGCCATGTCGAGCGAACCGTTGTCGAGAGGCGCCTTCGTCTTGTAGCCGAATGCGTATATGTCGACATCGTTGCGGCGCGAACAGTTCCACTTGAGACGGAAGTCGGCCGCCTCCATGAAGAGCGCTCCGTCGCCGACCCACGTATGGCCCTGGCCGACGCCCGTGGCGAGAGAGTATTTCTGCGAGAGTTTGGAGGAGGTAGTGCCGTGCGAAGGCCCGGTCGCCACGGTCGTTATGAATTTGGAAGCGACAACCATGTAATGGTAGGCGTAAGTGACATAGTCGCCGTCTTTGTCCTCGATCATGAACGTGACCGTCTTCTCGCCCTGCTCGGTGCCGAAATTGGGCACGAATCTGCCGCTCGTCGAATTCGTGACGTAGAACGTCTCTTCGTTTACACAGCCCATGATCGTCACGCGCACGCCGTTCGACACTATCGTGTTAGAATACGTCCACTCGTTGGTGAAGTCGGCCGGCACGTCGCTCTGCACGCCCCAGCGGATCGGGTAGCTCGTGGCATAGCCGCCGGAGACGACCCACACGTTGGTGTTCTCCGTCTGCATGTTGCAGACCGGGGCCGTGTTCATGACGTATGCGCGCTGCTGGTTGGCAAGATAGTATTCGTCCCAGTTCTTGTCGGGGTCGGTCGAAACCGTTTTCGTGACCACCTCGGCATGGATGAGAACTCCGCGCCGCGCCGTGGCATCGGTGCCGTCCATCTCGGAGATGAGTATGTCCTGTTCGAGGGCGTCGTTGAACACCACGTAATACTCGTTCGAATACGTGCTTGCATAAAGATCCGGATAGGGAGAAGCCTGGTCGGCCGGTTTCGCGGGCACCGTCTTGTAAGCGCCGTCGAGCGTGAATATGCCGCGGTTGTTCCCAGCATCGGCCTCCGGCACCGAGACCGTGAGTTTGACCACGACGGGGTCGTCGGCGGTGTAATATCCTCCGAGGCCGACATGGATGAAGGCCCGGGACGCGTTTTCGTAATACAAATCGTCGACCGTTATGGACACCTGCGGATTGTCGAT
>JAFWBO010000103.1 GCA_017507065.1 Kiritimatiellia bacterium | reverse complement strand
GGATTGAATGTCACGCCACGTCGCAAGAGAGGCCCGACATCGCCAATGTAATCATTCAGCGACATCTTCTCCTCCATATTCATGGCAAACTGCTTTGCCGTTGGAATCTCGCCGCCTCTGAATCCCATGTATTCGCGCCACACGCGCACAATCGTCGAGACGTCGATACGAGGCAAAGCAAGGTGAAGATCGAACAAATCACGGCCCTTCTTTCTTTGGTAGAGCGCACGGAGTTTAGTGCCAATCAACTCGTCGAGAAAGTAGGTCTTGATCGTACAATCCCCCGTGTACCAACTGCTCTTCATGACAAACGGCACCATGGCATAGCCCAAAACGGAAAAGTGCTCAAATGTATTCACTTCCACCTTGAGCCGCATCGGCTCTATCGGCGCAATCTCGCTCTCGTAGCGAAACTTCATCCGAAAGCCAAATCGGCGAATCTCCGATGTCATACGAGGCAGCCACGACAACACTTTCCCGAGCCGCTCCGCAATCGGCTTCACGGGGCCGGGTTCAACCTGCACAAGATCAATGTCCTCGCTGTAACGCACCTGAGGACTGAAATGGATTTTATGAATCGCAGTCCCGCCCCGAAACGCAAGCGCATTGGAAAGATACGAATCGCTGAAAATATCAACCAGCGCCCGACAGATTACCATGTCTTGTTCAATAAACGAATTCTTTGTCCATGGGAAGCTGTCGCTCCATTCCGTTATATAACGTTCGGCAATCATAAATCATCAACCTCTATCTCAAGGTTGATCTTCACATGCCATCGGCGATTTAGTTCTCCTCCGCGATTTCTTTCAAATGGACTAAGAGGCGTATTGACAATCCGCAAACCGAGCGAACGCCAGGTGTGGTAAAGCGCATCCGCCTTTTCTGATGCTCCAACGACCTCTTCGCAGATGTAGCCCAAACGCTGCCATACCACACACGGCACGACCTCGCCAAGATCGGACAGAGAAGTAAAGTCCATTTCGTCAATCAGCTCCGAGACGATCGTGGCTGCCGATGACATGCCCCCTACCAAATCGGCATGCTGCACAAGATCAAACGCCGTCAACGCCGCATCGGCAAATCGCACGACCCCACCATCGGCATTGCGCGTAACGATATGCGCCTCGGGCATTTGTTTGCGGTACACAAACCGGAGCATACCACGCGCAAGCCCCCCGCTACTCATTCGTGGCAAAGTGACAACTGCATAATCCCCTTGAATGCGCTGATGCCCGGCGCCCCAAATCGCCGCAGAACTCGTCAATCCCAGATAATAATTCCGTCCAAGATGCCGCATAAGATCATCCACATAGAAAACAGGCGGAACATCGCCCCGAAGCTGATACCGGTCTGGCATGCAAACATAAAAGCCTCGCATCGGCGAAACAATCAATTTGCGCACCTTGAGCCGATGCAAAGCAAGAGCAAGGCTCGAACGCCGCAACGATGTTGCGGACATTGCTTCCTCCAATGTGAACGTCGATTTTCCCGATATGAGCCGTCTATGCACCCATTGAGAGAGACTTTCGCACTTTCTTTTTTGATTATTATCATTCATTGATAATTATCCTCATTATCTATGCAATATTATAGCATAGTTTTATTACAATGACAAGCTGGTCTATCACAAAACAGAAATTCTAAATCATTTCCACCCGTAGCCTTTATGATTGAAACAGACAACCGCAAATCATCCGCAAAATCGAAAAGAATCATCTTTTATTTAACAGTAAAGCATTGCCATTGAATACAACATAACACTCATTCACACCAAGACTGCTTTTCCGCAATTCCGCCCAACTCCAGCTATCATACTCATATTAAAGCATCAATGTGCGCTGATTTGCAAAAAAGGCGGCAATTACAAAAATCAGGGGGCGGGAAGTGTTTCAGAGTATGCCCTTGGGCAGATCCGAAGGTATCCACCAGTCGCGCAGAGAAAATTCGAACGGGAAGATTTTTATTCCATCTGGAGCGCAGTTGCGCTTGAACGCCTGCGAAACAAGGCGGGAGAGGAATGTATCAAGTGTCTTCGCTATCGTCGCGGCGTCGTACGTTCCCTTGAAAAACTTTTTCGCGGCGCGTCCAAGCTCGCCGCGGTCGAGACCGTTCATCACGAAATTCCAGATGAAGAAATCGTGGAGCTCGTAAGGACCTATCTTCTCCTCGGTGACCTGGCCTTTCACAAGTTCGGGCGAAACTGGAGTTGCGATTATGTCGCCGAGCGCCTCCGCCGCCGGGCCGCCTCTTTCCGCGCACCACCATGCGCAGACTTTGCGCACGACCGTCTTCGGGACGCCTGAGTTGACGCCGAACATCGACATATGATCGCCGTTGTACGTGCACCAGCCGAGCGCGATCTCCGACATGTCTCCTGTGCCGAGGACTATGCCGCCGGTCATGTTGGCCTTGTCCATGAGAACCATCGTCCGCATGCGCGCCTGGGCGTTTTCGTAAGCCGCGTCCGGCGTCTTGCCGTCGTGGCCTATGTCCTTTAGATGCATCCTGCACGTCCTGGCTATGCTGACGGTCTCGACGTCCAGCCCGAGACCTTCGCAGAGCCTGACGGCGTTCGATTTTGTCCTTTTCGTAGTGCCGAAACCGGGCATCGTCACGGCATGTATGCCCGAAAGAGGAAGAGAAAGTTTTTTGAACGCCTCCGCCGCCACGAGAAGCGCGAGCGCCGAATCAAGCCCTCCCGAGACTCCGACTACCACGTCTCTGCACCCTATGCGGCGCAGCCGGAGGGCGAGGGCCTCGGTCTGCCGTCTGAAAACGTCGGCCGGATCGCACTCGAAAGCGGCGCTCGCCGGCTTCTTCGCCGGACGCGCCGCGAGAGAGCCGAGGGTTCCGCCTTCGGCAAGATACTTCTTCAGGGAAGCTTTCATCCTTCACCTCCGTTCTTCAATTCTTCGAGTTCGAGAGATGCGGCCTCCCATTCGGCCGTCCAGCGGTCGATCTCGGTCTGCGCGAGCCGCACGCGCCTGTTGAGTTCCGCGAAATCGGTGCCCGGCACGGGATTGAAAAGTCCTGCGCTCGCATCCTCGAGTTCGGCCTCGTATTCCGCCGTTTTTTTCTCGGCCGTCTCGATGCGTTCCTTGAGCTTCTTCACGAGCGGGGCTATTTTCGCCCGCTCCGCCGCCCGCTGGCGCCTGAGCTCCTTTTTCTCCGAAACGCGCTCCTGGCGGGCCGCATCCGGTCTGCCCGCCTCGCGTTCGGCCTTCTTTTCGCAGTAATAGTCGTACGACCCGGGAAACTGGCTCACGCCCTCGCGCGTTATTTCGACAATGCCCGTGGCGACGGCGCGCACGAAGTCTATGTCGTGCGAAACGAGAAGCACCGTGCCCTTGTACGCGGCGAGCGCATCCTGGAGAAGTTTGCGCCCGTCAAGGTCGAGATGCGTCGTCGGCTCGTCGAGAAGGAGAAAATTCGGCGAAGCAAGGAACAGTCTGAGAAACGCGAGCCTTATCTTCTCGCCGCCGGAAAGAACGCCGGCCGGTTTTTCCACGTCGTTTTCGTCGAAGCCGAACGCGCCAAGAAGATTGCGGAAATTCTTCTCGTTCATCCCCGGCGGTATGGCGTTTTTCGCGTTGCGGTAGACAGACACGTCCGGCGGAATGGTTTCCGCGAACTCCTGGCTCAGATAGCCCGGAACGACGTTGTGCCCGAGAACAGCGCGGCCCGCCGTGGGCGCGCGGGTCCCGGCGGCAAGGCGCATGAGCGTCGTCTTGCCCAGGCCGTTGTATCCGACGAGCGCGATCTTGTCTCCGCGCGCCACTTCGAACGACACGCCGGAAAACACGTTTTTCACACCGTCGTACGAGAAAGACGCCTCTTCACACCTGAAAACGTCGACAGAACACGGCGGCGGCTCGGCGAGGCGCAGCCGCCCTGATTGCGTGTAGCGCTTCGGGAGAACGATCTTCTCCGCGTCTATCTTGTCGATTATCTTCTGGCGGCTCTGCGCCTGCGCCGCCTTGGTCGCCTGCGAACGGAAACGGTCGACGAAACGCTGCAGCTGCTCGCGGTGGCGGTCCTGGTTTTCTTTGGCCGCCTTGAGATGCTGGTAGCGCACCTCGCGCTCCGTCAGATACCAGTCGAGATCGCCCTCGTAGCGCGTCGCCGTGCCGGCATCCACTTCCACCGTTATCGAGGTGAGCGTGCGCAGGAGATAGCGGTCGTGCGAAATGAGCATGAGCGTGCCGTCGTAGGCCTTGAGGAACTTCTGCAGCCAGTCGACGGCTGGAAGATCGAGATAGTTCGACGGCTCGTCGAGAAGAAGAAGATCCGGCTTGGACGCAAGAACGCGGGAGAGCTCCGCGCGCATCCGCCATCCTCCCGAAAAAGTCCTGAACGGCTTGAGAAACTCGTCTGTCGCGAATCCAAGCCCTCCGAGCGCCACCTTGACTCGCGTTTCTATGTCGTATCCGCCGAGATGTTCGAATTTCGACTGCAGCTCGCCGTAGCGCTTCATCTTCGCCGGGTCGGCGAGATCGCTCTCGAGTTCCTGCATTTCGGCTTCCATTTCCGAAAGACCCGGTATGCCGCGCAGCGAATATTCGAGCAGAGTCTCTTCCGGAGAATCCGGCTCCGGGTTCTGGCGGGTGAAACCGATGCGCGGAGAGCCTTCGACTATCAGCTCGCCGGAATCGGTCGACATCTCGCCGAGGACGATCTTGAAAAGAGTCGACTTGCCCGACCCGTTCGGCCCGACAACGCCTATGCGGTCGCCTTTGTTGACGCGGAACGTTACGCCGGAAAGAACGTCCTGATGCCCGTAATGGACGGATATGTTCCTGAAATCAAGCACCGCGCCCCCCTTGCTCGAGAGCTGCTTTGATGCGTTCGTCGGTATCGTTTGCGGCAAGCGCGTCCAGAAGCTCGTCGAGATCGCCCTCCATTATGCGGTCGAGCGAATAAAGCGTGAGATCGATGCGGTGGTCGGTCATTCTGTTCTGGGGAAAATTGTACGTGCGTATGCGCTCGGATCTGTCGCCCGAGCCTCTGAGGGTGAGCCTGTTTGCGCCAGCCTTCGCCTCTTCCTCGCGGCGGCGGAAATCGAGTATGCGCGCCTTGAGCGTCGCGAGGCACTTTTCGCGGTTTCTTATCTGCGAGCGCTCGTCCTGGCATACGGCCACGAGCCCCGTGGGGATGTGCGTCATGCGGACAGCCGATTCCGTCTTGTTCACATGCTGCCCGCCGGCCCCTCCCGAACAGAAAAGGTCGATGCGGATGTCCTTTTCTGGCAGTTCGATGTCGTCGTCTTCGTCGGCCTCCGGGAAAACGATGATGGTTGCCGCGGAAGTGTGGATGCGCCCCTGGGCCTCGGTCTCGGGGACCCGCTGCACGCGATGCCCGCCCGATTCGAACCTGAAACGGCCGTACGCCCCTTCGCCTTCCACGGTGAAGACGATCTCCTTGTAGCCATCGAGCGAGGTGGAATTGGAATGCATCACGGAAATCTTCCATCCACGCGCCTCGCAGTAGCGTGAATACATCCTGAAAAGATCGCCGGCGAAAAGAGCGGCTTCTTCGCCGCCTGTTCCGGCCCTGATCTCCATCACGGCATTGCGCGATTCAACCGGGTCGGGCGGCAGAAGCGCAGCAAGGACGCGCTTCTCGAGAGACGGCAGCTGCCCTTCAAGCGCCGCTTTCTCGGCGGCGGCCTCCGCCGCGAATTCAGGATCGGCGGCGAGCTCTTCCGCGCCTTTGACGTCGGAAACGGCCTTGGAATACGCAGCGAACGCGCTTTCGAGTTTCTTCAGAAAAGCGTGGTGGCGGAGCGTTTCGCGGTAACGCTTCGCATCCGATAAAACATTCGGGTCGCCCAAATCCGCTTCGACGGACCCGAGACGACCCAGAACTTCTTCGATTCTGCCGGTGTCGAGCAAAATTTACTTGGCGAATTTCGCGTAGCGCTTCTTGAACGAATCGACGCGGCCCTCGGTGTCGACCATCGTTTTCTGCCCCGTGAAGTACGGATGGCAGGCCGAGCAGGTGTTGACCGTCATTTCCTTCTTGGTTGAACGTGTCTTGATGACGTTGCCGCACGCGCAGGTTATTGTCGCCTCGCCGTAGTTCGGATGGATGTCCTGTTTCATTTTTTCTTTACCTTTCAAATTGTGAGCGCATATTATACATTATTTATCCCCATCATGTCAATCTCAGTTCTTGAAAGAATGTATGGGGGCCGGGATGCGGCCTTTGCGGGAAATCATGCGTTCGCACGAAAATTCCGACACTTTCATGACAGGGGCGTGGCCGAGGAGACCGCCGAACTCGACCGTATCCCCCACCTTTTTGCCCCATACCGGTATTATTCTCACGGCCGTCGTCTTCTGGTTGACCATTCCTATCGCGGCTTCGTCGGCGATTATCCCCGATATCGCAGCCGCGCTCGTCGCCCCCGGCACCGCGATCATGTCGAGCCCCACAGAGCAGACGCACGTCATGGCCTCGAGTTTTTCTATCGAGAGCGCTCCTGCGTTGACGGCGTCGATCATGCCCTGGTCCTCGGAAACCGGTATGAACGCGCCGGAGAGACCGCCGACGTATGAGCTTGCCATCACTCCGCCCTTCTTCACCTGGTCGTTGAGAAGCGCAAGCGCGGCCGTCGTCCCTGGAGCGCCTGGATGCTCGAGCCCGATTCCCTTGAGGATGTCTGCCACCGAATCGCCCACAGCCGGCGTCGGCGCGAGCGAAAGATCTATTATGCCGAACGGTATGCCGAGGCGTCTGGACGCTTCGCGCGCGACGAGCTGCCCCACGCGCGTTATCTTGAAAGCCGTTTTCTTTATCGTTTCGCAGAGCGTTTCGAAATCGGCGTCGGGGATTGTCTTGAGGACATGGTTAACCACGCCCGGCCCCGACACTCCCACGTTGATCACGGCATCGCTTTCGCTGACGCCGTGGAACGCGCCCGCCATGAACGGATTGTCGTCGGGAGCGTTGCAGAGGACGACAAGCTTGGCGCAGCCGAGAGAATCGCTGTCTTTCGTGAGCTCGGCCGTCTTTTTGACGATCTTCCCCATCAGCCGGACGGCATCCATGTCGATGCCTGTTTTGGTGGAGCCCACGTTCACGGAAGAGCAGATGTGCGCGGTGGAGGCCATGGCCTCGGGTATTGATTTTATGAGCAGCTCGTCGGCCGCAGTCATGCCTTTCGACACCACCGCCGAATACCCGCCGATGAAATTCACGCCGAGCGTTTCCGCGGCTTTTTCGAGAGTTGACGCGATACGGACGAAATCGCCGGTTTTGCGGCAGGCCGCCGCGCCGACGATCGACACGGGCGTCACCGAGACGCGCTTGTTCACGACGGGCACGCCGAATTCGCGGCCGATGTCGTCGCCGGTTTTGACAAGCTTTTCTGCGATGCGCGTTATTTTGGAATACACGGCATCGCACGTGCCTCTGACCGACGAGCGCGCGCAGTCGAGCAGCGATATGCCAACCGTTATCGTGCGCACGTCGAGATTCTCCTCGAGGACCATCTTGTTGGTCTCGAGAACTTCGGAGATGTTTATCATCGCCTCACACCCTGTGCATCATCTCGAAAATCTCGCTCTTCTGGCAGCGTATATCGAGCCCCATTCCGGCGCCGATCTTCGCAAGCTCCTTCGAGAGCGAATCGAACTTGACGGAACTTTTCGCGCCGTCGGCTATCATCATCATGTTGAAATAGTCCTGGACGACAGTCTGCGAAATGTCGAGAATGTTGACGTTCGCCTTGCGGAGAAAAGCCGAAACTTCGGCGATTATCCCCACCATGTCTTTGCCCACTACTGTTATGATTATCTTCTTCATATCCGTCCGAGCGGCGCTTCACGCCGCCGTCCTCCGTCAGAAATCGTATCCGACCGTGAAGGAGAACACCTCCTTGTCGGCATGGTCGGGTTTCTTGATCGGCGCCGCGAAATCAAGCCTCACCGGGAACTGCGGGATGTCGATTCTCAGGCCGATGCCGGCAGTCCACGCGAAATCGTCGGAAAGATCGAACTCCTTCGCGCTCACCGAGCCGACGTCGGTGAATGCCGCGATTCTCAACAGTTTGAACACCGGCACGGTGTACTCGGCGTTGGCGCAGAAAAGCGTCTGGCCGCCCCACGGAGACCAGTCGTCTGCGCCGTTCTTGCGGGCCATGGGTGAAACATGGCGGTATTCGATGCCGCGCACGGAGCGGGGACCGCCGAGGAACATCCTGTTGTAGATCGGCACATCGTCGCTTATGCCGTCGATCGATTCGACGCGCGCGGCGAGCATGAGGACGTGGTCCATCTTCTCCCAAGGGGTGAAGTACGAGCGGTGCTCTCCGCCGACTTTCCAGTATTTGTTGTCGCCGCCGGGAGCGACGTCGCAGAAGAGATAGGTGCGCGAGCCGGACTTCGTGAAGCGGAACGTGTCGCGCGTGTCGCGAGACCAGAAAATGCCCGCGACCGGCTCGAACGCGTCTCCGTATTTGCGCTCTTCCTCCCTGAGAGACACATTGCGGCCCTTGTACGTCCAGACGCCGTCGTCTACATCCTCGAGATCGACGAGTTCGGCAGACAGCCTCGCGCCGAATCTTCCGAAAGCCTCTTTGGCGGACGGGAAAAACTTGACGGGATACGAAATCGACGCCGACGCGCCGGAACGCACCACGTCATATTCGTCGTACCAGCGCTGGCGGCGGTGCGCCTCGACGGTGAACTCGAGCTGTCTGTCGAAAAGCCACGGTTCCGTCACGGCCGCCTCGTACGACTGGATTCGCGGGCCGACCTGCACGAAAAGGCGCCCCTTCTGCCCTGCGCCGCGGAAAAGCTTGCCGGGCGCGAACAGGTCGAAGTTGGCCTGCGAGAGTTCCACCGAAGCGAAGATAGAATCGACAGAACTCGCGCCGACGCCCACCTGGAAGGCGCCCGTGCCCTTCTCCTCCACTTCATACACGAGATCGCGGTAGCTGAAGCCCTTCGGCGGATCGGTGCGCTGCGAACCGCGCAGATAGTATCTTACGCGCTTGAAATAATCGAGGTTCTCGAGGCGGCGCTTCGAGCTTTCGGCGTGGTTTTCGAGCATCCTGTCGCCGGGCGAAAGAGTTATTTCGCGGCGGATGACCTTGTCTTTCGTGTAGTCGTTGCCGTCGATCACGATGGAATCGATGATGACCGGGGTTCCCTCTTCCACATCGAAGACGATATCCATGCTGGCGGGATCGTCTTCGCGAACGATCTTGCGCACGGTGACCTTCGTATCCGCAAGCCCGGCCTCGCCCGATCCGACGGCGATCTCGATGCTGCGCGCGGCGGCGGCGAGAGTCTTGAGCGAGGCCCATTCGCCATCGGCGGGAATTGCGCTTTTTTCGCGCACTGCGCTCTCGGAATAGACCGTAAGCCCCTTTATCGACGAAGAGCCCACTTTGTAACGAGTGCCCTCCTCGACGGTGAAAACGATATCGGCCTGCTCCGGCCCGACGGATTCGCGCCTCACTCCCGTCACTTTGGCGTCGAGATAGCCGAGATCGCCGTAGAACTCTTCTATTTTGAACACGGACGCGGCGAGGTCGGCATCGGACATGATGTCTTCGAGGAACCAGCCGAACGGATTCCACCACGGCCACCCTCTCACCTTGTCGTTGAGAGCCTCGACATACTCTTTGTCAGCGCCCTCGAAGACGAGATTGCGCGGCTTGAGGCGTTCGCCCTCTTCGATAACGAAAGTGAGCTTCACGCCGTCAGCGCCGTCAAACGGCTCGACTCGCGGAACGACCTTGACGAAGGGAAAATATTTCTTTCTGTATGCGTCCGCCACTCTCGACGCCGCATCGGCGAAATCGCCTTCTCCGTAGAGATAGCCGTCTTTCAGCTTTGATTCGGAGGCTATCTTCGACAGCTTGAAAAATTCGGCGCCCTCGACCGCAAGCGGGCCGTGGAATCGCATCTTGCGCGTAACGAAAAACGTCACCTCAACCCCGTCGGCCGTCCTGACCGCATCTGCAGACACATCCTGGAAATTGCCGGACGCTTTGAGATTGGCGACATCGTGCGCGACGGCGGTCTCGTCGTATTCCGAGCCTACGCGCGTCTTCACGATGGAAACGACCTGCCCGGCGTCGCCGCCGAAGCCGTCGAGAGGCTTGACCTTGACCTCGGTCACGTTCGCTGCGTATGCCGCCGTGCCGAAGAGAGTTGCAAGTACGATTGCTTTTTTCATAGGTTGCGTATTATACCATAATTTTGCGCTTTTATTCAATTCCGCGGCGGAATTCAGATTCTGTTGTCCCAGTTCTTGAAGACGACTTCCTGGCCGTTCGCCTTGATCGCCGCGTAGACCTCCTTCGGCGGGCGGCGGTCTGTGAGCGTAAACTGCGCGACGTCCGCTGCATGCTCCTTTTCGAGGACCGCGTAGCCGCCCGGCGTCACGCGCGAGCCCGCGCTCATGTTGTCCGCCGCGACCTGCACGATGTAGTCGCGGAAAGCCGGAGCCTCGCGCGTCGAGACCGTCATGCAGCACTGCGGGAAGACGATGCGGAACGCCAGCATCATGAGATCGACGTCGCGCTCGTCCACTTCGCACGGCGGCACGAATCCGCCTTCGACGCGGCAGAAGCGCGGGAACGCGAACTGTATCTTCGACTCGTAGCATTCCTTCATGAGATAAAGAGCGTGCGCGGCGAGGCTCGCCGCTTCCCTGCGCCACGGCGAAAGTCCGAGAAGAAACGCGCAGCCGAGGATGCGGAAGCCCGCCTTTCCAGCGCGCAGCTGCGTCCAGAGCCGCCACTCGTAGTTCGACTTGGGGCCCGCCGGATGAAAATACTTGTACCGCTCCTGATCGTACGTCTCCTGAAAGCACGTCAGCGACTCGAAGCCCGCCTCGAACATCGCGCGGTAGCCTTCCTCCGTCTGCGGCGCGACCTCGAGGGAGAGGTTCGAGAACATCGGCTTCAGGAGCCGCGCGACGTCGCAGAAGTGCTCGACTGAGTTGACTTTCGGGTCCTCGCCCGCGACGATGAGGAGGTTGTCGATTCCGCTCGCGCGAATCGCCTCCGCCTCGACGCGGATCTCGTCCAGCGTTAGGTTGCGCCTCACGGTGCCCGTGTGCTCGCGCCTGAAGTCGCAGTAGCGGCAGTGGTTGACGCACGTGTTGCCGATGTAGAGCGGCGCGTAGACGCTCACG
>JAFWBO010000102.1 GCA_017507065.1 Kiritimatiellia bacterium | reverse complement strand
CCAGCAGTCGCCGCCGCGCCTGAAATTGCCGCGGAGCCGGAGCCCGTCGTTGCCGAGGCCGCGCCGGCCGTGGACGAGGTTGCGCCCGCCGCCGAGAAAACGCCTGAACAGCCTGCGGTCGCCGCCGCGCCTGAAATTGTCGCAGAGCCGGAGCCCGTTGCGGAGCCAGAGCCTGCCGCGGAACCGGAGATAGCTGCATCTCCGGCGCCTGCCGCCAATCCCGAAATGGCGGGAAAGCCCGTGAATGCAGACAATGCCGCTCCAGATGCCGCAGACGGCGAAAACATATCCATAATCAACAAACTTGCGCAGGAGATTGCAACGGCCGCCGACGACGACGGTGCCGACGATGCTGCGGTCATACCGGATGGCAAGGCGGTGAAAGCCGCGTCGCAGGACGCAGCGGTCGCGGAGAAAGCCCCTGGCGGTTTGAAGCCGGCGGAAGCGCCTTTGAAAGAAGTCGTCGCGGCGAATCCAGCTGGAGCGGATGCGGAGAAAAAAGCCGAGCCTGAATTTTCTGGCCCGGATGCGGAGATACTTGCGTTCGCAAAAGAGACGGAGCGGCTTCGCCGCCAGGCTCTTCGCGCGCAGGCGGAGCGCGAGATCCTCGAAGCGCGCAAGGCCATGGAGGAAGAGCAGTATCTCGACGCCGTCAAGCATTATCGCAACGCCGGAACGTATCTTGGCGAGATTCCGAATGTGGAAAAAGAGAAAAGAGAATGTCGCCAGGGCATAGCGCACGGATATTTTCTCGCGGGGCTCGAAGAAGATCGCTACGGCAGACGCAAACGTGCCATCGAGCTTATGAAGAAGGCGAAAAACCACCGCCATCCGAAAGCACGCCGCCAGCTTGAAACATGGCTTTCCGCAGACGACCCGGACGCCGAAAAAACCGATGTCGCGACAATCCGCCACCGTGTAAACGAAAAAGAATACAAAGATGCGAGAGCGAAGAACGCCGCCCATCTGAAAAGAGCCCGCCAACTTATGGCCACACGCGAGCTCGACAAGGCGATGGAAGAGTGCGAAACCGTTCTCAAAACCGACAAGTACAACGAAGAGGCCATCCAGCTCAGGCAGAGGATCATCGCCAAGGAGAAGGCCATTCTCAAGAAAGAGCGCGAGACCACGCACGACGGCATGATCGCCGATGTAGACAAGGCGTGGCGCCCCGTATACGCCCCGAATGTCCGCGATGCGAACGCGGAGAGGGCCGCCATGGTCACCCGCAAGCAGGCCGACGATCCGCGTCGCCGCCAGGAACTTGAAATAGAAGCTCGCATGAAGGAGATGCGTCTGCCGGCGATATCGTTCAAGCCTCCGGCCACCATCGCCGACGCCGTCGATTTCTTCGTCGGCGCGTCGCGCGACTACGATCGTGCCGACAAGCCGCTCGAGCAGCGAGGCTTCAACATCATTTTGAGAACGCCGGAATCCCTCAAAAACGCGGCTGCGCAATCCAAGGAGCCGGCCGCCGACGGCGGTTTCGGCGCCGAGGAAGATCTCGACGCCGCCCCGAATTCAATGCCGGGGCTGCCAGTCATTCCTTACATATCCGCGAGCGATCTTTCTTTCTACGACGCTCTCAAATACGTCTGCGACTCCGTCGATTACAAATTCAAGGTCCACGGGCCGATGATCATCGTCATGCAGAAGAACATGTCGATAGACGAAATGGTCACGCGCTCCTACCCGGTGCTCGCCTCGTTCATCACCCGCGTCAATTCCGCCACGAGCGATCTCAAGGAACTGCGCGCGGGCAATGCCGGCGGCGGCGGCGGTTTCGGCGCCGGAGCGTCAAGCGACGGCGGAGAAGAATCGCAGGAGCGCGACTGGATGAAGTTTTTCGAGATGCTCGGCGTGAGCTGGCCGGAAGGCTCTTCCATCTACTGCATCAAGTCGCTCGGGCAGCTCCGCGTCAAAAACACGTACGAGAATCTCGCGGAAGTCGAAAAGGCCCTTACCGAACTCAACGCCGACCCGAGGCTGATCGAGATCGAGGCGCGTTTCGTGGAAGTGAGCCAGGACGATTTGAACTCCCTCGGCTTCGAATGGATATTGAACAGCGACTACGCTCTCGGCGTCGGCAGCCACCTCGCGCGCGCGCTCAGGATACGCGACGGCAGGTTCGGCACGTATACGGGAGGGTCGAATTTTGTCAATGCCGATACCGGCGGTTCATCGTCTTCCGGTGCGAACGGCGGGCTGCCTACAGGGAATGAGTCTAGCACGACCGGCGGCGGCACCGCAAACATCGCCGGCGGATTGCCGAGTACAAGCGGGAATTATTCGCAATCGCTCGACGGCGCGGGCAAGTCGAATGGCGCGACATGGTATCGCTGGGGCAGTTCGAAACACGGCAAGATCGGACTCAACGCGATCAACGGCGACTCGTCCTACACTACCGGCCACCGCTGGCTTTCCGATCTCGGCAACCATGTTTCGGGCGACGGCGTGAGCAACAACGACAGGTTCATGCGCCTCAACGCGTTTCTCGGCGGCGTGGATTTGTCGATGATTCTCCATATGCTCTCGCAGCGCAGCGACACGGATCTTCTCTCTGCGCCGAAAGTGCTCACCCGTCCCGGCGAAGAAGCCGTCATGAAGGTTGTCACCGAATACATCTACCCGACGGATTACAACGTCCAGCTTTCGCAGAACAATTCGTCCTGGGGCGGAAACGCATCGCCCACGCTGGCCATGGTCGAGCCTGAATCGTTCACCATGCGCGAAGTCGGCGTGATTCTCCAGGCCACTCCGACGCTGACCGACGAAGGCAATCTTATCGACCTTACGCTCGATGCGAGAGTGATCGACGAGCCGACGTGGAAAAACTACGGCATGCGCATACCGTACGCCACGCAGTCGCAGAGCGTCGACTATACCGGGATAACATCCATATTCACAGGGCTGCAGTCTATTCTTTCGTCTCTCGGCAAGGACATGAGCGACACGCTGAAAGAGTCGTTCGCCCAAACGGCGGTCGAGTCGGCCACGTCCGCGCTCAACAACCTTTCTTCCGCCGACAATTCGAACATAACCTACTACGAGGCGCCGATGGAGCAGCCGTTCTTCCACCAGCGCTCGGTCCAGTCGTCCGTTTCCGTCTATCCCGGAGCGACGATCGTGATGGGAGGCCTCATCACCGAAGTGCGCCGCGCGATGGACGACAAGATTCCGGTCCTCGGAGACATTCCCTTCCTTGGCAGGTTCTTCAGGAGCCATGCCGAGAAAACGCAGAAACACAATCTGCTCATCTTCGTGACGACGCGTCTCGTCGACGCCCACGGGCGTGAAGTTCCGGCGGGATCGTCCGTCAAGGAGCAGGTCGCGGCGGCGGCGGACGGAGTCCCCGTCCAGCCGGCTCCCGCCCCACAGGCGCAACCCTGATCCGCTTCAGACGTCCGGATAGACCGCAAGCAATGAAAACATGCATCACCGGAGGGATTGCCTCGGGCAAGTCTCTCTTTTGCTCGTATCTTAATTCGCTCGGCTTCGCGACCGTCGACGCCGACGATATCGCGCATTCTCTCGTTCCGGAGGAAGAGCGACGCCGTCTGGCGAAAACCGTTTTCTTCGATCCGGCGGCGAGAAGGGAGCTCGAGGAGCGTATGCATCCGGAGATACGCAGACGCATCGATGCCGCCCTCGCGGCCGATCCGGACGCCATTGCCGTGATTCCGCTTCTTTTCGAGGTGAAATGGGACGGAGATTATGATATAATATGCACTGTCGTCTCGTCGAGGGAAAATCAGCTCGGCCGGATGATGGACATTCGCGGCATGAGCCGCGAAGAGGCGGAAGCAAGGCTCGCCGCGCAGATGGATGCGCGGGAGAAAGCCGCCAGATCCCAATATGTAATAGAAAACAACGGCACGGCCGAAGAGCTTCGCGAGAAGGCTTCGCGTTTTGCCGAATGGCTGAGGAGCAGAAGAAATGGCTGAAGAGGAATTCGACGTGTTTGCATCGGCGGACAAACCGGCACCACAGGAAAGCGCGCCCGAGGCGTCGTCCCAACGCGAGCCGCAGCAGCGCGAACAGCAGCCGCGCCAGTAGCAGCCGAAGCGCCAGTTCAGAAAGCAGGCGGCAGCGCGCCAGCGGCCCATGCGCCCCGCAAAGCCGAACAATTCGCCGCTGAGGGGGCCGAGTTCGGACGGCAAAGAATGCGTCAATCCGCTCTTGAACGCACCGCTTCCGAAAGAAAAAACAGAGGAGGCGGCCGAAGCGCCGGTCGGGACGCACCGCAATCCCGAACTCTCGGAATACCGCCTTGCCGACATGCAGTCGTGGCCGGCGCAGGAGATCGTCGACAAGATGATGCCCGGCGCAGACCCGGAAGAGCTCGGCAGCTACCGCAAGCACGAGCTCATATTCGCGGCGATCCGCGGCTATCTTTCACGCGGCGGAGCCGTGCTCGCTTCGGGATGTCTCGAGATCATGCGCGAGGGGCACGGCTTTCTCCGCTCGGCCAAAAACAACTTCCTCGCCTGCCCTGAAGACGTGTTCGTCACGCAGCAGCAGATTCGCAGGCATGCTTTGAGAACCGGCGACATCATCGAAGGGCCCATCCGCGACCCGCGCGACCGCGACAGGTTTTTCTGTCTCGGCAACGTCAACACGGTGAACGGCAAGGAGCCGGGCGTCGCCGCGCGCGTAGTGCATTTCGAAAACCTCACGCCCACGTTCCCCACCAGACGCATAGTGCTCGAGACCGAGGCGACGGAGTATTCGACGCGCGTCGTGGATATTTTCACGCCGATAGGGTTCGGTCAGCGCGGGCTCATCAACGCGCCGCCGAGAGTCGGCAAGACCGTCCTTCTCCAGAAGATAGCGAACGCCATCACGAAGAACCATCCCGAGGCGATGCTTATCGTTCTTCTGATAGACGAGCGCCCCGAAGAGGTCACCGACATGCAGCGCAACACGAAAGCGATGGTGCTTTCTTCCACCTTCGACGAGGAGCCGCAGCATCACGTCAACGTGGCGGAGATGGTCATCGAAATGTCGAAGCGCCAGGTCGAGAACGGCCGCGACGTCGTGATTCTGCTCGATTCGATAACGAGGCTCGCGCGGGCATACAACACCGTCCAGCCCCATTCCGGCAAAATACTCACCGGCGGCGTCGACGCGCTCGCCCTCCACAGGCCGAAGCGCTTTTTCGGCGCGGCGAGAAACATAGAGAACGGCGGCTCGCTCACCATTCTCGCGACATCTCTCATAGATACCGGTTCGCGCATGGACGAAGTCATCTTCGAAGAATTCAAAGGCACCGGCAACATGGAGCTTGTCCTCGACCGCGGCCTTGCCGACAAGCGCATCTTCCCGGCGATCGACATAGAAAAGTCCGGCACGCGCAAGGAAGATCTTCTCCTCGACCCGCTCGAACTCGAGAAGACGTGGGCCTTGAGGCGGATACTTGCCGACGCCGGAGCGGAGTCGGCCATGAAGAGCGTTCTCAATTCCATAAAAAAGACCAGATCAAACCCGGAGTTTCTTCTCGCTCTCGACATGAAGCACGTTTGAACCGGCCGGCGTCGCAATGGACAGTATAACAATAACCGGAGCGAAGGAACACAATCTCCGCAACGTCGACGTCGTCATTCCGCGCAATTCGCTTACGGTCGTGACGGGGCTTTCGGGTTCGGGAAAATCGTCTCTCGCTTTCGACACGCTCTACGCGGAAGGGCAGCGGCGTTATGTCGAATCTCTCTCCGCGTACGCCAGACAGTTTCTCGACAGGCTTTCAAAGCCGGACGTGGAGCATATAGAAGGGCTTTCGCCGGCGATATCGATAGAGCAGCACACCACGGGCGGGAACCCGCGTTCAGTTGTGGCCACCGTCACCGAAATCCACGATTACCTGCGCGTCCTCTACGCCTCCGCCGCGACGGCCCACTGCCCAGAATGCGGCAGGCCCGTAGAGAAGCAGTCGGCCGACGAAATCGTCGACTCGATTCTGAGCGGGAAGAACGACGGCTGCAGGGCGATCATCTACGCAAGCGTCGTCAAGGGCAAAAAGGGCCGTCACGAAGACGTGCTTTCGCGGCTCGCGGCTGACGGTTTCGTCCGCGCCAGAATCGACGGAGAACTGCGCATGCTCGACGAGGGCGTAGAGCTCGACAGGAAAAAGGCGCATACGATAGAAGCTCTCGTCGACCGTCTCGTTCTTCCGTGCGACAGAGCGAGGCTTGCCGATTCGGTGGAGCTGGCTCTCAAAACTGGCGGAGGATCGCTCGTCCTCGAACGTTTTTCCCCGGACGGGAAGTCTCTCGGCGAAACCGTCATGAGCGAACTCAACGCCTGCGTCCACTGCGGCATATCGTTCGACACGCTCAAGCCGCGTTCCTTTTCGTTCAATTCTCCGTTCGGGGCGTGCC
Organism: Kiritimatiellia bacterium; assembly: GCA_017507065.1. Lineage (GTDB taxonomy): Bacteria > Verrucomicrobiota > Kiritimatiellia > RFP12 > UBA1067 > UBA1067. The sequence goes on along the minus strand of JAFWBO010000102.1, from coordinate 8,576 downwards.
CTCACTGCGCCGGCCTCGGCAGCATATATTATTTCGACGAGAATCTCGTCGTCCCCGACAAAACCCTTCCTCTCGAGGAGGCCGTTCATCCGTGGAGGCGTCTCGGCGGGCAGATGGCGATTCTCTATCACAAGGAGCTTCTGGCCAGAATCGCGAAACAGTACAAGGTGAAGCTTTCCACGCCGTACTCCCAGCTGCCCAAGGCGTTCCGCTACGGCCTGATGCACGGCTTCAAAGACGATCTCGTTCTCCCGTGGCGCCGCGAAGACCGGCCTTTCGAGGGCGTTCTCGAGGCGCTGCGGCGCAAGCGCGACGAAATCGAAGACGACGAAGTGCGCGCCAAATACGACGCCTACCAGTCGTTCAAAACGTGCCCCGAATGCGGCGGCGCGAGGCTTCGCCCCGAATCGCGCGCGGCCAGAGTGGCGGGCAGGACGATTGTCGAAGTCATGGCGATGCCCGCCAAAGAAGCGCTCGTTTTCTTCAAGAGCCTGGAAGATCTTCCGGCGAAAGGCGGGAGGTTCGCGGGGCTCGGAGACATCATCGCGGAAATCGTGCGCCGGTTGCGGTTTCTCGTCGACGTGGGGCTCGAGTATCTTTCTCTCGACAGGCCTTCCGCGACGCTTTCTGGCGGCGAGATGCAGCGCATCCGTCTCGCGACGCAGATAGGCTCGGGGCTTACTGGGGTTCTTTACGTGCTCGACGAGCCGACGATCGGGCTTCATCCGCGCGACAACGAGCGCCTCATCGGCACGCTCAAAGGTCTGCGCGACAGAGGCAACACCGTGGTCATAGTCGAGCACGACGCCGAGATGATGCGCGCGGCGGATTGGATCGTCGACCTCGGGCCTGGCGCAGGCCGTGAGGGCGGAAAGGTCATGTACCAGGGGCCTTATGAGGGTTTGCTCCGCGCCCGGTCTCTGACGGCCGACTATCTTTCCGGCCGCAAGACGGTCGCGTCGGTCGCGTCAGGGGAGGCGAAGAAATCTTTCAGCCGCTTCCTGACCGTCCACGGTGCGAAGGAGCACAATCTCAAAAACGTGACGGCGCGTTTCCCCGTGGGGGCGTTCACCGTGGTGACCGGCGTGAGCGGCAGCGGCAAATCCACGCTCGTCGACGAAACGCTCAAGCGCGCGCTCATGAAGAAATTCTACGGCGCGAAGGCCGAGGCCGGGCGCCATTCTAAAATCACCGGCGCCGAGAATTTCGACAAGGTGATCGAGATAGACCAGTCTCCCATAGGCCGCACCCCGAGATCAAACCCCGCGACGTACGTCGGATTTTTCTCCGACATACGCGATCTTTTCGCGGCCACTCCGGCGGCGAAGGCGCGAGGCTACACGCCGGGCAGGTTTTCGTTCAACGTAAAAGGCGGCAGATGCGAGGTGTGCGGCGGCGACGGATCGAGAAAACTCGAAATGAGTTTTCTGCCTGATGTATACGTCACGTGCGAACAGTGCGCGGGCAGGAGATTCAACGCCGAAACGCTCGACGTGAAATACGACGGCAGATCGATCGCGGACGTTCTCGAGATGACGGTGGACGAAGCGCTCGGATTTTTCGGCAAGGTCCCGTCTCTCAGGAGAAAGCTCGCCCTTCTCTCCGACGTGGGGCTCGGCTACATCGCCCTCGGACAGAGCGCGACGACACTTTCGGGAGGCGAGGCGCAGAGGATAAAACTGGCAACGGAACTGTCGCGGCGGTCGACCGGCAGGACGCTCTATCTTCTCGACGAGCCGACGACCGGGCTCCATTTCGACGACGTCGCCAAACTCATGCGCATTCTTCTCGCGCTGCGCGACCAGGGCAACACCGTCGTCGTCATCGAGCACAACACGGATGTGATAGGCCTCGCCGACTGGATAGTCGATCTCGGCCCAGGCGGCGGTTCGCTCGGCGGCGAGCTCGTCGCCGAGGGCCCGCCTTCGCTGGTGCGGTCGTCGCCGCGGTCGGTCACGGCGCGTTTCATTTGATATGCGGAATGCTCCGCAGTACGGAAAGGCATAATGTCAGGAAGGATATATTTTGTTTCCGGCATCGGCACGGATGTCGGCAAGACGGTTGCGACAGGGGCCATGGCAAGGTATCTCGCCGGTCTCGGGCGCGACGTGATAACCGTGAAAATGGTGCAGACGGGGTGCGTCGGTTTTTCCGAAGATCTCGCCGTCCACAGGCGCATGGCCGGCGGCGTGCGGTTTCCCGAGGACGACGAAGGGCTTACCGCGCCCGAGATTTTCAGATTTCCGTCTTCTCCGCTTCTCGCCTCGCGTCTCGAGGGCAGGAAGGTCGATCTCGGCAAGATCGCTTCTGCGGTGGACAGATGCGCGCAGGCGCACGAGATAACTCTTGTCGAAGGCGCGGGCGGGCTTGCCGTTCCGCTCGACGAGGAAACGCTCGCGGTGGATTTCGCCGCAGAGCGGGGGTGGCCGCTCATACTCGTGACATGCGGCTCTCTCGGGGCGATAAACCACGCGCTTCTTTCTCTCGAAGCCGCCGCGGCGCGCGGCATGTCTCTGGCGGGGGTGGTGCACAATACGTTTTTTTCGGATGACGAACGTCTCGACGAAGATGCCGTCTGCGCCGTCCGCCGCCATTTGAAGCGGCTCGGTTTTCCCGAGCGCATCGTCCGTCTTCCGAAGACGGACTCTTGCGCCGCCGTCGATTTCGGGGAGATATTTCCGTGACGGCGCTTGAATACGACAGGCTGAACATCTGGCATCCGTACGCATCGCTGCGCAATCCTCCGCGCGTACGCCATGCCCGGCGCGCGAGCGGGCTTGAAATAGAGCTCGCCGACGGCAGCCGGCTCATAGACGCAGTCTCGTCGTGGTGGTGCGTGGCGCACGGGCACAACCATCCGGCGATAACCGAAGCGATACGGCGGCAGTCGGAGAAGATGTGCCATGTCATGTTCGGCGGCTTTACGCACGACCCGGCGGTGGAACTCGCCGAAAAACTCGCGGCGTTCGCGCCTCCCGGGCTGGACAAGGTGTTCTTCGCCGATTCGGGTTCCATAGCGGTTGAAGTGGCTTTGAAGATGGCCGTGCAGTACCAGACGGCGCTCGGCCGTCCGGAAAAAAGCAGGATTCTCGCGCTGAAGGGCGGCTATCACGGCGACACGTCGCTCTGCATGTCGGTTTCGGATCCCGACGGCATGCATACGCTTTTCGGCTCGATCATGTCGAAGCAGCTTTTCGCCGACAAGCCTTCGCTGCCGTTCGGAGGGGAATGGGAAGACGGCTGCGCATCGTCGCTTCGTGGCGTTTTCGAGCGGCACGGCGGCGAGATAGCGGCTGTAGTGTGCGAGAGCGTCTTTCAGGCGGCGAACGCCATGAATTTCTACCATCCCGGATATCTGCGCGAGATGCGCTCGCTCTGCGACGAATACGGCGCGCTTCTGATCTGCGATGAAATAGCGGCTGGGCTTTACCGCACCGGCCCGCGGTGGGCGCATGAATACGCCGGAATCCGTCCGGACATAATGACGGTGGGCAAGGCTCTCACGGGCGGTCATATCACGCTCGCCGCCGCCCTCGCTTCGGGGCGCGTCGCCGAGACGATCTCTTCGGGGAAGCCTTCCGCGTTCATGCACGGGCCCACGTACATGGCGAATCCTCTCGCCTGCGCCGCGGCCGTGGCTTCGCTCGATCTGTTTGCGGCGGGCGGATACGGGGAGAAGGCTTCGAGGATCGGCGAAGTGTTTTCGCGGTCGCTCGCGCGTGCGGCGGAGCTGCCGAACGTGCGTTCCGTCCGCGTCCTCGGCGCGGCGGCGGTAATAGAGACGAATCGCCTTCCTTCCGCCGCCGACATCGACAGGGTGATAGATTCGCACGGCGTCTGGCTCAGGCCTTTCTGCAATTTCATTTATTCCATGCCGCCGCTCGTTTCTGGGGACGGTGCGGTGGAGCGCATAGCGGAAGCGATGGTCGATCTCGCGTCCGCGCCGCCCGGACCCGAGCCGGAAGACGGAGATTTCCATGAGTGACGCCAAGCTGTACAGCGTGAAAATGCGCGCGTCTTCGGAAGGGCGGCATATTTCCGGAGCGGAGCGCATAGTTCCAGCCAAGGCGGCGCCGGCGACGGCGGCGGCGCTCGTGGCGCGCGCGCTCGCCCACCCGAAGGGCGCCCCCGATTTTGTCAATGTGAAGCTCGAGCGGCCGGGCGAGATTGTCAGAGTGAAGGCTCTTGAAGTTTCTACAATCGAGGCTCGATCGCCCGAAGAAGGACTGGACGCCGCGCGGCGACTTCTCGAGGAGTCTGGCATTCCCCGTGTCCGCGAGGCGATGGAGCTTTTCGCGTCTGTTCACGGCCTCAGAGGAGCCATGCTCGTCGATGCCGACACGCTCGAGAGGCTCGAGCCCGACAAGGACAGGGGGGTGCGTGTAACATGCATGGACGACGCGGACAGTGCATCGAAAGGCGTGAGCGAGAGAAAGAATCATTACGGCGAGGCCATAGTGCTTGCCACGAAAGTGCAGAACGCCCCGGGCATTGTCGCGGAGCTGTGCGTTTCCGACGACCCCGATTATGTCACAGGCTACGTGGCTTCGCGCAGGTTCGGCTACAGGCGCATCACGAATATGAAAGAACGGGGCTGCGCGGACGGCGGGCGTATTTTTTTCTACCGCGGCCGCAGGGAGGACGTTGAGAAAACGATCGCCTTTCTCGAACGGCAGTGCGTGCTTGTCGAGGACGTGCCCGCCGTGGGCGCGGCAGATCCTGAAGGCAGGTTTTCTTCTTTGCGCGCAGACAACGAAGAGAAAAAACGCTCGGGGCTCTGGCGCGTGCCGCGGACGGTCGATTCGCCGGCCGGCCCTTTTGCCGTGTGCGGCGGCGGAAAGCTCATGGTTCTTTCGTCTAACGACTATCTCGATCTCGCCAACCATCCGGCCGTGAAAGCGGCGGCTGCGGCCGCCGCCGAGAAATGGGGCGCCGGCACGGGCGCCTCGCGCCTCGTCACGGGGACGCAGAGGCCGCACGTCGAGCTGGAGGAGCGTCTGGCCAGGTTCAAGGGCTGCGAGGCCGCGCTCGTCTTCTCGACGGTCTACATGGCGAACACGGGGCTCGTGGCCGCACTTGCGCGTAAGGGAGACGCGGTGATTTCCGACGAGCTCAACCACGCATCGATAATAGACGGCTGCCGTCTTTCAGGCGCGGAAGTGGCGATATACAGGCACGGCGACCTGGACGAGATGGAGAGGCTGCTCGCCGTTAGAAGGGAATGCCGCCGCCGGATCGTGGTTTCCGACGCGGTGTTTTCGATGGACGGCGACATTCTCGATCTTCCGAAGTTCGTCGAGATATGTCGCAGGCACGATGCGTTTTCGGTAATAGACGAAGCGCACGCGACGGGCGTTGTCGGCAAGACCGGCAGAGGGCTTGCGGAACATTTCGGGTGCGGCCATCCGGACATAACCGTGGGAACTCTTTCTAAAGCCCTCGGCTCCTCCGGCGGTTTCGTCGCCTCGTCCCGTCTTGTCGTGGATTATCTCGTGAACTCCGCGCGGAGTTTCATTTTTTCGACATCGCCCGGCGCCGCCTCCGTCGCGGCGGCCTCCGCCGCGCTGGATATTCTCGAGGCGGAACCGTGGCGCGTAGAAGCGTTGCGCGGGAACGTCCGCTTTTTCCTCGCCGCGCTCGTGAAGTCCGGCATCGAGCCGGAAACAGATTCGGCGATCGTCCCGATACCGGTCGGCGACGAGAATGCGGCGCAAAGCGCGGCGGAACAACTTTCCCGGCGCGGTTTCCTGATTCCGGCCATACGGTATCCGACGGTGGCGCGCGGCAAGGCGATTCTGCGCGCTTCTTTGATGTGTTCCCACGGCAGGGACGATCTCGAACGCGCCGCGCGCGCGATAGCCGAAGCGCTCGGAAAAGAACAGGAGGAACGCCGATGAAAAAGATCATATATATATACGGTGCGCCGGCATCGGGGAAAACGACGTTCGCGAAACGTTTCGCCTCCGCGGCGGATGCCCGGGCCGTGGATCTCGACGCCTGCATCGAAGAAACCGCAGGGCGGGATATTCCTTCCATATTCGCCGAAGAAGGAGAAGAGGCGTTCCGCGAGCTGGAATCGTCCGTTCTCAGGCGCGTGTCCGACGAGGCGTCGCGCCGCGCGGGGACGACCGTCGTCTCTCTCGGCGGCGGTGCGCTTCTCCGCGGGGCAAGCAGAGATTTCGCGGAATCCGCCGGAGATGTGATCTGTCTCGACACGCCCGGCGAGAAGGAGCTTGCGCGGCGTCTGTCCGCGGTCGGAGCCGCGGCCAGACCGCTCGGCAACAAGGCGAAGGAGCGCGCAGAGCACTATGCGTCGTTCCCGCGCAGGATTGCGGCCTTCTTCGATCTTCCCGGCTCGCTTGTCGCGGTAGGCAGATCGATCGCAGGGACTTTTCTCGAAGGCGGGAAGGTGGTTGCAGACGCCAATGTCGCTGCTGTATGGCGCGGTCTCGTCCCGGCGCCTGTCGCAGTCGTGCCGTCGGGCGAAGAACACAAGACGCCGCACACGGTCGCTTCCCTGTGGAGCGCGTTCGCCGCGGCAGGAATCTCACGGAGAGACGTAGTCTCGGCCGTGGGCGGCGGCGTGACGGGCGACCTTGCCGGGTTCGCCGCAGCGACGTGGATGCGCGGGATAGACTGGATGAATTTCCCGACGACGCTTCTTTCCATGGTCGACGCTTCCACCGGCGGCAAGACGGGATGCGATCTTCCCGAGGGGAAAAATCTCGCGGGGGCTTTTCATTCGCCGAGGCTTGTCGCGATAGATGCAGACTTTCTCTCCACTCTCGACGCCGGGACTCTCGCGCAGGGGCGCGCCGAGATGATAAAGCACGAGATAATCGGCGGCCTTGACGCCGTGATCGGGGCGGCGTGCCTGGATCCGGCCGGCATAGCCGCGAATCTGAAAGTGAAAATCGATATCGTCCGCGAGGATCCGTTTGAGAAGACGGGCCGACGCGCGCTTTTGAACTGCGGCCACACGGTGGCGCACGCGATCGAGAAGATTACGCGGTATGGCGTTTCGCACGGCGAGGCGGTTGCGGCGGGATGCGTCGAAGAGGCGCGTCTCGCGGAACGCGAGGGCCTCGCCTCCAAAGGCTGGGCCGACAGCCTCGCCGAACGCTTCGCCGCGGAAAATCTGCCTGTGTCGCTCCCGGCTGGCGTCGCGTTCGACGATCTCGTGCCGTTGATGGCCGGAGACAAAAAACGAGACGGCTCCGCCGTCTCGTTCGCGCTTCCGTGCGCATGGGGCGACGTCCGACTCGTTAAGTTCGATCTTTCCGACGGACGCTGCCGTATCGTCAGGGAAGGCTGAGCTTCCCTGCCTGCGATCAGGAGATCGCGATTTTGCGTGCCTGCGTCTCGGGGCGCTTCTTGACCGTCACGGTCAGGATGCCGTTTTCCAGTTTCGCCGCGAGGGTGGACATGTCGGCCATTTCCGGCATATCGACGCTCATTGCGTAATTGCATCTTTCGAATTCGCATACGGCCGTTTTGAAACCGGCGGGATGCTGGTATTTCGAGCAGGTCTTCAGCGAGACCGTTTTCCCTTCGACGTGAAGCTCCGCGTCTTCTTTGCCGACGCCGGGGATTTCCGCTCTGAGTTCGTATTCGTCCGGCCTTTCCACGAGCGAGGCCGCAGGGACGATGTAGTTTTCTTCTTTCATGTCGCAAGTCCTTTCGTTGTTTGTCTGTCTGTCAGTTTTTCATCCCGCGATGGCTATGCGCCTCACCGCCGGGGCGTCGGCTTTCGGGAGTTCGATCCGGAGGATGCCGTTGGTGAATTTCGCGTTGGCCTTTTCGGCGTCGACCCTGAACGGGAGTTCGATCCTTCTCGACCAGACGTTCTGCGCCGAAGAGCCGTCGGTTTTCCCGGTTTCCTCGTTTTTGGGTTTGCCGGCTATGACGGCGGCCTGCGGCTCGAGCGTGAGTTCCACGTCGGATGCCGTTTTGCCCGGAAGTTCCAGGTCGATTATGACGGCAGTGTCGTCGGTGAGGATGTTGGCCGGCGGGAATCTGCCTGCGGCGCGCGCCCTCATTGTTCTGAGCGCTCTGTTGCCCGTGCTGAACATATCGTCCAGAAACGAGAACGGATCAATGTCGATCAGTGTGTTCATCTGTTTGTTTCCTTTCTTTTAAATCTGCCCGTGCTTCGCGCACGGTTGTTGTTTTTGTTTCGTCGACCGTATACAAGCATAAGTCGTGCCAATGCGCGCATTGCGGCCGTGCCGTGACGGAATGTGTCATATTGTCCCGCGCCGGCGTGACCGTGCGACACAAATTCTCTTTCCCGGCGGTCTTCGGTCGTTTTTCAATTCGTGGTGTCAGGAAAATCCGTAGCGCGCGGAAGTAAATGCACCATTGCAGAAGTAAACGAACCTGACCGGGTGCGTTCACTTCCGCAAATTACTTCAAAAAAAATTGGTGAAAGCTCCCCGCCCGTTGACTTTTCGTTGGCTATTATTGTATAATATCAGAAAACAATTTGAAAACCATCAACCCGAGAAGGAGAGAAAAGCTATGAAAAACATAACTGACACAATCCAGGGGGGGGGGGGCGGAAAACAGTTAGTTTT
>JAFWBO010000101.1 GCA_017507065.1 Kiritimatiellia bacterium | reverse complement strand
TTTCGGGAAAGTGGTCGTGACGGGGTGCTATCCCCAGCGCTACCCGCAGGCGGCGGCGAAATTCCCGGGCGTCGACGAATGGAACGGCGTCCCGTCGTCGTGGATCGAGCCGAAGATGCCGGCTTTGAGGTTCACGGGCAGGGCTTTCGCCTATCTTAAGATAGCCGAGGGCTGTGCCCATCGCTGTGCATACTGCGCGATTCCGCTCATCAGGGGGCGCTACCGTTCGCGTCCGGTCGCATCCGTTCTGCGCGAGGCGAAAGCGCTCGTCGAAAGCGGCTGCCGCGAAATAAACATCGTTGCGCAGGATCCGATGCTTTACGGCGTCGATCTCGGCATGGGGCGCGATGCTCTCGTGAAGCTCCTGCGGAAGATCGACGAGATCGAAGGGGAATTCTGGGTGAGGGTTCTTTATTCGTATCCGAACGAAATCACGCAGGCGTTCATCGAGTGGATGGTGTCGTCTCCGCACGCGGTGAAGTACATCGACGTGCCGCTCCAGCATACCGACCCCGCCGTTCTCGCGCTTATGAACCGCCGTGCGGCGATAAACGCTTCTCTCGGAGCGGCCGAGAATCTTCGGGCGGCCATCCCCGGCGTTACGCTCAGGACCACGGTGATGACGGGGTTCCCTGGCGAGACGGAGCGCCGTTTCGCGACGATGCGCGCAGACCTCAAACGTATGCAGTTCGACAGGCTCGGCGCATTCGCCTTCAGCCCGGAGAAGGGGACGAAGGCGGCAAAGATGCCGTCGCGTCCGTCGCGAGCCGTCGCCGAAGAGCGCGAGCGCATCATAATGGCGGATGCCGCACGGCTGTGGGCGGTGCGCTCGAAGAGGTCGATTGGAGGCGTTTTCAACGCGCTCGTTGTCGCTGACGGCGTGGCTCGCCTCGCTTCGCAGGCTCCCGACGTCGACGGAGTCGTCTATCTTCTCGACACGCCCGAGGGGCGCAAGGCGAAGACGGGCGATTTCGTCACCGTGCGCATAGTCGCGGCGAAAAATTTCGATTTCGAGGCCGAAGTCCTCTGAGAGTTCAGTCTTTCAGTCCGGGAAAATCGAGCGTGGCGAAATAATCGTCGAGAGTTTCGGCGCGGCGGATTTCGCGCACCGAGCCGTCTTCTTCGAGCAGCAGTTCGGCGCTGCGCAGCTTGCCGTTGTACTGGAATCCCATCGCATGTCCGTGCGCGCCGGCGTCGCAGATGACAACGAGATCGCCGCGTTCAAGGCGCGGGAGGGCTCGCTGCACGGCGAACTTGTCGTTGTTCTCGCAAAGCGAGCCCGTCACATCGTACACGGCGATCTCGGACGAGCCCTCTTTGCCCGGCACGACGATTTCGTGGTAGGCCCCGTAGAGAGCGGGGCGCATTAGGTTTGCCATGCAGGCGTCGAGCCCGGCATAGAGCCTGTAGGTGTTTTTGATGTGGCGCACGCGCGAGACGAGGTAGCCGTACGGGCCGGTTATGCACCGTCCGCATTCCATGTATATCGCAAGCGGCTTCATGCCGCGCGATACGATCTTTTCCTCGTAGGCCGCGCGTATGCCTGCGCCGACGCGGCCGAAATCCATCGCTTTCTGGTCGGGGCGGTACGGGATGCCGATGCCGCCGCCGATGTTTATGAAACTGAAATCAATGCCGACGGCGGCGGAGATTTCGGCGGCGAGATCGAACAAGAGTTTAGCCGTGTCGATTATGTATTCGGGGTCGAGCTCGTTGGAGGCCACCATGGTGTGGAGGCCGAACCGCTTTACGCCTTTCGCTTTCATCGCGGCATAGCAGGCGAAAAGCTGTTCGCGCGTGAAGCCGTACTTTGCCTCTTCCGGTTTGCCTATTATCGCGTTGCCGCCTTTGAGCGGACCGGGGTTGTACCGGCAGCACATCGTGCGTCCTTCGAAGGAAACGCCTCCGCCGAGAGTCTCGAGAAGAAAATCCCAGTGCGTTATGTCGTCGAGGTTCACGATCGCTCCGAGCTCCCAGGCCTTTTTGAACTCTTCGGCGGGCGTATCGTTCGACGTGAACATTATGTCTGCGCCGGTATTGCCGGTTTTTTCCGCGAGAACGAGTTCGGCCATCGACGAGCAGTCTGAGCCGAAACCGAAGCCGTCCCTGAGAAGTTTCATCAGATGCGGGTTCGGCGCGGCTTTGACGGCGAAGAATTCTTTGAAGCCTTCATTCCACGCGAAAGCCGATTTGAGGCGTGCGGCGTTTTTGCGGATCGCGGCCGCATCGTATATGTGGAACGGCGTGGGCCAGCGTTTTGCGATTTCTTCGAGTTTTGCTCTGTCGAACGGCAGCTTTCTCATCGTCACACCCCGAAGCCGAAATACTCGTTTGCGTTGTTGAAGGACACGTCGCGCACCATGCCGCCGAGCCAGGCGATGTCGCAGGGCACTTCGCCTTTTTCGACCTTTTCGCCGAGAAGACCGCAGAGTATGCGGCGGAAATATTCGTGCCTCGGATAGGAGAGGAACGAGCGCGAATCGGTGAGCATGCCGACGAAATTCCCGATCAGCCCGAGAGCCATGAGCGATTCGAGCTGGGCCTGCATGCCGCGGAGATGGTCGTTGAACCACCATGCCGAACCAACCTGCACCTTGGCGCGGGCCGGGCCTTGCTGGAAAGATCCCGCAAGAGCCTGGAGGGCGGGAGTGTCGGACGGGTTGAGCGAGTAGAGGATCGTTTTCGGAAGGGCGCCTGCGCTTTCGAGCCTGTCGAGGATCGCGGCGAGGGCGCGCAGACCGCCGGCGTCAGAGATCGTGTCGAAGCCGGTGTCGGGCCCGAGAGACGCGAAGCGCGCCGAATTGGGGTTGCGTATGCAGTTGAAATGCAGCTGCGAAACGCGGCCCGCCGCAGCGTCGAGCTTCATGCATTCGACGAGAAGGTCGGCATGGCGTCCGCTCGGCACGGTGTCGAGACCGTAGTCTGAAACGACGCTTCCGTGCCGTCCGAAGTATTCATGTCGCTGCGCGAGATGCGGCATCGGGTCGGAGCCGTCCTTGACGGCGGCTTTGAGTATGCGGTCGGGCCTCCATGTCGGGAGAACCTTGACTTCTTTGAAATCCGCGGCGATCTTGTCGTGCCATTCGAGCGTGTCGTCGGGGTCGTCTGTCGTGCAGACGCATGCGACGCGCGACTTCAGCATTATCGCCCGGGCCGAAAAGTCTTTCTCCGCAAGGCGGATGTTGCATTTTTCGCGGATTTCCGCGGAGTTGGCGGGGGAGAGCCTGTCGAACACCCCGAAATATCTCGCCAGCTCGAGCTGCGACCAGTCGAGCATCGGATTGCCCGCGGCTTTGTCGAGCGTGGCCGCGAAGGCCGCGAACTTGTCCGCCGCCGGGGCTTTCCCGGTGCAGAGCTCTTCGGAAAAGCCGTTCGAGCGCATGAGGCGCCACTTGTAGTGGTCGCCGCCGAGCCACAGTTCGGCGATGTCGCTCCAGCGCTTGTCTTCGGCGATTTCCTTCACCGGGAGATGGCAGTGGTAGTCGATTATTTTTTCGTTTTCGGCGTAGCCGTGGTAGAGTTCTTTGGCCGCGTCGGTCGTGAGAAGAAAATCGTCGTTGATATACTGTTTCATTCAGTGATCCTTCCGTTTTTCCGGTGTCAGGCGTTTCTGATCCTGCGCACAGTGTCCGATGCTTCTTTCGCGAGCGATTCTATCTTTGCGAAGTCGCCCGCCGCGAGCGCGTCCTTCGGCACGATCCACGTTCCGCCGCAGCACACGATTTCCGGCACTGCGAGATAGTCGGCCACGTTCGAAGCCTTTACGCCTCCCGTAGGCATGAATTTGACGCCTGTCCAGCGGAACGCTCCGAGGAGGTCTTTTATGTATTTGACGCCGCCGGCCGATTCGGCAGGGAAGAATTTCACCATCTTCAGCCCCATCGAGAGCGCCTGCGAAAGTTCCGAGGCGCTTGCCACGCCGGGGCAGAAGGGCATGCCTATCTCCTGCGCGGCGCGGACGATCGCCGGATCGAACCCCGGCGCTACGCACGCTTCTGCGCCGGCGAGCCGCGCGGCGGAGAGCTGTTCTTTCGTGAGCACGGTGCCGGCCGCGAGGACGGCCCCGGGGACTTCTCTCTTTATGCGCGAGATGGCTTCGGCCGCGCACGCCGTGCGGAATGTCACTTCGAGCACGTCAAGCCCGCCCGCGACGAGCGCCTTTGCGAGAGGAACCGCCTTTTCGACGTCCTCGATCACGATGACGGGGATGATCCCCGCCTTTGCGAATTTTTCGAAAACCATTGTTTTTTCTCCTTGTGCTGCCGGTGTTTGTCAGCGGTCTACCCTCGCCGACGCTCCGGCGACGAGTTTCTCGATATCGGCCTTCGTGGCCATGGATGTGTCGCCGGGCGTCGTCATCGCGAGCGCTCCGTGCGCCGCTCCGTATTCAACGGCCTTTGCGCCGTCGTCGAATTCCATGAGGCCGTATATGAGCCCGGACGCGAACGAGTCGCCCCCGCCGACGCGGTCGAAAATCTCGAGCCCGGGGCGCTTCGCCGATTCGTAGAATTCGCCTTTGTAGCGGCAGATCGCGCTCCAGTCGTTGACAGTCGCCGATTTCACGCTTCTGAGGGTGGTCGCTACGGCTTTGAAGTTGGGATAAACCGAAAGGACTTTTTCAATCATCCGTTTGAAGCCTTCGACCGGAAGGGTGGTGAGGTTTTCGTCGACGCCTTCGACTTCGATGCCGAGCGCGGCGGTGAAATCTTCCTCGTTGCCGATCATGACATCGACGTATTTCGCGATTTCCCGGTTTACTTCCCGCGCTTTTTCCATGCCGCCGATCGACTTCCAGAGGCTTGCGCGGTAGTTGAGGTCGTAGCTCGTGACGGTGCCGTGTTTCTTCGCGCATTTGAGCGCTTCGATGACCGTTTCGGCCGTAGATTCGGAAAGCGCCGCGCATATTCCGCCCGTGTGGAACCAGCGCACCCCCTCTTCGCCGAAGAGCTTCTCCCAGTCGATGTCGCCGGGTTTCAGCGAGGCGATCGCCGTGTGCCCTCTGTCGGCGCAGCTGCGCGCGCCGCGGCAGCCGAAGCCGCGCTCGACGAAGTTGAGCCCGTTGCGCACCGTCCGGCCTATGCCGTCATAGGGGAGCCATTTCACCCATTCGGTGGAGACGCCGCCTTGAAGCATGAAATCTTCGACGAGCCGCCCGACGGGATTGTCGGCGAAGGCGGTGACGGCGGCGGTCTTGAGGCCGAAGCAGCGCCGCAGCCCTCTGACGACATTGTATTCTCCGCCGCCTTCCCACACTTTGAAATCTCTCGCCGTGTGTATTCTACCGTCTCCGGGGTCGAGCCTGAGCATGATTTCGCCGAACGAAACGGCATCCCAGCGGCATGCGTCTTTTTCCATCAGTTTTATTTGTTCCGACATATTCTCTTTCTTTTCCTTTCCGTGAAACTGGCGGCTTTGCCTTTCAAGCCCGGTGCCGGGGGCGTCCCGCTGGCGGTTATTCCGCGGCAGGAGCGTCTTCGGCCGCGCTCTCGCAGACGGAAACAGAGACGAGCGAAGCCCCCTCCGTGAGACGGACGAGTTTTACGCCCTGGGCCATGCGGCTCTGGACGCTGAAATCGGAGACGGCGCTGCGCACCATCTGCTGGTCGCTCGTTATCGAGATGACGTTCTCGTCGTCGGAGACGGCATGTGCGGCGACGACCGCTCCGTTGCGGTCCGCGCCCTTGATGCCGATCATTCCCTGTCCGCCGCGGTTGTGCCGCGTGAAATCCTTGAATTCGCAACGCTTGCCGTAGCCGTTGGCCGTGGCGATGAAAAGCGTCTTCGTGTCGTCGACCGCGTCGAGAGACACGACTTTGTCGCCTTCGCGCAGGCGTATGCCCCTCACGCCCGTCGCGGTGCGGCCCATGCGGCGCACGTCGGCCGAGGCGAAGCGCATCGCGCGTCCGTCGCCTGTGAGCATGATGACATCGTCGCCTGGCTTTACGAGCCGCACGTCCACGAGCGCGTCGTCTTCGTCGATGTTGATCGCCCTTATGCCGTTGCGGTTGACGTTTTTGAAGTCGCCGAGCAGCGTTTTCTTCACTGTGCCGTTTTTCGTCGCGAAGAAGACGTCGACATCGCCGTCGAACGAACGTATAGGCAGAAGGTTGAGCACCTGCTCGCCTTCCTGCAGATTGAGAAGGTTGATGAGCGGGCGGCCGAAGCTCGTGCGCGGCGCTTCGGGGATCTGGTAGGCGTCTTTGAGGAACACGCGCCCGGTGTTCGTGAAGAACATGAGCGAATCGTGCGTTTCGGCCACGAAGACGAGGCGGATGAAATCTTCCTCCTTGACCTGCGCGCCTTTGACGCCGTGCCCGCCGCGCTTCTGTTCGCGGTATTCGGTGAGAGGCACGCGCTTGACGTATCCCCTGTTGGAAAGCGTTATCACGCAAGGCTCGTCGGGGACGAGATCTTTCATCGACACTTCGTTCTCGTCCGGAACGATTTCGGTGCGGCGCTTTGCCTGTTCTTTGTCGCAGTATCTCGCCTTGATGTCGGCGAGGTCGTCGCGGATGATGGCGTATACCTTTGCGGGATCGGCGAGGATCGCCTCGTATTCGGCGATCGCCGCAAGGAGTTTGGCGAGTTCTTCCGCGAGTTTGTCGTGCTCGAGCCCGGTGAGCTGGTAAAGACGCATTTCGAGAATGGCCGAGACCTGCGGCTCGCTGAAGCCGAAGCGTTCGACGAGACGCGTTTTTGCCTCGTCGCGGTTTTTGGACGCGCGGATGATGCGCACCACTTCGTCGAGATTGGCGATTGCGAGAAGCAGGCCGTCGATGATGTGTTTGCGGGCCTGGGCCTTTTTGAGGTCGAAGCGCGTGCGGCGCGTTATCACTTCGAAGCGGTGGTCGACGTAGCAGCGGAAGAAATCCTTGAGGTTGAGGATCTTTGGCCGCCCGCCGTCTATGGCGAGCATTATCGCGCCGAAAGTCGTCTGCAGCTGCGTATGCTTGTAGAGGTGGTTGAGCACCACTTCGCCCATGGCGTCGCGCTTCACTTCCACGATAATCCTGACATCGGCCTTCGATTCGTCGCGGATGTCGCTGATGCCGGGAATGACCTTGTCTTTGACGAGTTCGGCGGCGTGTTTGATCATCTCGGCTTTGTTCACGCCGTACGGGATTTCCGTTATCACTATGCGCTCGCGCCCGTTGGGAAGGGTTTCGACTTCGGCCTTTCCGCGCACCGTGAGCTGGCCGCGACCGAGCTTGTACATCGACGCTATTCCGTTGTAGCCGCATATCTTCGCGCCGGTCGGAAAGTCTGGGCCTTTGACGATCTTCATCAGATCTTCGACGGTGCACTCGTCGCGGTGGTCGACATAATACGTTATACCGTCGCAGAGTTCGCCGAGATTGTGCGGCGGGATGTTCGTGGCCATGCCCACGGCAATGCCGCTCGACCCGTTGAGAAGCAGATTCGGCAGTTTGGCCGGGAGCACCGTGGGCTCTTCCGTCGTCTCGTCGTAGTTGGGGGCCATGTCGACCGTTTCTTTCTCGAGATCGCCGAGAAGCTCCTCCGCCACGCGCTGCATTCTCACTTCGGTGTAACGCATCGCGGCCGCGCCGTCGCCGTCGATCGAGCCGA
Organism: Kiritimatiellia bacterium; assembly: GCA_017507065.1. Taxonomy (GTDB): domain Bacteria; phylum Verrucomicrobiota; class Kiritimatiellia; order RFP12; family UBA1067; genus UBA1067. The sequence goes on along the minus strand of JAFWBO010000101.1, from coordinate 3,318 downwards.
AGTTGCCGTGGCCGTCGACGAGCGGCACCCTGAGGGAGAAATCCTGCGCCATGCGCACGATCGTGTCGTAGACGGCGGTGTCGCCGTGCGGATGGTATTTGCCGATCACGTCGCCGACGATGCGGGCCGACTTGAGATGTTTCGAGTTCCACGTGTTGCCGAGCTTGTACATCGCGTAGAGGCAGCGCCTGTGGACCGGTTTGAGTCCGTCGCGCACGTCGGGAAGCGCGCGCCCCACGATCACGCTCATCGAATAGTCGAGATAGTCCTGCGCCATCGATTTTTCGATGCTGACGGTCTCTATCGTATTGTCTACCGCTGTTTCGGTTTCTTCGCTCATTTTTCGTTCCTGCTCGGCATTTTGAAAATATGAGGTTATTATACCATTTTTAGCCCGATTGCTCAAGAAAATACGGCGTCAGCCGCCTGCGACCACGCGGAAGACGTTGAGTTCGGCGCCGCTTTCGAGAAGCGTGTCTGACAGTGCGGCGCGCGGGAGCACTTCGCCTTTGTATTCGACGATCGCTTCGTTTTCCGGGACGCCTGCTTTCGCGAGGAATTCCGCGACTGTTTTCTCTTCGGTGTCGACCGTTTTGCCTTGATACGATATTTTCATTTTTTTCCTTTCCTTTTCTTGTGTTTCCCGGCACGGCGTTCATCCGATGGATGCGTGTTTTGCCGCCGACGTTCTTTTCTCCCATCTCGGGGAGTCGCCGCGTCCGTTGAGAACGGCCGTTTCTCCGATAGATGTTATGCGCCGCTCGATGCAGCCTTTGCAGAGAACCGGATTTTCTCCGAGACACGGTTTGCCTTCGTAGAGCTGGTAGTCCGAGCGGAAGCGGATGTCGGTCACGTTGGGCATTATCACGTTGGCGCCGGCGAGAATGCCTTTTTCCCGGCCTTCGTGATCGAGCGCCTGAAGGGCGGTCGCGGCTGCGATGTTGACGTCGTGGAGATGCAGCCGCGTCGCGGCGATCATCCTGAGGCCGAGCTCGAGCCGTTTCGCCCGTTCGGCGGGAGAGAGGGCCGTGTTTTTGCCGAGCGGCGTGTCTTTGTGGGGTATGTACGGCCCCATGCCTATCATGTCGAGATCTTCCGCGGCGAAGAATTCAATGTCGGCGGCAAGGTCTTCTGTCGTCTGGCCGGGGAGGCCCGACATGACGCCGCTGCCGGTCTGGTAGCCGCAGCGCCTGAGCGTGCGCAGGCATTCGAGGCGATCCGTCCACGAGTGGTCGGCCGGATGAAGGCGCGCGTAAAGGGTCGGGTTGGATGTCTCGATGCGCAGAAGGTAGCGGTGGGCGCCGGCTTCGCGCCAGCGGCGGTATGTTTCTTCGGCCTGTTCGCCGAGGCTGATCGTTATGCCGAAATCGTCGCCTCCGAAGGCGTGGATCCGCCTGAGCACGTCTTCCACGAATACGGTGTTGCTTTCGCTTGAAAGTTCGCCCGACTGAAGCACGACGCTGCCGTAACCCGCCTTGAATGCCCATTCGGCTTCGCGGACGATTTCGTCTTTGTCCATTCTGTAGCGGCGGACGGCGGTGTTGCTTTTTCTGATGCCGCAGTAGAAGCAGTCTTTTTCGCAGATGTTGCCGAACTCGACGAGACCTCTGAGGGAGACGCGCTTGCCGATTTCCCGGCATTTGACTTCGTATGCCGCTGCAAAAAGCTCGTGTGCGTCGGGCCATTCAAGGAGCGTTGCCAGTTCCCGGCGCGTCAGAATGCGCGCGTTCGCGGCCGCTTTGTCGAGCAGAGACATTTTTATTTTCCGTAGAGCCAGGTTGAGAGATAGCGCTCGCCCGTGTCGGGGAGAAGCGTCACTATAGTCTTTCCGGCGAATTCCCGTCTCTTTGAAAGTTCGAGGGCTGCCCACAGCGCCGCGCCGGAGGAAATGCCGACGAGAATGCCTTCGCGCGCCGCTGCGGCCCTGGCCGTCTCTCCGGCGTTTTCGGCGGAGACGCGGACGACCTCGGACAGGAGCGAGACGTCGAGGATTTTCGGGATGAAGCCCGCGCCGATGCCCTGGAGCTTGTGCGGCCCCGGTTTTCCGCCGGAAATCACGCTTGACGTATCGGGTTCGACGGCAACTATTTTGATTTCCGGATTTTTCTCTCTGAGATAGCGTCCTGTCCCGGTGATTGTGCCTCCGGTGCCCACGCCTGCAACGAACGCCGCGATTTCTCCGCCGGCGGCCTCCCATATTTCGGGTCCGGTGGTGCGGTAGTGGCATTCGGGATTGGCGGGGTTTTCGAACTGCTGGAGTATTACCGCGCCCGGGATCGAGTCGCGGAGGGCCTCGGCTTTGGCGATGGCGCCTTTCATTCCTTCCGCGCCTGGAGTGAGGACGATTTCCGCGCCGTATGCGGCGGCGAGAGCCCGGCGTTCCACGCTCATTGTTTCCGGCATCGTGAGAATGAGACGGTAGCCTTTGACGGCCGATACCAGTGCAAGGCCAACGCCGGTGTTGCCGCTTGTCGGTTCGATTATTGCGGCGCCGGGCTTGAGGGTTCCTGCTTTTTCGGCGGCTTCCACCATTGCTGCGGCCACGCGGTCTTTCACGCTGCCGCCGGGGTTGAAGAATTCGATTTTGGCGAGGACTTTAGCTCCGCCTTTGTTCAGTTTTGAGGATATTTCCACAAGGGGCGTCCGGCCCATTGTTTCAAGGATGTTTTCAGTCATGCAGTTCATTTTCGTCGCTCTCCTTTATTTTCGTTATTTCCGTTTTTATTCCCGATATCATTTTTTTATATGCTGCTGCCATATTTTGCAGGCTGTTGGCATATGCCGCTGCCATTTCTTGCGGGCTGTTGGCATATGCCGCTGCCATTTCTTGCGGGCTGTTGGCATTATGGACTTAGTCTTTCAATGCTTTATAATTTCCGACTTTCTGTTGACTTTGTTATTTCTGCATATTATACACTTTATTTTTGTTATTTACGTTTTTTTCTTCCTGCTGTTTTTCTGTCGTTTTTCAAAAATGCGCTGCTGTGTTTTGAAATTTATCGCCCGCTCATCCCTGCTTCAGAATTTTCCGCATATAATTCTCATTTTTCCTGTATTAAATCTTTTCGTGTCGTTTTTCGATCGAAAGTCGAGATGTCAGGAGGGAGGTTTTCTGCCGCGCTTTCGCTTTTTGGCCTTCAAGTCGGGCGCGGGGGCGTCTAAAAAGACGGTGTCCGGGGAAATCATGTGTTCGAGCGCGGCGAAGACGCGTGAGAAGACGGGAGCGGGATCCGCGAGGATGGTCTGCAAGGCCTCGTGGCGTTCTTTCTCGTCGAGAAGGGCTGCGGTGGGCTTGGGGTCTTTCGTGCCTGTCGCCTG
>JAFWBO010000100.1 GCA_017507065.1 Kiritimatiellia bacterium | reverse complement strand
GTTCCATAATAGGTGTCTCTCTCCGTGCGGGTGCACGACTGGAAGCTACGCCCCTGTGGAAAAACCTGCTCAGGAGTTGTATGAATTGGATCTTGAACAGAATGCTTTGCCTCTCGCAGAGGCACTGAACGCGCAGCGGATAAACCGTTTGGCGCATTTTGACGTGCCGGCACATAAAGGTGGCCGGATGAATTCGGAACTTTCCGGGTATTTCGGCAAGCTTTGCATGGAACTCGACGTGAATTCCATGAAGCCGCTGGACAATCTCGGTCATCCGGTTTCCGTGATAAAAGATGCGCAGGAACTCGCCGCCGCCGCGTTCGGCGCGGATAACGCTTTTTTCATGGTGAACGGCACCACGTCCGCGGTGCAGACGATGATCTGGGCCGCGACCGGCAGGGGCGACAAGATCATCCTTCCCCGCAACGTCCACCGCAGCGCCATCAACGCGCTCGTCGTGAACGGCGCCGTGCCCGTCTATATCAATCCCGGCCGCGACCGTAAGCTCGGCATCCCGCTCGGAATGCGCATCGCCGACATCAGAAGGGCGATCGCCGAACATCCCGACGCAAAGGCGATTCTCGTGAACAATCCGACGTATTACGGAATATGCTCCGATCTAGCCACCATCGTGAAGCTTGCGCACAGCGCAGGCATGCTCGTGCTCGCCGACGAGGCGCACGGGACGCATTTCACGTTCCATGAAGAGCTTCCCGTATCCGCGATGGCGGCGGGAGCGGATATGGCCGCATGCTTGATCCACAAGACGGGCGGTTCGCTGACGCAGAGTTCGATACTGCTTACGCGCAAGCCCGTCAATCCCGACTACGTCCGCCAGGTCATCACCCTGACGCAGTCGACGAGCGCGAATTATCTGCTGCTCTCCTCGCTCGATATCGCCCGCAGAAACCTTTATTTCAAGGGGCGCGCCGCATTCCAGAAGACGATGGACTTCGCCGATTACGCGCGCGACGAGATCAACGATCTCGGCGGATATCTCGCGTTCGGTCCGGAGCTCGTCGACGGCGACGCCGTTTTCGCGTTCGACCGGACGAAACTTTCCGTCCACACCCGGAACATCGGGCTTGCGGGAATCGAAGTCTACGACCATCTCCGCGACGATTACGGAATCCAGATCGAATTCGGCGACATCGGCAACCTGCTGGCGATTCTTTCCGCCGGCGACCGCATGATGGATGTCGAGCGGCTTATTTCCGCGCTTGCGGAAATCAAGCGTCTGCATGAACGCAATCCGGCCGGACTTTTCGATCACGAATACATCGACCCCGAAATCGCGATGGCGCCGCAGGAGGCGTTCTACGCGCCGAAGCGCAGGGTGCCGATGGAAAAGAGCGTCGGTCTCGTGGCCGGCGAATTCGTGATGAGCTATCCGCCCGGAATCCCGATCGTCGCTCCGGGAGAGCGGATCACGCCGGACATTCTCGAGCATATTCTCTTCGCCAAAGACAAAGGCTGCTTCATGACCGGCCCCGAGGATATGAATCTCGACTATCTCCAGGTGGTGTCGTGAAGACCCGCCGTTCAACCCTCTAATCCCGTAAAATCCCATGGAACTCTGGTATACCGACGAACATACGGATGACGTGCGCTTTTCGATGAAGGTGACGGAACAGCTCGCGTCCAAGAAAAGCGCCGTCCAGCAGATCGATATTCTCGACACGCCCGCCTTCGGACGCGTGCTCGTGCTTGACGGCGGGCTTATGATCACCGAGAAGGACGAGTTCATCTACCACGAGATGATCACCCACGTGCCGATGGCGGTCCATCCCAACGTCAAAAACGTTCTCGTCATCGGCGGCGGCGACGGCGGAACCGTGCGCGAGCTCGTCAAATACAGGACCATCGAATCGATCGATCTCGTGGAAGTCGACCGGCAGGTGGTGCTGCTCGCGAAGAAGTATCTTCCGTTCACGTCGTCGAAGCTCAAGGACAAGCGCGTCAAAGTCTGGTTTGAAGAAGGCTTGCGCTATGTCCGCGGGAAGAAGGCGGAATACGATCTCATCATAGTCGACTCGTCCGATCCGTATGGTCCCGCCGAAGGGCTTTTCACCCGCGAG
>JAFWBO010000099.1 GCA_017507065.1 Kiritimatiellia bacterium | reverse complement strand
GCGGATCTTTTCCTCAAGCGGCTCGACCTTTGGAAGGGGTATGTCAAATTGGGCGCGACGACTACGCTGGAAAAGCCCGAATATCCCGGCCTCGATTCCCGGAGCGACTGCCACGCGTGGGGGGCGCATCCGCTCTGGTTCTTGAGGACCGGCGTCGCGGGCATAAGGAGCGCCGCGCCGTTCTTCGAGAAGGTGCGCGTGGCGCCTCAGCCCGGCGGGCTCAAGCGTATCCGCGCGTCCTACCCCCACCCGTCGGGCGCGATGATAGAGGTCGATCTCTCATTTGAAGGCGGCAGGGCGAGCGGGCGCGTGACGACGCCTGTCGCGGGCGAGTTCGTATTCGGCGGCGAAACCAAGGCTCTCAAGCCCGGCGTCAATGAAATTTGACAGTTTTTTTGCAGTTCTTTTTGCGGTTTTTTTTGGACTGAAAATTTGGTATAATAACACACAAGCGGGCGAATGCAACGCCCGTCGTCAAAAACGAAAGGAAGCGAAATGAAAGTCAGATCTGGTTTTGCGGTTTGCGCCGTCGCCGCTTGCGTCGCGCTGCCGCTTTGGGCGGAAATCAAGATGGGGGCGCCTTTTTCTGAAGGAGCCGTGCTCCAGCGCGGCATGAAGGTGCCTGTGTGGGGGACGGTTTCTCCCGATCCGGCCAGAACAGCCAGATTTGTGAAAGTGGAATTCGCGGGGCAGAAAAAGCTCTCCGCCGTCGATGCCAAAACAGGCGCGTGGAAAGTAGAGCTCGATCCAATGCAGGCTTCCAAAACCGGCCGCTCGATCAAGGTCAGCGATATGGACAAAGGACTGCTGTCGAGCAAGGCGGTCGAAACGCTTGAAATAAAAGATGTCCTTGTGGGAGAAGTCTGGTTCGCTTCGGGGCAGAGCAACATGGAATGCCCGATCTGGGGCGGCCGTACGCGCTACCGCGACGGCAAAGGCGGCTTGATGACGCAGATGACGCGTCTGCCGTACGTGCGTTACGTGAAGACGCCGAAAAAATGGTCGGTCGAGCGTACCGCGCTTGCCGCGAAGTGGCGCCGCTTCACTCCTGAAGATCTCCAGCTTTTCCATCGCGAGAATCTCAAAGGGGGCTCGCCGACGCAGCTTTCGGCGCTGGCGTTCTACTACGCCCGCGAGCTTTATCTCGCGCTCGACGTTCCGGTAGGCATAATCGATTCGAGCTGGGGCGGCACCAACATCGACGCCTGGACGCCCCGTTCGGGCTATACAGGCTGCGACAAGTCCATCCAGCCCGTCGCGGATTACCCTGTCAAGGCGAAGTGGCATCCCAGAAAGCATGCAAAATGGTGCATCACCCGCGACTGCCAGCAGCCGACGGTTCTCTTCAACGGCATGGTGGCCGACTATGCGCCGATGGCCATGCGCGGATTCATCTGGTACCAAGGCTGCCACAACGGTACAGAGCCGCAGCTTTACTGCGCGAAACTCCACGCCCTCTATGAAGGATGGAGACGCGAGTTCGCCAATCCCGATCTCAAGTTCTATCTCGTCCAGCTCGCACCGTTTAGGACGAACTGGATGGGAATCTGCGCGGCTCAGAACAAGTTCGTCGCCGAGGAGACGAACGCCGCGATCGCCGTTACGGCCGATGTTGGCAATTTCGACGACATCCACCCGAACGACAAGGAGGTCGTCGCCAAGCGTCTGGCCGTCCACGCTCTCAAGCGCGACTACGGCTTCAACATCGCCGAAGACGATTCTCCCGTGCTTAAGAGCGCTTCGTTCAAAGACGGCAAAGCGTTCCTCGTCTTCGACAATGTGAAAGACTGGTATGTCTACGCGCCCGACTATTCCCGTGCCGCGGCGTTCGAAGTCGCCGGCGCCGACGGCGTGTGGCATGCCGCCGCGATCTGCAACTACAAGAACAAGGATTATGTCGACGGAGCTACGATAATCCTCGCGAGCGACAAGGTCCCCGCTCCTGTCAAGGCCCGCTACATGGGGAAGGACAGGACGTTTGGAACCATGTACAACGAAGCGTCGCTGCCGCTCGGGCCGTTCGAGACGAAGTAATCCGTCCGGCCGCACTTTGGAAACACGACAGATGAAATACGTATCAACGAGAAACCGTCTCGAGGCCGATGCCGTAGAGACGGTTTTCAGAGGGCTCGCGCCCGACGGCGGGCTTTACGTGCCGGAGAAAATCGAGAAGGGGCGCTTCGAGGGCGTCTCTTCTCTCGGCGAGGCGGAAGAGCGGGTTCTCGAGAGCCTTTTCGGAGACTTCCCCGAATCGGTCCGCAAAGAGGCCGTATCGCGGCTTCTTTCGCGGTTCCCCGCCGGCGACGGCGTCCCGATGGCGGATGTCGGAGAATATACCGTGCTCGAGCTTGTCCACGGCCCCACCGGGGCGTTCAAGGATGTCGCGCTTTCCATGCTCCCCGTTTTCATGCGCCATTCGGCGGCGGGAAGAAAGGTTCTCGTTCTTACGGCGACGAGCGGAGATACGGGGTCTGCCGCGATGCAGGGGTTTGCCGGAGTCGACGGCACCGAAGTCGTCGTGTTCTTCCCGGAGGTCGGCACTTCGCGCATCCAGCGCCTCCAGATGACGACGCCGTCGGCGCCGAACGTGCACGCCATCGCCATCAGGGGCAATTTCGACGATGCGCAAGCCGCCGTGAAGCGCATTTTCGCCGACAGGGCGCTCGCCGCCGAGGCCGAGGCCCGCGGCGTGTATCTCACGAGCGCCAACTCGATAAACACGGGCCGCCTCGTTCCTCAGATCGGCTATTACGTCCTCGCTTCGAGGAGGCTTCTCGTCAGGTACGGCGAACGGCGCGTCTGCGGCAAAGGCATCACCGTCGTCGTGCCTTCCGGCAATTTCGGCAACCTGCTCGCCGCATACTACGCAAAACTTCTCGGCTGCCCTGTAAAGCGTTTCGTCTGCGCGTCGAACGTCAACGACGTGCTCGCCCGCTTTATCAAAAGCGGCGTATACGAGCCCGGCGGCGGCTTTACGATAACGAACTCGCCTTCGATGGACATCAAAAAATCCTCCAATGTCGAGCGACTCGTCTGGTTGCTCAGCGGAGGAGAGGACGGCGACATCGAGAATGCATGCGCCGAGACGGCGCGCCTCATGTCCGATCTCGAGAAGACCGGCCGCTACGAACTCGGAGCGAAGGCCAAGGAAAAGCTCTTTGCGTCGTTCGAATCCGGTTCGGCCACTCCTGAAGAAACCGAGGAAGAGATGCGCAGGACGCGCGTCGAGAGCGCTTATGTTCTCGACCCGCACACGGCCGTCGCCTCCTGCGTGGCCCGCAAGCTCGGCCTTCCGCGCGACGGAGAGTGCGTTCTCGTCGCGGCGACGGCCACGCCTTTCAAGTTTCCCGAGACGTGCGCGAAAGCGTTCGGCGCAGACGTCCTCGGCGAGATGCCGCCGTCGTTCGCCGAGCTCGAAAAGCTCGAAGTCTCGCAGAAGACGGTGATCGACGTCGGCATGATGCCTGACACGGTAAGGAGATTTTTCTGAGATGAAAAAAGCCGTAGTAAACGGCGTGGAGATTCCTGACGGAGCGGTGCAGTTCGAATTCGACCGTCTCGTGAAGTTCTACGCCACCCACGGAATGACGCCGGAAGAAGTCAAGGCGTCGGCCGAAAAACTGCGCGACAAAGCGCTCGAACAGGCGATCGGAGCAAGGCTTCTTCTCGACGAGGCCACGCGTCTCGACATCCGCGTTGACGCTGCGGCCGTCGACGCCGAAATGGACAAAATAGCGGCCCAGCTCGGCGGAGTCAAGGCTCTCGATGCGGCGCTCGACGCACAGAAGATAGACCGCGCCGCCTTCAGAAAAGAACTCGAAAAGGGCGCCAAGGTCAACGCTCTCGTAGAAAAGGCGTGCTCCGGCGCGGAAGAGCCGCCCGAAGACGATGTCGCCGCGTTCTACGCGGCGCACAGGGAAGAATACGCGAAGGCCGGCCAGACTCTCGTCGACGCGCACGATTCGATAAAGGATCTGCTCAGACACGAAGCGAGAGGACGCGCCATGGCGATATACGTCGAGGAGCTCCGCGAAAAGGCGAAGATAGAGTACAGGTGAAAAACTGTTTTCGCTTGACTTGCATGCGATCGGTCTGATATACTTTAACGAACTTGCCGGGCGTGCGCCGATGCCGTTCGGCTTTGTCGAGACACAAACAAAAACAAAGGAGATAAACAAATGGGTGATGTGTTTGCTGGATTTTCAAGAAGGACGTTCATAAAATCGGCGTTCGCGACAGGCGTTTTCGCCTGCACGGGATCGTTCCCGTCTCTCGCGAAGGGGCTCGGAGACGGCAAGGTGCGTCTTGCGTGCGTCGGCATCGGGCATCAGGCGTGGAACGACATCCGTGACTTCCAGAATACCGGCCTTTGCGAAATCGCCGCCCTCTGCGACACGGATCTCGAAGGGAATCAGTGCCGCGGCGCACTCAAGAAATATCCGAATGCGCCGCGCTTCACCGATTTCCGCAAGATGCTCGACGCGATGGACGGCAAGATCGACGCCGTCGCCGTGATGACGCCCGACCACTCGCACTTCCCGGCTCTCATGGCCGCTATCAAGAGGGGACTGCCGGTCTTTTCCGAAAAGCCTCTCGCGCACACGTTCGAGGAGTGCGAGCTTCTCATGCAGGCCGCCGCGAAATACAAAGTGGCGACGCAGATGGGCAACCAGGGGCATTCGGGCGACAACTACTACCAGTTCAAGGAGTACGTTGAGAAGGGCATCATCGACGTTTCGAAACTGACGAAGCTCGTCGCCCACATGAACAACCCGCGCCGCTGGCACAAGTGGAACGGCAAGGTCTCGTCCTTCCCGAAGGGGACAGACGTTCCGAACGGTCTTGACTGGGATACGTGGCTCGGCACCGCCTCCCACCACGACTATTCCAAGGATTACGTCCAGGGCGAATGGCGCAGCTGGTACGATTTCGGCAACGGCTGCCTCGGCGACTGGGGCGCACACACGATGGATACGATGCACCGCTTCTTCGATCTCGGAATGCCCACGGAAGTGCAGATCAAGGACGTGAAGGGCTGGAACCCCTACGTCTTCCCGATGCAGGACACGCTCACCTTCAAGTTCGCGGCGAAGGGCAAACGCCCGGCGATCGACCTCGAGTGGTACGAAGGCACGAAGAACAAGCCGGAACTTCCGAAGGGCTACAAGGCCGTCGCATGGGGCAAGGACATCCCCGCGGCCGCCGGCTCGACGGCAAAAGACGCGGCCAAGAGCCTTACCCCGGGCAAGTTCTTCTATCTCTCCGACGGCTCGGCCTGGTACGGCGGCTCGCACGGGGCCAAGATTTTCCGCTGCGGAGCGGGCAAGGACATCCCCAAGTTTTCGAAGCCGAAGAAAAGCTCGAACCACTACAAGAACTTCCTCCTCGCCGTCATGGGCAAGGAAGAGACGCGTTCGCCGTTCTCGGTGACGGCTCCGCTCTCCGAGGTGTTCTGCCTCGGCTGCATCGCCCAGCGCCTCAACCGCAACATCAAGTTCGACCCCGCTTCGAAGCAGATTGTCGGCGACGACGAGGCCAATGCGCTTCTCAAGGGTTCCAAGGGCACTCCGCGCAAGGGCTGGGAGGAGTTCTACAGAATCTGAATGAAGACGATCGAGAGATATGTGTTCGGGGCGTTTCTGTCGAGTTTCGCACTGTCGGCGCTCGTGCTGACGTTCGTGCTGACCATCGGGCTTCTCGTCCAGATAGTCGGCTTCATACTCGACGGAATCGCCCCGTCTCTCGTCGGAAAGTTCGCCATGGTGAGCTTTCCGGAGACATTGCAGTGGACGATACCGCTGGCGCTTCTCGTCTCGAGCGTGCTCGTTTTTTCGCGTCTTTCCGCCGACAGCGAGATCGCGGCGATGAGGGCGTGCGGCATCAATCTTCTTTCGGTAATGCGCTATCCGGCGCTTTTCGCGCTCCTGTGCACGCTTCTCGGGGCGTATCTCAACAACGAGATCGTCCCGCGCGGGCACGAGGTGCGCCGCTCTCTCAAGTCGAAAGTGTCCGTCGAAACGGGGCTTGACGTGCTCGAGCCGGGCATGTGGATCGACGATTTCCCTAAGGTGAAGATATATTTCGGGGCCAAAGAGGGTGCATGGCTGCGCGATCTCGTGGTGATGGATTATTCCAATCCGAAAGTCGACAGGATGATCCGCGCGTCAAAGGCGCTCGTCACCGGCGAGGGCAGGGATGTCACGCTCGATCTCTATTCGATGACTGTCGATCCTCTTGACGAAAACCATCCCGGCATGATGCGCGTGAACCGCTATCTGTACACGGTGAAGGACGCGCTCAAAGAGTCGAAGTACACGCGCAAGACGAAGGATTTCGATTTCAAGGAGATTGTCGAGGCGATACGCGGCGCGAAAGCCGTCGAAAAGACGGCGCTCGACAAGCTTTTCGCCGCAAAGAAGGCCGAGATGGGCTGGAGCGACGCGGAGGCCGCATCGCTTTTTGCGGCCGATCCACAGGCTAAGGCCCTGCGGCGCGAAATCAGGCGTTCGCGTTCGAAGAACATGGTGGAGCTCTCCAAGCGTTTCGTGTTCGCCGCAGCGTCGCTCTGTTTCGTTCTCGTCGGCATGCCGCTCGGCATCCGAGCGCAGCGCCGCGAGTCGACAGTCGGCATGGCCATATCGCTTCTGGTCGCGCTCGGCTATTATCTTGTTGTTATGCTCATGCTCAGTCTCGAGAAGACGTACGTCATAAGGCCCGACATCCTCATGTGGCTGCCTGTCGCCGCGAGTCTGGCGCTGGCTTTCTGGTTTACGAAAAAGCATCTTTAAAAACAAGGAGTTTCCGGCATGGCTCAGATACATCCTACCGCAATAGTCGAAGACGGGGCAGTTCTCGGCGAAGACGTCGAGATCGGTCCGTACGCGCACATAGGCAAAGATGTCGTCATAGGCGACGGGACGTCCGTCCGCCAGGGGGCGATAATCGACGGGCACACGACGATAGGCTCGCAGTGCCAGATTTTCCCGTATGCGCTCATCGGCATGAAGACGCAGGATCTCAAATACAAAGAGGGAAGCGTCAGTTTCGTCGAGATAGG
>JAFWBO010000098.1 GCA_017507065.1 Kiritimatiellia bacterium | reverse complement strand
TTCGACGGCGGGACGGGCGCCGCGCCGCTTGCCTCGATGAAACACGCGGGGCTGCCGTGGGAGCTTGGACTTGCCGAAGCGCACCAGACGCTCGTCAAAAACAATCTGAGGAGCCGCGTGAAACTCCAAGTCGACGGACAGCTCCTCACCGGACGCGACATCGTCATCGCCGCGATGCTCGGCGCCGACGAATTCGCGTTCGGCACGTCCATGCTCGTGGCGCTCGGCTGCGTCCAGTGCCGCAACTGCAATCTCAACACCTGCCCGGTCGGGATCGCGACGCAGAAAAAAGAACTGCGCGCGAAATTCGCAGGCAGGCCCGAGCATCTTCAGCGCTACTTCCGCTTTCTCGCCGAGGAAGTGCGAGAGCATCTCTCCGCGATAGGGCTCAAATCGCTCGCCGAGGCGCGCGGACGGGTCGATCTCCTGAAGGCGAAAGAAGGCGTACGGTTTGATTTCGGGGAGATTCTGGCAAGGACTTCTGACTTAGGACTTCAGACTTCTGTTGCCGAAGTCGCCAGCCCGAAGTCCGAAGTCTCGTGGCTGAAAAGCTACGATTCCAGCGAGCTGATACCGGCGGTGGAGCGCGGCGAAACATATATCGAGCGCACGATTTCCAACTGCGACCGCTCCGTCGGCGCGGCGCTCTCCGGCTGGCTCGCAGAGCAGAGAAACGCCAGCCAGCCCGCAATCGGCATCAGTGGAGATGGCCGATCTGTGATCGGCCAATTCTCCGGCGTCGCCGGCCAGTCTTTCGGCGCGTTTCTCGCGAAAGGCGTCACTTTCAACCTTCGCGGCGAAGCGAACGACTATGTCGGCAAATCGCTCTCCGGCGGCGTGATAACGATACGTCCTGCGGACAACGCGGCCTTCAAACCGGAAGACAACGTGATCGCCGGCAATGTCATAGCCTACGGCGCTACATCGGGGGCTGTTTTCATCAACGGGCAGGCGGGCGAGCGTTTCGGCATACGCAATTCCGGGGCTGTTCTTGTCGTGGAGGGAATCGGCGACCACGGCTGCGAATATATGACAGGCGGCGTTGCCGTCGTGCTCGGGCCGACCGGGGTGAATTTCGGCGCCGGCATGACGGGGGGCGTCGCATACGTCCTTGATGAAGGCGGCGATTTCGATCTTCGCTGCAACCTCTCTTCGATAGATCTCGAGACTGTAGAACCCGGTTCCGAAGACGAGAAGGCCCTTCACGGGCTCATCTGCGAGCACGTCCTGAAAACAGGATCTCCGGCAGGCAGGCGCATCCTCGGAAACTGGGAGAGCGTCAGGCCTCGATTCGTCAAGGTTGTGCCGGCTTCGGACAGACCGCTCACGGCGTAACGCCGGCTTTTTTCATCTTGTAGCACATCATGCGCGGCGAGAGGCCAAGTTCGCGGCCCGCCGCGCTCTGGTTGCCGTTGTGTCTGGCGAGGGCCTCTTCGAGGAGCCGTCTTTCGTAGGCGGCCACTTTGCCGGCCATTGTCGTTTCCGGCGCGTCTTCCGTTTCGTACGGACTTTCCGAGACGCCGGAGCCCTGCACCGCCGGCGCAAGATTGTAGCCGCGGATGCAGTCGTCTTTCGCGGTCAGGACGGCGCGTTCGATGCAGTTTTCGAGCTCGCGGACGTTGCCGGGCCAATCGTAGGATTGAAGCATGGAAACGGCCGGCGAGGAAAAGCGTGTTATGTTTTTGCCGTATTTCAAACTCGTCTTCGCGAGAAAATGCTGCGCGAGGAGAATGATGTCGTCTTTGCGCTTCGCGAGATCCGGGAGCGCTATCGGAAAGACCGAGAGCCTGTAGTACAGATCTTCGCGGAAAAGTTTTTTCGCCATCAGTTCTTCGAGGTTCCGGCTCGTCGCCGCGATGAAGCGGACGTCGCTCGTGAGTTCCTTGTTCGAACCGATGCGGCTGAACGTGCGTTCCTGGAGGAAACGGAGAAGCTTTACCTGGACGGGAATGGAAAGATCGCCTATTTCGTCGAGAAAGAGCGTCCCGCCGTCGGCTGCTTCCGCGCGTCCGACGCGCCGCTCGCGCGCGTCTGTGAAAGCGCCCTTCTCGTGTCCAAAAAGCTCCGACTCGACGAGCGTCTCCGGCAGCGCCGCGCAGTTGAGGACGATGAACGGCTTGTCTTTTCTCGCCGAAAGCGACTGTATGGCCCTTGCCACAAGCTCCTTTCCCGTGCCGCTCGACCCGCGCACGAGAACGGTCGCTTCGCTCGGCGCCACCAGGCGTATCTGTTCGTATACGGCCCGCATCTCTGGCGAATTCCCCACGATTTTCCCGGGATTTTCCTCAAGCATGCCGCGCAGCCTCACATTCTCCGCCTTGAGCGCGTCGCGCTCGGCAGCCTGCTCTCTGCATACGCTGGCGGCCTCCGCGCAGAGATTGGCGATGATTTCAAGGAGAGCCACGTCTCTGACGAGCCCGGCAGTGTTGCCCGTCATCTCCCTGTCGACCGACAACGTCCCGATAACCTGTCCGGCATGGCGGAGCGGAACGCAGACGAACGACAGCGGCTCGTTTACCTTTCTTGACCTGGTGCGGTTGAGAAATCGCCTGTCTTTTCTCACATCGGCGACGATTTCGGCTTTGCCCGATTTCGCTACAAGCCCTGTTATTCCCTCTCCGATATGATAGCGTCCGAGAGCCCGTTCTTCGGAATTGAGTTTTCTCGACGACGCTTCGATGCGGAGTTCTTCGCCTTCGAGGAGAGTGAACGTCCCGCGCAGCATGCCCATGGTCCGCTCGAGTATGACGATGACTTCCTCGAGCAGTTTTCGTACGTCGCGTTCGCGGGCTACCGCTGAGGCTATTTCCCGCAGGACGGCTATTTCGGACGGCAATTCAAATTTCATATCGGCGCTTTTCGGCTTTTGGCTGATATTATATCATAAACTCGCCATGCCGAAGAGCTGAAAAGGGGAAAAAATCAAGCTGTCATTCCGGTCGCGAAACGCAGAGCGCGAGAAACGTCGATTTCACACATATGCGGGCCATCGTCCGTCCTTTCAAGCGCTATTGCACGCCGGAATACAGCACTTTCACGTCAGGCGGCGCCGACACTTCAACGGCGATGCGTCCGTCGGGACGTTTCTTCGCGCTCACGCGAATCGCTTTGCCGCCGGGAAGCGCCATCGAGCCTTCCGCCCATTCGAGATCGCCGAGGAAGGGCTTCACTTCGATCGTCTTCATTCCGGCGTCGAGCGGCCTGATGCCGAGGATGTGGTTGAGGCACCATGCGGCCGGGCCGGCGCTCCAGCCGTGGCAGAGCGAATGCCTGAAGCCTTTGTAGCAGAAATCCCCGAAGTCGCCGTGGACGTCCTTCATCCCCGGCTTTGGCATTTCATCTATGCGCGCGGCGCCGTTGGTCCATGCCGGGTTGAAATCCTCCCAGAAACTCGTCGCTCCCATGTCGAGCATTCCGCCCCAATAGTCGCGCACGGTGTCGAGCGCGTGCGCGTTTTCGCCGGCGGCCGACATCGCCTCTATCATGTAGTAGCCGTAGAACGTGGAAACTCCGGCAAGCCCGCCCCGCCCGAGGACCTTCGCGTACATTTCCTTCGCGTCGCGCACGCCGCCGAGGGCGAGGAGCGCCGCCGCGCTCTTGGCGCCGTGCGGATCTGCGCCCGCCGCGCGTATCTTAGCGGCCGCCTTGCGG
>JAFWBO010000008.1 GCA_017507065.1 Kiritimatiellia bacterium | reverse complement strand
GCGCGGTCGGTGGCCTGGTTTTCCACGGCGGGGTTCCACCACGGGTCGTAGTGTATCACCATGTCGGCGCCGGTGAGGTTGAGGCCCGTCCCTCCCGCCATGAGCGATATGAGAAACACGCCTATCGAACGGTCGCGGTTGAAACGGTTGCACTCGCCGAGCCTGTCTTTCGTGGAGCCGTCGAGATAGGAGAATCGTATCCCGGAAGCGGAAAGATCGTCGGCTATGGCCTTGAGCGTTTTCACGAACTGCGAAAACACGAGGATCCTGTGCCCTCCTTCGAGAGCGCTCGAAAGCTGCTCCTTGAAGGCCGCGTATTTGCCGCGGGAGGCTATCTGCCTGAGGCGCATCAGCATCGCGAGCAGCTCGAAACGCGATTTGTCGAAGCCTTTCGCCCTGACGGCCGCTCCGGCTTCGAGCCGCGTTTTCGAAAGCGCGGCCGAATATTCTTTCTGCGCTTCTTCCGACAGCGGGCAGAGCGAAACTTTGATTATCTTGTCTGGAAGATCTTTCGCCACCGTTTTTTTAAGTCTCCGCATGATGAACGGCTCGAGTTTCCTGCGGAGCTTCGCGAGAACGTTTTCCGCCGCCGCGCCGCCTTCGGAGGCGGGATCTTCGTACCTGAGGCGGAACGAATCGTAGTCGCCGAGATAGTCCGGCATGAGAAAATCGAATATCGACCATACATCGGCGACGGAGTTTTCCACGGGGGTGCCGGTGAGCGCGAGTTTGCGGTCGGCGCGCAGACTTTTGACGGCGATCGCGTTTTTCGTCTGGCGGTTTTTGATGTGCTGCGCCTCGTCTATCACGACCGCCGAGAAATCCCTGTCCATGTATGCCGGTTCGAAGTCGCGCTGGAGAAGGGCGTATGACGTGATGACGAGATCCGCGGAAGGTATCGAGCCGAAAAGTTTCTCGCGCCCTGGGCCCGATACGACGAGAGTCTTGAGGTGCGGAGTGAATTTCCCCGCCTCCGCTTCCCAGTTTCTCACGAGCGATGTCGGCGCGACGACGAGCGCGGGCTTCTTCGATCTTGCGCCCGTGCGCGGCAGGGAAAGCCATGCAAGCGTCTGGAGCGTCTTGCCCAGACCCATTTCGTCGGCGAGAAGACCGTTGAGAGACGAATTCTCGAGATGCCGCATCCAGTAGACGCCGGTTCTCTGGTACGGCCGCAGGATTTTGCCGAGTTCTCCGAGAGAGACTCGTTCGAACGCGTCTGCGCCTTTCCCGGATAGAGCGGAGGCGTTTTCGACATACGTCTTTGCGGCGGAAGCGTCGACGTCGATCACATCGCCGAGAGCCGCGAGCGAAGATGCCACGTACGGCGCGTGCACGGCGCCTACCCGGAACCATCCGGCGCCTGCGCCGTTCTGCGAGGACGCGGTGTCGCGGAAGACGTCGTGCATCGTCTCTATGGCGGCGTTGTCGAGGAGTACCGGCCCGTCGTCGCGCAGTATGCATCCGTCGCCGCGGTTGAGGGCCGCCTGGATTTCCGCTGGCGGTATTTCCCGCCCGCCGGCTTCGAAAGCGTAGCTTACGTCGAACGCTCCGCCCGGCGCGTCTTTGATGCGGACCACCGGCAGGACGGACGGGATGGAGTCGACGATTTTTTCGAGGTTTTCCGAAAGATCGATTCTCCATCCGAGCCGGCGCAGGGCTGGCAGCCCCGCGCCGAGAAAATCCATCACCTTCTGCGGATTCACGAGATAGAGCTTCATGTCGTTCTTCCGGTATCCCGGTTCGAATCCGCGCTTTTCGAGCTCGCGCAGCGCTTCGCGTTCCGATTCCATCGAGCGGACGCGGCGTACCATGTCATCGTCGGGATCGGGAAGAAACACGATGCGTTTCTGCTGAAGAGAGCATGCGGGGAAGTCTATTTCGCCGTACCATGCGTCGAGAGCGATCGAAAGAGACGCGCGCGATCCTGCCACGAACGCATAGAAGCCGGGCTTTGCGGGAACCTCGATGAAATCGCCATCTTCGGCCCTGGCTTCTTCTTCGTTCTGCCCGCCGTCGGGCGCGGTTCCTTCGTCATCCTCCGATTCGTCCATTTCGATCACCATGCGGGCGATCGCGATCGCCGTTATGTGCGGGCACACCTGGCCGAGTTTCTGGTTGGTGTAGCACGGACAGTGCGAGGTTATGCGTCCTTTCGCCTCGAGTTTGAGGGACACCGGCATAGCCCAGCCGTCGCCTCTGTCGATCTTTCCGCTGATTTCGAGAGTTTCGTCGTCGTATGCCACGTCGGTCACGTCGCCGGAATTGCAGAGCGCGAGCCCCTGGTTGAAAACTTCCGGCCCGCCCCAGGCGACGATCTCGTCTTTCGTTATTCCGCTCTTGGGCATCGGTCAGTCGAAAATCTTTTTGCCGAAATCCTTCTGCCTCGCTCCGAGAAACGACTTGCGTTTTTTGAAGTTCTTTTTCCGGTCGGGCCTGCGGCGGGCGGGCCGGCCGTCTCCCGTTTCTCCGCCCGTTCCGGCCGGTTTGCGTTCCCACGGCGCCGCTTCGGGCGCTTTGCCGTGGAACGGGTGGGAGTTGTCCACGCGGATGGATTTTTTGATGAGACGCTCCACCGCTTTGAGCTGGGAGCGTTCGGCCGCGGAGACGAAGCTCACGGCCGTTCCCGATTCTCCGGCCCGCGCGGTCCGGCCTATGCGGTGCACGTAGTTTTCCGTTTCGAGCGGCAGCTCCATGTTGACCACCGCGCTCACTTCCGGCACGTCTATGCCGCGGCTTGCTATGTCCGTCGCCACGAGAACGCGCGTTTTGCCGCGCTTGAATCCGTCGAGCGCGCGCGTGCGCTGGTTCTGCGTCTTGTCGGAATGTATGGCGGCGCATTCGATTTTTGCGCGGAGGAGCTTTTTGACTATGCGGTCGGCGCCGTGGCGCATTTTGGTGAAGACGATTGTCTTCGTCCACTCTGGATGCGTCTCGAGGAGGTGGACGAGAAGGGCGTCTTTATCGCTTTTTTCGACGAACATGACGCTCTGGTTTATCTTGTCCACCGTGGGTGATTCGGGCGCCACCGTTATTTCGACGGGGTCGGTCACGAATTCACAGGCGAGAGAGCGCACGTTTTTCGGCATCGTCGCCGAGAAAAAGAGCGATTGTCTGCGGCGCGGGAGTTTGGAGAGAATCCGTTTTATGTCGGGGAGAAACCCCATGTCGAGCATCCTGTCGGCTTCGTCAAGCACCACGCACTCTATCTTGTCGAGAAATATTATGCCCTGCGTCATGAGATCGATGAGCCGCCCGGGGCAGGCGACGAGGGTTTCCGCGCCGCGCCGGATGTCCTTGACCTGGTGAAACTGGCTAACGCCGCCGAATACGCATGCAAACGGCAGAGCGGTGTATTTCGAATAAAGTTTGACGTTCTCCGCCGTCTGCGCGGCGAGTTCGCGCGTGGGCGACAGGACGAGCGCGCGCGGGCGGCCTGTCGTTCTGGGCCGGCGCACCTTCGCGAGACGGTCGAGAATCGGGAGCATGAACGCGGCCGTCTTTCCCGTCCCGGTCTGGGCGACGCCTATGAGATCGCGCCCGTCGAGAATCGGGGCGATCGCTTTCTCCTGTATCGGGGTCGGACGGGAATACCCCGCCTCGGCCACGGCTTTCTGTATCCTGGCATCGAGTCTGCCGAAAATATTGTCTTCAAACATGGTTCGGGTATTATACCATAGCTTCATCGGGTGTGCAAACGGATATCGCGTTTGGCGGAACATGCCGGATTTATGGTATAATATCGCATCTTTATTTTGCCTTGAAACATCATCAAACCATGAAAATGAGAAAAAGCACGCTTGTTGCATCGTCTGCCGCGCTTGCCGCTTTCGCGGCAGAAGCCGTGGATCTTTCCGGGCTTTCAGATCTGAAATTCGCCGAACGCTACGCTTTTTCGACCAACCGGGCGGCTCTTATCGAAACATTGCGTCCCCGCACGCCCGCGTGGTTCGCCTATTCGACAATGCTCGCCCAGACAGAGGGGCGCCTCGACGACGCCGGCGCTTTGCTCGACAGATGGCCCGGCAGCGAAAATAAAGGCTCTTTGCGCGACGATATGCGCGCCCGGCAGGAATTCCTCTGCTACGACAAAGAGAAAGCGGAAGGCGGAAAGGACGTCGCGCTGATCAGACGGGCGCTCGCCGGCGCGGGAATAAGGGCCGAAATCCCCGGGCCCGAGATGGAGATCAGGCCGAACACATATCCGTCGGAACTCGACCAGAGGCTCATTTCATTCGACGCGCTGTGCCGCCAGAAATGGTCCGCGGCGCCGAAATTCAGATTTCTCGCGTTTCTCGACGACCCTTCATGTTCGAACGCGGGGTATTGCGAAAGCGCCGTGCGCGAAAATTTTCTCCCGGACACGCCGGGGATGTTCGACCATCTGCTCGCATATTTGAAATCGGCCGGCAGCGACGCGGAAGCTGCCAGGCGCATCCGCCAGGCCGAGCCTCGTTTCCAGTGCCTTACTCTCGCCCAGCTCGATACGCTTGCGAAGGCTCTCAAGGGAAATCCGCGGACGAGCCTCACCGGAGGCGATCTGAAAAGAAAAGGCAAGCCTGTCGACAGCAGCCACAGCGATGTTTTCATCGACGCCATGCTCGCCAGGTTCGCTCCCTCGGCGGATGCGGACGGCGGCTGTTTCGCGGTGCGCGAAGCCGTCCTCAAGCGCCGTATGGCGTTTGCGGAATCTCTCGGCGAAAGCGTGCGCAAGGGCCGTCTCCTCGCGGCGCAGAAAGCGCTTCTCGCGCTCTACTGCGAATACGGGCTTGAATCGCGGCACGTGGATCTTTTCCGGAAGCATCTCAAAACGCACGGCCGCGGAAACGTTCTGCCCGGAGACGATTTGACGGAAAAATATCTTTTCGCCTGCCGGGAGAGCGCGCGCGGAACGCAAGGGGGCGGAGCGGCCGAATTCTACGGATACATCGACAAGGCGTATGTCAACGCGAAGATGGCCGAATGCGATCTTCTCTGCGGGATGCCGGCGTCGAAGGTGGACTCCGGCGCTCTTTCGGCCGAAATGTTCAAAGAGATACAGGAGCGCGTCGAACTCAATTGGACGAGATCCAATCCACGGGTGTTCGCCGCCGGAGACGAGGTCAGCCTCTCCATCGACGTAAAGAACGTCCCGAGGATGCGCATTGCCGTTTTCGAGCTTGATGCGGCCGCCGCATGCCGCGCCGCAAAAGGCGAGATTTCTTCCGGCATAGACCTCGACTGCGCCGTGCCCACTTTCGAGCGGACCGAAGTTTATTCCGCCCCGTCCGTTCTCCGGCACCGCGAAACGCTCGCGTTCCCCGAGTTGAAAGAGCCGGGCGTCTATGTCGTGGAATGTTCGGGAGAAGGCGTCGCCAGCCGCGTCCTGGTGCGCAAAGGGCGTCTTCGCGCAGTCGAGAGACGCGATGCGGCCGGGCACGTCTTCTCCGCTCTCGATGAAGACGGGCGCATCGTCAAGAACGCGAGAGTGTGGCTCGGCGGCACGGTTTTCAATGCGGATGCGTCTGGCGAGATATCCGTGCCGTTCGCGGCGACGGCGAAGGAGGCCGGCCGCAAGACGGCCGTTGTAGAAGCGGGGCGCCTCGCGACGGCCGTCGCTTTCGACCATGCCGCAGAGGAGTATTCGTTCGATATGTCCGTCGTGCTTGCGCCGGAGTCGCTCGTCGCCGGCCGCGAAGCGGTTGCCCTCGTCCGGCCGGTTCTCAGGACGAGCGGCGTGCAATCGACGCTCAAACTGGCCGAAAAACCGGTCATGGTTCTGACGTTCACGGATGTCAAGGGCCGCACGTCGGTTAAGAAGATCGCTCCGTTCGGGCTTTTCGACGACCGCGAGAGCGTATGCCGGTTCACGGTTCCCGTCAATCTCGCGTCGGTGTCGTTCGATCTTTCCGCCACGGTAAAGCATGCGTCGTCCGGCCGGGAAGAAAAGGTGTCTGCCTCGTGGAGAGAACGCGTCAACGGAATTTCCTCGACGAGCGCCGTAGGGCAGCTTTTCCTTCGCCGCGTTTCGGAAGGATACATTCTCGAGTGCCGCGGCAGAACGGGAGAGATGCTGCCGTTCCGGGCTCTCAACATCGGTTTCCATCATCGCGCGGCGCATGCCTCCGGCAATTATCTGTGGCTTTCGCTCCAGGGCGACGAGAACGGCATCGTCAGGCTCGGACGGCTCGCGGACATCGACCGCGTCAAGATCGGAAAGCTCGGCAGATCCGGCGCGGCGCCTTCGGAAGATTTCGAGGGATACGAGTGGAAGCTCGACTGCGGCGTGAAGTGGCCGTATGCGTCCAAGACGATCGCCGCCGCCGAGGGAGAAACGATAGAGCTGCCGGTGCGCGGCCTTTTCGCAGGGGCGTGGCCGGGGGCGGACAGGATGGAGAACCGCGTGTCGCTGCTCGCCGTCAACAAGGACGGGGTGTATACGGAAGACTGCATCTCAGCGTGTTCGTATTCGAACGGCGTGCTGCGCATAGAATCTCTTCCCGCCGGCGACTATCGCCTGACGTTCAGGACGGAGGACGTGCCGACGGTGTCGATAAGCGTCGTCAAGACCGGAAAGGGAGTAGGCGACGGCGGCGTCGTCGCCGGTTGCTCGCGCGCCGTCACCGACACCGGAGATCCGGGATCGCTCAGAATCGTTTCCGCCGGCTTTTCGAAAGAAGGGATGCTGCGCATCCGCATCGGCAACGCTTCCGGCGACGCGCGCGTGCACGTGTTCGCGGCGCGGACGCGGCGCGATGTACGCGAGCCGGCGTCCGCTTTCGACGTGCTTGCGAGAACGCTTGACGGCGGCGCGGTCCGCATATGGAAATGGAGCGATCCGCGCAGCTCCTATGTTTCCGGCCGCGATCTCGGCGACAGGCTGCGCTATATTCTCGATCGCAGGCAGGAGGGCGCGCGCATGGGCAACATGCTCCAGCGCCCGTCGCTTCTCCTCAACCCGTGGTCTGTGTCGGAGACGGACACGGACGAGCAGAAAATCCGCGACGGCGACGGATGGGGAGACGCCGAGGCTCCGGAACGTGCAAAAGGCATGCTCGCCGGCGCGAGGCGCGGCGGCGCATCGTACGGCGATTGGCGGCGGAGTTCTTTCGTCTGCCGCGATTTCATGCCGGAGGGAGCGGCGGTGTTTGCAAATCTGCGTCCAGGCGGGGACGGCACGGTGGAGGTTGACGTCTCCGCCGCCGCAGGCATGCAGGATATCGAAATCGTGGCTTTGGACGGGCGCGCGATGGACTGCGTGACGCTCGCCGGCGAGGCCGCCGCGTTCGCGCCGCGCGATTTGCGTGTAAAGAAGGGATTCGATGCGCTTGCCGCCTCCGGGCGCACGCGGAGCTGCTCTTCCGTCGGCGAATTGTACGAGCTGCTTTTTTCGCTCGATGCGGCCGGAGCCGGAGCTTTCGCCGATTTCCGGTTCCTTGCGGAGTGGAACGGGAAAAGCAATGCGGAAAAACGGGAAACATACGGGAAATACGCATCGCACGAACTCGATCTTTTCATATTCGAAAAGGACAGGCCCTTCTTCGAGTCCGTCGTCGCGCCGGATCTGAAGAACAAGCGCCGCAAGGATTTCATGGACCTCTGGCTTCTCGGCGAGGATGTCTCGGAATATGCCGCGCCGGGGAGACTGCAGGATCTCAACGCGCTCGAGCAATGCCTGCTCGCGCGCCGCGTGAAATGGATCGCGCCGGCCGTGGCGAGGAATCTCGCCGATTTCTGCGCGGCCAATCCCGTGGAACCCGACGAAGAGGACAGGCGTCTTTCGACAGCCCTTGCCGAAATGGACGCAGCCGCGAACGAAGAGCCGCCGTGCCTTGCCGGGAGCGGGCCGCTTTGCGTCGCCGATATGCATATCGCGGAGGAGGAGGAGGCCGAGCCGGCCGCATGGTCCAACCAGATGGATATGGATGTCTCCGGCGGGCAGGCTCACGCTGAGATGTTCCGGCGGAGTGCGAGGAAATCTCTGGGCCGCACGGCCGCGACGCGGCGCAACGCGGAAGCGGATCGGCGCCGGTCCGGCCGTCGTTTCTGGCGTCCCCCGGAGCGTACGAAAGAGTGGGTCGAATCCGGCTGGTACAGAAGCCGCCATGCGGACGACACGCTTTCCCGTTCGCGGGCGAACCGTTTCTGGCGCGATTACGCCGCCGCCGTCGCGGCGGGGAAAGAGGCCGCCTTCAGATCCGCGAATGTCGTAGACGCCGCGGGAACGCTCACCGACAAAATCGCCGCGCTCGCTTTGACCCGTCTCGGTTTCGAGGCGAAGGAAGGGGAAGAGATCGTTTTCTCGCGCGGCGGAGCATCGGGCGCATCGCGCGATATCGTGCGCCTCGACCGGCATTTCTTCGAGACGGAGGAGAAGAACGCCGACGGATCGCGCAAGGAGGCGGCCGGCGAGTTCGTGCGAGGAAGGGTTTACGCCATTGAAACGATCGCGATGAATCCGACGGCGGCGCGGCGGCGCGTACGCATCGTCTCGCAGATGCCCGAGGGCTCCTTTCCGCTCGCTTCCGCGCTTGCGGCGGAGGATAAAACAGTGGTGCTCGAACCGTACGGCGTAGTGCGTCTGCCGAACCGGCTTTTCTACTTTCCTCTTGCGGAAAAAGGATTGGGATTCACCGCGGGCGTCGCAGCGGTCGAGCGCGGCGAGAAGATCGGCGCGGGCGAAAGTTTCACCTGCAACGTTGTCGCGGAGTCGTCGAAACGCGATACGACGAGCTGGAGGTATGTTTCGCAGAAGGCCGACGACGCCAAAGTGCTGGAATATCTTAGAAACGAAAATCTTTCCGGCCTCGATCTTGCGAAGGTCGGCTGGCGGTTCGTCGACGGAGACTTCGCCCGGAAAGTTCTCGAGGTGCTGGATTCACGCGGCGTGTACTGCCGGCCTTTGTGGCTGGCCGGGCTGGAGTGGGACGGCGCATACGACGAGAAACGCATCAGAGAGGCGCTGTCGCGGCGCGAGACGCGAAAAGCTCTCGCCGGCCGTTTCGGCCCGGCGTTCAAATCGTCGCTTCTGACGGTGGAGCCGGAACGCGACGACGTGTTCGAGCATCGCGAATACTGGCCGATCGTCAATGCGCGGACGCATTCGCGCGGCGGATCCGCCTCGATCGCGAACAGCGCTCTTGCCGGGACGTGGCGGCGGTTTCTCGACACGCTCGCCGCGAAGAAGACGCTTTCGGCCGACGACAGGCTGCTTGCGGCGGTATATCTCATTTCGCAGGACCGCATTCCCGAGGCGGAAGCGCAGGTGGAAGCGGCGGAAAACTCATCCGACGCGGTTGAAACGCGCATGCAGCTCGACTATCTCAAGGCGTATCTCGCGTTTTCGCGGGGAGAACCGGATCGCGCGCGCGAAATCGCCGAAAGCCGGGCGGAAAATGCCGCGACGCCGCTCTGGCGCGGGAGGTTCCGCGAGATTGTCGAGCAGTGCGGCGAAATCGCGCGCGGCGCGGCGGCCGAGGCGCGCGATGCCGAGAACGCGTCGTCGGCTCCGACGCTTGCCGTGAAGGTGGAGGCGAAGGACGGCATACCCGAAGGTGTTGTCATCACGGCACGCAATCTCGACACATGCACTCTCAAGGCCTATCCTGTAGACGTGGAAATCGCTTTTTCGAAGAATCCGTTCGGGACGGACATGTCTGTGGAGGGAGGAGTTCTCGGAATGAAGAGCGCGTGGACGGCCGACGTCGCGCTCGGCAGAGACGGCGAAGCGCGCGTCGCGCTTCCGAAAAAACTGAGGCGCACGAATCTCGTGCTTGTCGCGACGGGGGCTGATTCCCGCGCGGAGGAACGTATCGAACTGATGCCCGGAGAGCTCGACGTGCAGGTGGCGAAGGAATACGGACAGATAAGAGTGAGAAACGCAAAGGGGCGTCCGATCGCAGGCGCGTATGTGAAGGTCTATTCGCGCGATGCGTCCGGGCGCGTGACGAAATTCCACAAAGACGGCTATACGGATCTGCGCGGCGCGTTCGACTACGCCTCCGTTTCCACGGATTCGGAGTTCCGGCCGGCTGAGTTCGCTCTTTTCGTGGAGGGCGCGGCCGCCGGAGTGAAGACGCTGCGCGCACCGATGCCTAACGGGGAATAGACATGGAAAAACACATTTCAATAAAACCGGGACTCAGAAAAGGGCGCGTGCGCCCGCCTGTTTCCAAATCGCATCTGCACAGGCTGCTTGTCGCCGATTTCCTCGCAGGCGATTTTTCGCGGCTCTGTTCCGACGAATCGGATTCCGAAGACATAAAGGCGACCAAACGCTGCCTTTCCGCGCTCGGCGCCGCCCGGCGCGGCGGAGAAGCGCTTCTCGACTGCGGAGAGAGCGGGTCGACCATGCGTTTTCTCGCGCCTGTCGCCGCCGCTCTCGGCGTGAAGGCCGTTTTCAAAAAGGCAGGACGTCTCGCCGAGCGGCCGTCAAAAGACTACGGCAGCCTTGAAAGCGGCCTTTTCAGGCTCGAGGGCAATGTTTCCTCGCAGTTCGCGACAGGGCTGCTTTTCGCGCTTCCTCTTCTGGAAGGAGATTCGAGAATAGAGTTTTCCTCGCCGCTCGAATCGCGCGGATATGTGGATATGACGCTCGATGTTCTGAGAGGAGCGGGAATAAGAATCGACGAGACGCCGTCCGGCGCGTTCGAGGTTCCCGGTTCGCAGAAATACGTCTCGCAGAAATCGGTCGCGCCAGAGACGGACTGGTCCGGCGCGGCGTTTTGGGTGGCGGCGAACGCGATGGGCAACCGCATAGAGATAGACGCGCTTCCCGAAAAAAGTCTCCAGCCCGACGCCGCCGTGCGCCGGGCCGTGCGCGGGTTCGGCGGAGAAATCGACATGAGCGGCTTTCCCGATTCTTTCCCGGCGCTTGCGGTGGCAGCCGCGCGTGTTCCCGCGGTCACGCGTTTTGTCAAGACCAGAAGGCTGAGGATAAAGGAGTCGGACCGCGTGGCGGCCATTGCCGATCTGCTCGGACGGTTCGGAGTGAAGACCGAAGCGGGAGATGATTTCTTCGAGGTTCGCGGTACGGACCGGCCGTTCGCCGCCGCGGCGGTTTCGTCGTTCGGCGACCACAGGATCGCGATGGCGGCGGCCGTCGGGGCCACATGCGCCGACGGCGCGGTAGAGATAGACGACGCCGCATGCGCCGCCAAATCGTATCCTGCGTTTTTCGATCAGTTCTCGCGGCTCGAAATTTTCACGCAGGCCTTGCCGGGCTTGGCGGCCGTCGGGAGCGACGGTAGAACTCAAAGACGAAACGCCGCCGGCGTTCTCCGGCGCCAAGATTGAACAAAGAAAGGAGACTGAAACGATGAAGACGTTCATAACGCATGTTCTCGCGGCTGCGGCATGCCTTGCCGGAATGTCCGGCGCGGCCGTCCAGGTCGCATCCGGGCCGGTGGAGCGCAGCCTCGATACGCGCAGGGGGCATATCCTCGGTTTGTCCTACAGAGTGCGCGGAGCGGAATTCATGCGCAGGGGCTCGCCGGAATTCGCGTTCCGCGCAGACGGAAAGATGTACGCCGGCTGGTCGGTCTGGAAGGATGTGAAAGTCTCGGACGGCAAGGCCGCGGACGGCTCGCGCACGGTGAAAGTGAGCGCCGTCTCCTCCGACGGCGCTGTCGGCATAGAACTTGCCTACACCACGTACCCCGACATCGCGCTCGTGCGCAAGACGCTCTCGGTCGCCAACAGAAGCGACAAGGAATTTTTCGTCACGGATGTCGACGTGGAGACGTTCCGGCAGGTCGCGATGAACTGCGAGAAATCGCGCGTCATGCGGCGTTTCGCCCGCTACCGCGAGGAGGGAAGCGTCTATATCGGCGACTGGAACGACCCGCTCGTCGTCGTCCACGACTATTCCGCCAGGCGCGGGATCGCCATCGGCAACGAGGGCGTCGCGACGATGAAGCGCACGACGGTGTTCGAACTCGGCGATTTCATCGTTTCCGGCACGCCGCACAAAGGCGATAGGTACCCCTTCGCGAAGCGCCTCCGCCCCGGCGAGAGCTGGACTTCGATGCCCGTCTTCACGGCGCCATACGTCAACTGCCCCGATCCCATGCGCGTTGTCGAGGGAGCCGTTTCCGATTATGTGCGCAAGTACATGGGCGTGAGAGTGGAGCGCATACCGTCGAAGCCGATGTTCGTCTATAATACGTGGGAGCCGTTCAAGACGCGCGTCGACGCCAAGCTGATCCGCGAACTCGTCGATGCGGCGGCGGAATGCGGCGTCGAAGAATTCGTCATCGACGACGGCTGGCAGATGAACGTCTCCGACGGGAAATTCGGCCGCGGCGACTGGGCGGTGGACGTGAACAAATTCCCCGGCGGGCTCAAGCCGGTCTTCGACTACATCAAGTCGAAAGGCATGCGGCCGGGGCTGTGGCTTTCGCTCGCCTGGGCGAGCGCGTCGTCCAGGCCGCGCATCGAGCATCCAGAGTGGTTCGCGAAAGACAAGGACGGCAACACCACCGATCTCCACAATATCGAGCAGGGCAGGTCGAGCGGCGAGCGCACGGCCTGCATGGCCACGCCGTGGCGCGAATACATCCGCGACAAAATCCTCTCACTCGTGAAAGACCACGGCCTCGCCTACGTCAAACTCGACCTCGCAATCGCCACGAGCGCCTACATCTACGACGACAGCCACACCGGCTGCTACGCGACAGACCATCCCGGCCATGCCGGCCGCGACGATTCGTTCGAGGAGATATACGCGAGCTGCATGAAACTCTTCGACGAACTGCACGAGGCCGCGCCGGATCTTTTCATCGACTGCACGTTCGAGACCGCGGGCAAGATGTTCCTAATGGACTACGGCATCGCGAAACACGCCGAGGGCAACTGGCTGGCCAACATCAAGTCGCGGCTGTCGAGGGACGACGGCAGGCTCTACGTTCGCAGCCTCGCATGGGGGCGCACGCCCGCGCTGCCGGCGTCGTCGCTCGTCATAGGCAATCTCTTCATGGACGGCCGCCGCCACATGCTCGATTTCAAATCGCTCGCGGGGACGCTCCCGATCATGCTGGGCGATCCGCGCAGGCTCTCGCCGGGGGAGAGGGCGGAATACAGAGAATGGGCGACATGGCTCAAAGCGCTCGAGGCGCGGCACTCGTACATGTCGTTCCGGCAGGATCTGCCCGGATTCGGCGAGCCGCAGGAAGGCGCGTGGGACGGTTTTGCCCGCATCAACACGGAAACGAAGAGCGGCGGGCTCGTGGGCGTCTTCCGCCGCGACGCTCCGGGCCGGTCGCGCAGCGTCGCCGTGCGCGGCCTCGACCCCGAAGCGACATACGCCGTCCTGAAGGGGGCGAAAGGCGAAAAAGTAGCGGAAATGACCGGGCGGGAGCTCGCGCTCGACGGCTTCGAAGCCGTGCTGCCCGCGCGTTTCGACGGCGAACTCTACGAAATCGTGCGGAAATGAGAAAAGCCGATTTTTTTATTTGTTAAATAATCGCACACAACAGCGCAAAAAAATGATATAATATGCGCCGACTTCTTGACTGAAGGTAGGCGGACTGTAGCTCAGTTGGTAGAGCACGACACTTTTAATGTTGGGGTCGCGGGTCCGATCCCCGCCAGTCCGACCAGTTGCGGCGGTAGCGCGCGCTTATCGTCAAGCAAGGATGCAAATCGCCGTTTCGAATTGTTTCGGAGCGGCGCATTTGTTTTTATCCGCTTTCTTTCATTTCTTGCAAGGGGCGATTCATATTTTCATCTCGGGCCGTTTCCAAACAGCAATCGTGCAACCGATCAAACCCTTTATTCCCGATATAGAAGATAAAAGCAAGAATTCAATGCGGAAAATTCTCAAAAGGGGGAATCCGGGCAAAAGTGGCTTGAATTGAGAATTAATGAGACAAAATGGCGCACCTGTCGCAGAAAAACGGTATGAGTGAGACAGAAAACGGGACAGCGGCGCGAAAAGGCAGAGGTTTTTCATGTTGGCACGCAACTTGCTACATAAGGGGCGACTGCATGCAATGGCTGCCGAAAGCGGGTCTGAAGCAGGCGGCCTGATGAAATCAACGAAAGGAAGAAGAAAATGGCTAAAGTATTAGGTATCGATCTTGGAACGACCAACAGCTGCATGGCCGTGATGGAAGGCGGCGAAGCGACGGTCATTCCCAACAAGGAAGGGGCGAGAACCACGCCTTCTATCGTGGCTTTTACGAAATCGGGCGAAACTCTTGTAGGGCAGGCGGCCAAGCGTCAGGCCGTAACCAACCCGAAATCCACCATCTATTCGATCAAGCGGTTTATCGGCCGCAGGTTCGACGAGATGACCGATGAAATCAAGATGGTCCCCTACGAGGTGGTTGCGGCCCCCAACGGCGATGCTGCCGTCAAGGTCAACGACAAGGTATACACCGCGCAGGAAATCTCGGCGATGATTCTCCGCAAGCTCAAAGAGGATGCGGAAGCGTTCCTCGGCGAGAAGATCACCGAGGCGGTC
This sequence comes from Kiritimatiellia bacterium, assembly GCA_017507065.1. Lineage (GTDB taxonomy): Bacteria > Verrucomicrobiota > Kiritimatiellia > RFP12 > UBA1067 > UBA1067. The sequence goes on along the minus strand of JAFWBO010000008.1, from coordinate 2,107 downwards.
ATCACCGTTCCTGCGTACTTCAACGACCAGCAGCGCCAGGCGACGAAGGATGCCGGCAAGATCGCCGGGCTCGACGTCAAGCGCATCGTCAACGAGCCGACGGCCGCGTCGCTCGCATACGGGCTCGACAAGAAGAAAAACGAGAAGATCGCCGTCTACGACTTCGGCGGCGGCACGTTCGATATATCCGTCCTCGACATCGGCGACGGCGTGTTCGAAGTGAAGGCCACCAACGGCGACACGCATCTCGGCGGCGACGACCTCGACCAGGCCATCATGAAGTGGCTCATCGAAGACTTCAAGGCCGCGCAGGGCATCGATCTTTCGAACGACATGATGGCCCTCCAGCGTCTCAAAGAAGAGGCCGAGAAGGCGAAGTGCGCGCTTTCCAGCGCGACGACCTACGATATCAACCTGCCGTTCATCACGGCGGATGCCACGGGGCCGAAGCACCTCACCGCCACCCTCACGCGTCCGAAACTCGAGACGCTCACGATGGATCTCGTGAACCGCACGGCCGAGCCGTGCCGCAAGTGCATGTCCGACGCGGAGCTTTCGAGCGTCGACGAGGTGGTTCTCGTCGGCGGACAGACGAGGATGCCGCTTCTTCAGGAGAAGGCGAAGAGCCTCTTTGGCAAGGAGCCGCACAAGGGCGTAAATCCCGACGAAGTCGTCGCGATGGGCGCGGCCATACAGGGCGGCATCCTGAAGGGCGAAGTGAAGGACGTGCTCCTTCTCGACGTGACGCCTCTCACGCTCGGCATCGAAACTCTCGGCGGCGTGATGACGCCTCTCATCGAGCGCAACACCACGATTCCCACGAAGAAGAGCCAGGTGTTCTCGACTGCGGCCGACAACCAGCCGGCCGTGACGATCGCCATATTCCAGGGCGACCGCAAGATGGCGCGCGACAACAAATCGCTCGGCAACTTCAACCTCGACGGCATTCCTCCGGCGCCGCGCGGCGTCCCGCAGATCGAGGGGACGTTCGACATCGACGCAAACGGCATTCTCAACGTGTCGGCCAAAGATCTCGGCACGCAGAAGGAGCAGAAGATCACCATCACCGCGGCGGGCGGTCTCTCCAAGGAAGAGATCGAGCGCATGCGCAAGGATGCCGAGGCCCACGCCGCCGAGGACGAGAAGCGCCACGAGGAGGTCGAGGCCCGCAACAAGGCCGACGGCTTGGCGTTCCAGGTCGAGAAGACCCTGAAGGACACGGGCGACAAGATCGCCGCCGACAAGAAGGCTCCGGTCGAGGCCGCTCTCAAGGATCTCCAGGAAGCCCTCAAGAACGCTTCCACGCCGATCGAGACGATCAAGGCGAAGCAGGAAGCCCTCATGAAGGCCATGGAGCCGATCGCGCAGGAGATGTACGCCTCCGCGCAGCAGGCTGGCGCTCCCGGCGCCGATGCCGCGGCAGGTGCAGCCGGTGCAGCCCAGGAGCCTCCGAAGGACGAAGGCAAGAAGGGTGGAGACGATGTGGTCGACGCCGACTTCACGATGAAGTAATGAGAGATGAGATATGAGAGATGAGGTCCCACATCCCATCTCTCATATCTAAAACAAAAAGCTTTAAACCAAAACCAAAAAGGAAACCAAAACATGAAGATCAGACCCCTTGGTGATCGCGTTCTCGTCGAACCGATTGAAGAGAAGGAGCAGACTGTCGGCGGAATCATCATTCCTGACGCTGCTAAGGAAAAGCCCATGCAGGGCAAGGTCATCGCCGTCGGCAAGAAGACCGACAAGGACGGCAAGGAAATCGCTTTCGACGTCAAGGTTGGCGACACTGTTCTCCTCCCGAAGTACGGCGGCACGGAAGTCAAGCTGGGCGACAAGAAGCTCCAGCTCGTCCGCGAGGAAGACCTCCTCGGCGTTCTCGAGAAGTAATGGCAATGGACGGGGTAGTCCAGACTCCCCCGGACCCCCACAATAAGAAAGGTTATTACAGTTATGGCAAAGCAGATCAAGTTTGACGCCGAAGCGCGTCAGAAGATTCTCGCCGGTGTTGAGAAGCTCAGCGCGGCGGTCACCTCCACGCTCGGCCCCTCCGGCCGCAACGTGATCCTCGACAAGAAGTTCGGCTCCCCGCAGATCACCAAGG
>JAFWBO010000097.1 GCA_017507065.1 Kiritimatiellia bacterium | reverse complement strand
GAGCGGAGAAAGCCTGCGCCTGAGCGCGGGCGGCACGAACGAAACATCGGCATCTTCGCCCGGCTCAAGAGATTTTACGGCCAACACCCTTGTTTTCCTCATCAAAACTTCGATCTCCCTTTTTGCGCCATTGCAGGCGCGCCATGCCCGGAAACGCCGTTTTCCCCGGTCCCGCTTTTTGTCCCGTTCATCTTCATTTTCTCCTTTTATCCCTCCGGTTTTTCCATCGGCACACCGGTTGCAATCTGCATTCTGCGAATCTGTTGTATTATATCAAAATTCCGCAGGGAATCCAAACGAAAACGAAACCGGGCAGAAATTGTCGCACGCGACCGCTTCGCCGGCCCAGACGCGCTCGCCTGCGACAAGAAGCGACCCGTCAGGCGCTATTCCTCCGCAATCCCCCTCCAGCGGCTGCGGATCGCCGTCAAGCCGCATCAGTCTCACTCGCCTGTTTTTAAGCAGATCCGCCGCACGAAGCTTCAAAAAGATGCTTTCCGGCATCTTCGACGATCCTTCTCCGCCGTCAAGCGAAGAGCCTCGCTCGATCCATTCGCCGTACAGCTCCCGCAGACACCCGAGGACGATATCGCGAAACCCGTCGACCGAAACATCTACGCCAGCCTCCTCGAGCGAAACGGCCCGTTGCGCGACATCGCCGGAAAAATCCTGTTTTTTCACGTTGACGCCTATGCCTACTATCACATTGTCGCCGTCGCGCCTGCAGAGGATGCCGGCGATCTTCTTCCCTGCGACAAGCACGTCGTTAGGCCACTTGACGCCCGCCTCCGGCAGAGATCTCCCGGCCGCCTTGCGCAGAGCTTCGAGAACGGCAAGCCCGGCGACGAGCGGAAGAGTCGCCGCATACGCCGGCGGAACGCAGGAAACGCAAAGTACCGCCGACATTGCAAGAGACTTGCCCGAGGATCCTTCCCATGTATGGGCCCCGCGGCCTCGCCCCGCCGTCTGCAGACGCGCGGCAAAGACATCGCCGTGGGCCCCGCCGAGAGCATCTTCGTTTGTCGAGGCCGTGACCTCTTTGACATGTATCCTCCACTCCATCGCGCATCATTCTCCGTCTAAGAAAAGGCCGCTCACCTCAGGCTCGAGCGAAACGCCGAAGCGGAAGCGCACCTTCTCGCGCAAAATCCAGACGAGCGCAAGGATGTCGCTCGAATTCGCGCCGTCTCCGGCCGCGATGACGTTGGCATGTCCTTCCCAGACGTACGCCCCGCCGACGCGCATCCCCTTCGCTCCTGCCGCTTCGAGAAGCTCGCCCGCCGTCTTCCCCCCTGCCGGATTTTTGAAAACGCTGCCGCAGCATCTCGCGGGGAACTTCTTTCTGCGCGAAAGATATTCTCCCGCATTCCCCTCGGACCGCGCTTTCGCGAGCGCCGCTTCGTCGAACTCCACATCCTCTATCTCGCCCGCTATCGCGCTCGTCCTGTAGCCGAAGCCGCATTCGTCGCGCCCGATCCACCTGCCGGACGCCTTCACCCGCGACACCACCTCGCTTACGGAATGTCCGAACGCGCCGGCGTTCATTTTCACCCACCCCCCGACGCTTCCGGGGACTCCAGCCATCCACGGTATGCCGAGCGACGATCCCGCGCGCGCCGCCGGCGCGGCAGAACGCTTGTAGACGTCGTCTGTGGCAAGGTCGCTGATCCAGAGGTTCGACCCCATGCCTGCCGTATGAACGGCCCCTCCTCCGGCGCTGCGCCCTCCAGTCCTGAAAAACGAAAATCCGGCGAGCGGAGTCCACTCGTGCGCCGAGCGCGCTCTTGCGGCATCCTCCTTCGCACGCGCGGCGAGAGAAATTATGTCGCCCGCGCCGAGAAGCAGCACTATGTCGTTCCTGGCGGAGGAAAGACGCGCATGCGTCCATGCCTCGTCGAGATTTCTCGCAAGCAGAAACTCCGGGCCGCCGTTTTTGCCGGAATATTCGCGGCATGCGGCGTAGAGATCGCAGACGCCGCCGCCTTCGACCGGTTTCTCGAACGCGGCGTACGTAGGGCACAGTACCACCTCGTCGGCCTGTGCGAACGCGGCCGGAAAATCTCCGAGAAGCGCTTTCGTCCGGGAATAGCGGTGAGGCTGGAACAATATGCGCAACCTGCCGCCGCGCGCGCATTCACGGGCCATGGCCACGGCGCAGCGTATCTCCGAGGGATGATGGGCGTAATCGGTGTACACACCCGGCGCCACAGGCTCGAAGCGCCTGTCTGGAAGGGACGAAACCGCCTTCGGGAAAACGGCCGCGATTTCAGCGGGCGAGTGTCCGCGCAGAAGCGCCGCTTCGACGGCGGCTCGCGCATTCAGCCTGTTGTGCGGCGCGAGCGATGCAACCGCATCGGCGCACACGGAAAGCATCTCGGGAGGAAAGTCGCCGAGAGCGCCCGATTCTATCACGCGCTTCGCCCTGCCGCGCGCCGTGTCGAAGCATTCGAAATAGGCGGCAGGAGTTTTGAAATGGTCGGGATGGTCGTATTCGCAGTTGGTGACGACGAGAATCGACGGCGAATAAAGCGCGAGCGTGCCGTCCGATTCGTCGGCCTCGACAACGAGCACGCTCGTCCCGCGCCCTTCGCGTTTCCCGGCCACCGGAAAATCTCCGCACTCCCCTCCGATCGCCCATTCCACGCTCTCGCCGAGGGCGATTAGAAGCTTTGCGGTGAAAACGGATGTCGTCGTCTTGCCGTGCGTGCCTGCGACGGCGATCGAATCGCACGACGAAACTATGTCCGCGAGCGCTTCGCCGCGCCGCACGAGAACGCCGCGAGCGGCGGCCGTTTCAGGATTGTCGCGGGCGAGCGCGGCCGTCGCCACGACCATGTCCGCCTCCGCGACATGGGCAGGATCGTGCCCGAACGAAACGCGTATACCCTGCGACTCGAGCCACGCAGTCCTCGCCGAAGGCTTGAGATCGCATCCGTCGACATCATGTCCGCGGTTCTTGGCAAGGACGGCGAGCGCCGCCATTCCCACGCCGCCTATTCCCGTGAAATGGATTTTCATGTCTCCCCCGCAAGGAAACGCCGCGCTCAAAAAGCGGCCGCGTTGAGTTCGCGGAGAGAAGTCTTGCCCTCGTAGAGCGCCTTGCCGACTATCGCCGCACGGAGGTTGCCCCTGCCGAGAGCCTTGAGATTTTCGATGTCGTAAGGCGAACTTATTCCGCCCGAAGCCGTTATCGCGCATCCCGGCGCGGCGTCGCAGATCGCGGCCATCTGCGAAAGATTGGGGCCTGCGAGCATGCCGTCCGTCGCGGTATCGGTGTAGATTATCGTCTTCACGCCGGCTTTAGACACCGCGGACGCGAGCTCCACCGCTTTCACCGCGGAAGTTTCCACCCAGCCTTTCGTCTGCACGAAACCGTCGCGCGCATCGATGCCGACCGCTATCTTCTCGCCGAACATCTCCACCGCCGAAACGAGAAATTCCGGATCTTCGAGCGCCGCCGAACCAATGATCGCACGGGCGGCTCCCGCCGCAAGCACGGCCTCGACCGCCTCCATCGTCCTGATGCCGCCGCCGACCTCCACCGCGCCGCCGAACGCCGCGATCACCTCGCGTATCGTCCCGGCATGGCGCATCTCGCCGGCGAAAGCCCCGTCGAGATCGACTACGTGAAGCTCCTCCGCCCCCTGGGCGCGCCAGTCGCGCGCCTGGTCGGCGGGGCTGTCGGAATACACCGTCTCGTCGTCGGCACGGCCCTGCCTGAGACGCACGCAACGGCCGTTCTTGAGATCTATGGCGGGAATGACTGTCATGCGAATCAGATAACTCCTTTCGACGAAGGCACCCCGCTTTCGCGCGGATCGTGTTCCGCCGCGGCCCTCAAAGCCCGCGCGAACGATTTGAAAACGCCCTCGCAGACATGATGCGCCTCGTCGCCGTATATCTCGCGAAGATGCACGTTGAGACGGCCTTCGACGGAAACGGCGCGGAAAAACTCTTCAAGAAGCTTCACTTCGAAATCGCGCACCGAGGCGTGTTTCATCGGGCACTGGAAAACGATATACGGCCTGCCGCCGAGATCGAGCGACGTCTCGCACAGCGCCTCGTCCATCGGCACGGACGCGAAACCGTAGCGGCGTATGGCGCGCCTGTCCCCGAGAGCCTCGTCGAGAGCCTTGCCGAACACCAGCCCGACATCCTCAACCGTGTGGTGGTAGTCGACATCGATGTCGCCCTTGGCGTCGATGTCGAGATCGATGAGCGCGTGCTTCTTGAGAAGCTCGAGCATGTGGTCGAAAAAGCCGATGCCGGTCGAGATGCTTCCTTTGCCGGATCCGTCGAGATCGAGCCTCAGACGGATCGACGTCTCTTTCGTCACGCGCTCTATCGACGATGTTCTCATGTTCCCTCCGACGGTTCGAGTTTTTCGATTCCGCCCATGTACGGCCGAAGAACTTCAGGCACCGTGACGGAGCCGTCGGCGTTCTGGCACTGTTCGAGAAGAGCCACGACGAGACGCGGCAGAGCCACGCCCGATCCGTTGAGAGTGTGGACGAGTTTCGTTTTGCCGTCGGTGTCGCGGAAGCGGCAGTTGAGACGGCGCGCCTGATAGTCGGTGAAGCACGAGCACGACGAGACCTCGAGCCACTGCTTCTCCGCCGGCGCCCAAAGCTCGAGATCGTAGCATTTCGCCGCGGAAAAGCCCATGTCGCCGGAGCAGAGCTGGAGAACCCTGTAATGGAGCCCGAGGCTCTTGAGTATGTCCTCTGCCTCTCCGACGAGCGTTTCAAGCTGTTCGAACGACTTGTCGGGATGAACGAAATTGACCATCTCCACCTTGTCGAACTGGTGCACGCGCAGCATGCCGCGCGTCATCTTTCCGGCGCTGCCGGCCTCGCGGCGGAAGCACGGCGTGTAGGCCGTCAGTTTCACCGGCAGATCTTTCGCCGCGAGAATGTCGTCGCGGTGGAAATTGGTGACGGGCACCTCGGCCGTCGGGATGAGCCAGAAATCGTCGATCTCGCAATGATAGAGATCTTCGGCGAATTTCGGCAGCTGCCCGGTGCCTGTCATCGACTCGGTGTTGACGACGAAAGGCGGGAGCATTTCCGTGTAGCCCTGCCTGTCGCAATGGACGTCGAGCATGTACTGTATGAGCGCCCGCTGGAGCTTCGCGCCCTTGCCGAGGATGATCGGGAAGCCCGTCCCCGTGAGTTTCACTCCGCGCGGAAAATCGAAAATGCCGAGCTTCGCGCCGATCTTGATGTGGTCGAGAATCTCGAAGGAAGGATCCTTCCATTCGCCGACAGTGCGCACGACGACATTCGCCGAGGAATCCATGCCCGTCGGAATTTCGGGCGCGGGAATGTTGGGAATGGAAAGAAGAGCATCTCTCAAACCATGTTCCACCTCTGCGAGTTCGCGGTCTATCTCGGCGATCCTGTCGCCGACCTTGCGCATCTCCTCCTTCGCGGCGGCGATGTCGCCGCCTTCCTTCGCTATGCGGCCGATGTCCTTCGAAGCGGCGTTGCGCCTGGCCTTGAGCGTCTCCGTCTCTCCGACGAGAGCGCGGCGTTTTTCGTCGAGCGCCTTCGCGGCGGCGACTTTTTCCTTCTCGACGCCGCGCCGCGCGAGCGCGGCGGCCGTGTCCTCGAAGTCTTCCCTTATTTTCCTGATGTCTATCATATCGATTTTTCCCGGTAATTTTTCCCCCGGCGCCTCGCCGGAGGTTTCTTGTCAAATACGCTCCTCCGTCCCGCGGAACGCGACGTTGAGCTCGTGGAGCGGCGCGAGCAGACGCCCGAGAGGGGTGCCGTCGGTAAGCTTCGCAAAAGCGTTCACGTCCTTGGGGAAGCATTTTCCGCCGTAGCCGAACTTTCCGTCGGGCCCCGGCACGAACGTATGGGTGTCGTTGATGTAGCCCGAAAGCAGCATGCCCGAATGGACGTTGGCCCAGTCGGCCCCCATGCGGCGGCAGTAGTCGTACACGGCGTTGAAATACGTGACCTTGTATGCGCCGAAGACGTTGTGGGCGTATTTCGTTATCTCCGCTTCGAGAGACGACATTCTGACAAAACGCTTGCCCTTGAAAATGCGCGAAAGCAGGTCCACCTCTCCCGTGAACACCATCGGCTGGCGCCTGAAATCCTCGATGTGGGTGCGTTCGGTGAGAAACTCCGGCATGAAATACACTCTGCGCCCCGTTTCTTTCGAAAGCATGGCGCTCGTGCCGGGAAGAATCGTGGTGCGCACGAAAACAGGCTTGTCGGGAAGAGCCGAAATAAGCTTTTTCATGAGCGTGAGATCCTGCGTCCCGTCATCCTCGGTGGGCACGTGTATCTGCAGAAAATACACGTCAGCAGATGAAATGTCGTCGTTCATCCCCTTGGGAGGGTCGCTTACGAGTATCTTGACATCGCTGTTGTTTTCCTCAAGCCAGATCTTGAGAGCGCTTCCTATGAAGCCGCATCCTATTATGCCGACAGTAATCATATGGCGTATTTTATCACAACTTGCACAGTTTTTCAACTTGACGCCGCCGCCGCGTCTTCCGCGATCCGGCGGGCGAGCGCCTCCGGCGAAGCGAATTTCATCTCTGGACGGATGAAACGGACGAACCGCGCCTCGACACGATCGGACGGCCCGGGCAGCTCCGCGCCCTGCGAAAGAAAATGAACCTCGAGCACCGGCTTCCTCCACGCCTTCTCGCCGAAAGTGGGCGCAACGCCGAAATTCGCCACGGCGCGCTCGCCGCACATCTCGACGACATACGCTCCGCGGCGCAGCGGGGCGTCGAAAGACGGCTCGACGTTCACGGTTGGGCAGCCAATGCCCGCCCCCATGCCTTTGCCGCGCACAACCTTTCCGCCGAGCGTCCACGGCCTGCCGAGCATCGCCTCCGCCGCCTTCACATCGCCTTCCGCGAGCGAAGCGCGTATGCGGCTCGACGATATGCGTTCGCCGTTCCAGAAGACATACGGGACGCATTGCGTCTCGACGCCGAAACGCCGCAGAAGCGCGGCGTCGCCCGCCGCGCCGCGCCCGAATCTCCAGTCCGCCCCGCACCTCACGAGCCTTATGTCCGCCGCGCGCAGAGGAAAGCCTTCTATCGTCCCCGAGAGGAAGTCTTCCGGAGGCATGGAGGCGATCGCGCCGGTGAAAGGAACGGCCCACACTTTCCGCACGCCGCACGCTTTTATCGCCGCGATGCGCGAATCGGCGTCCATGAGAAGCGTCTTGGCCGCACCGGGAGAAAGGACGCTCGAAGGATGGTTGAGAAACGTGAACGCCGCCGTCGCCCCTTCGAGAAGCGCACGATGCCCGAGATGGACGCCGTCGAAAAAACCAACGGCAAGAATCTCCTTCATCCAAGCACCTTCATATGAGGAAGAACGAGCGACGGAAACGAAGAAGCGTCCGTTTCGAGCACTTTTTCGAAAGGCACGGCCGCTGAAACGTCGAGAGGCCCCACCGCCGTGCGACGCAGCGTCTCGAGCGAAGCCCCGACGCCGAGAATGTCGCCCATGTCCGAGACGAGCGCGCGTGGCAGAAGCCCCTTGGTGCCGGAAAGCGTGAACGAAAGCCTTTTGAGAGAGCCTTCGGCCGGAGCGAGCGAAACCGCCCTGAACGAATACACGTGCGCAAGGAACGGCTTGTGTTCTCCGGTGGACACGGTTTCGTACGCCGCCGAGCCCTCGCGGCGGACGGCGCACGCCGAAGGTTCGGTCTGGAAAACATCGCCCTTCAGTTCCGCCATCGCCTTTTCGATTTCGGCCGCGCCGCCGCCGAACGGCGTTTCGGCAAGAACGTTGCCGTAGACGTCGCCGGTGTCGGTTCTGCGCCCGACGAGAGCCGTGCCTTCATACCGGCGGTCGGCCCCCATGAGATCGGCGGCGAATTTGTTGGCATCGCCTATTGCAAGCACCAGAAGACCTGACGCATAGGCGTCGAGCGCTCCGCAATGCCCCGCTTTCACGAGGTTGAACTTGCGCTTCACCGCCTTCAACACCGTGGAGAAGGCTATCCCTCTGGGCTTGTCGACGGGAAGAAACCCGCTGACCGTCTCCAGAATCCTCAACTGGGCGAGATTTGCCACGGAGGTCAGCCGAATTTTACGGGTTCAACGTGCCAGATGTTCTTCGCGTACTCGAGAATGGCGCGGTCGGAAGAGAATCTGCCGCTTCTCGCTATGTTGACGAGAGACATGGCATTCCACTTCTTCGCGTCGCGGTATGTCGCATCGACGCGCTCCTGCGCATCGCAGTAGCTCCTGAGATCGGCGAGAAGCATGTAGTAGTCGTTGTAGTCGAGAAGCGAGCGCAGGATGGGATCGAAAAGCCCCGGCTCGAGAATCGAGAACACGTTCGAGCGGATCATGTCGAGCGCGGCCTTGATCTCGGGATCTTTCCGGTAGATGTCCTTCGAGACGTACGAAGGCCTGCGTGCCGCCACATCTTCGGTGCGCATGCCGAAAAGGAACATGTTGTCGTCGCCGACCTCTTCGTTTATCTCGACGTTCGCTCCGTCGTAAGTGCCGAGCGTGAGGGCGCCGTTCACCATGAACTTCATGTTGCCCGTGCCCGACGCCTCCATGCCCGCAAGCGAAATCTGCTCGGAGACCTCCGCAGCCGGCATGATCTTCTCGGCGAGAGACACGCGGTAGTCGGGAAGAAACGCGACGGAGAGGAAATCTCTCGTCCTGGGATTGGAGTTGACCACCGCCGCCACGCCGTGTATGAGACGGATGATGAGCTTGGCCATGTAGTACCCGGGAGCCGCCTTTGCCGCGAAAATGAAACTTCTCGGCACGGGGGCGAAACTCGAATCGCCGACAAGACGATTGTAGAGCATTATGATGTAGAGAACGAGCAGGAGCTGGCGCTTGTACTCGTGGAGACGCTTGACCTGCACGTCGAAAATCGCCGCAGGGTCGAGTTTCACCCCGAGATTCTTCATCGCCCAGTTGGAAAGCTGCCCCTTGTTGGAGCGCTTGATCTTCGCGAGCGCATCGAGGAATGCCGGATTTCCCTTCTCCTTTTCGAGTTTCCTGAGCATGGAAAGATCGGTCACCCACCCTTCTCCGATCGTCTCCGTGACGAGCTGCGCCAGCGCAGGATTGGCCTTGAGAAGCCAGCGGCGGGGCGTGATGCCGTTTGTGACGTTGAGGAACTTCTCGGGCCACATCTCGCAGAAATCCTTGAAAAGCGACTCTTTGAGAATCCGCGTGTGGAGAGAAGCCACGCCGTTCACGCTCGAGCTCGCCACGAGGCAGAGGTTCGCCATGCGCACGTAGCGTTCGCCGTTCTCGTCGATGAGCGACATCCTCTGCAGACGCCTGACATCGCCGGGATACATGGCGGATATCTGACGGAGAAAGCGGCCGTTGATTTCGTATATGATCTGGAGATGGCGCGGAAGGAGCCGCTCCATCATCGCGACAGGCCATTTTTCGAGCGCTTCGGGGAGAATGGTGTGGTTGGTGTAGCCGACGCTGCGGCGCGTGAGATCCCACGCCTTGTCCCAGTCCATGTCCTCGTGGTCGACGAGTATGCGCATGAGTTCGGGGATGACGAGAGCCGGATGGGTCTCGTTGAGATGGATGAACACCTTGTCGGGAAGGTTGTTCCAGTCGGAATTCGTCTCGCGGAAGCGGCGGAGGATGTCTTTGAGCGAACACGCCACGAAGAAATACTGCTGCCTGAGCCTGAGCTCCTTGCCGGCCATCGTGTTGTCGTTGGGATAGAGCACTTTCGTGAGGTTCTCGGCGAGAACCTTCGTCTCGACGGCATTGACGTAGTCGCCCTTGTTGAAGTCGGCCAGATCGAACTCGTCGACAGCGCGCGCGCTCCAGAGGCGCAGAGTGTTCACCGCATCCCTGTAGCCGACGATCGGCAGGTCGTACGGAAGGCCCTGCACCTGCTCCGCCGCCACCCATCTCCACTGCTGGCGGCCTTTGATCGTCGCGCATTCGACATGCCCGCCGAAATGGACGATCTGCGCGTATTCGGGACGGGCCATCTCCCACGGATAGCCGTTTTTGAGCCATGCGTCCGGCTCTTCCACCTGGTTGCCGTCGACGATCTTCTGCCTGAATATGCCGTAGTCGTATCTGAGCCCGTAGCCCATGCCCGCGAGATCGAGAGTCGACATCGAATCGAGATAGCACGCGGCGAGACGCCCGAGACCGCCATTGCCGAGGCCCGCGTCTGTTTCGTAGTCGCGCAGATCGTTCCAGTCGATGCCGTAATCTTTAAGCGCGTCGCGGCAGAGCTGGTCGGCCTTGAGGTTTATGACGTTGTTGCCGAGAAGCCGCCCCATGAGGAATTCGAGCGAAAGATAATAGACCCTTCTCGTGTTCTGAAGCCTGTATTCCTCCTGCGTGTTCATCCACCTTTCGACGATCCTGTCGCGGACGGCGTTTGCGAAAGCGGTGTATTTGTCGCGCTCGGTGGCGTGCTTTTCGTTTTTTGCCAGAGAATACCTGAGATGCCAGGCGAAATCCTCCTTGAGCCCCTCTACCGACATCTCGACCCTGCGGTCTTTGTTCTTTGCTGTTCTTCTTTCCATGGTGCTTTATTGGTATTTGTCCGCCGTTTTACTGAAAAATCTCATTTTTTCTTCTTGAACGCATGCTTGATGGCCTTGCCGGCGTCTTTCACGGCGCCGCGCACATCCTTCACCGCGCTTCCGATATCGTTCACGGCGCCCGCAGTCGTAGAACCGAGCCCCTTCACCGCGTCCGCGGTAACGGAGGCGGCATCGCCCACGGCGGAGGCCGCCGTCGATCCAGCGCCGGACACGACACCCGCCGCGGCGCCGGTGGCATCTACGCCAAGCTTCGCCGCGCCCTTGCCGATATCGCCCACTGCGCCGACTATCGCGCCTGCGCCGGAGAGGACCTTCGCAAGGACTGTCTGCCAGGCCTCGGTGAAAGTTACGCCTTCGCCGTTGTCCGCGCCAAGGCCTTTGATTTCCATGTCGGGCACGAGAACGGGCACTTTCCCGATATTGATTCTGATGTTTTTGAGCCTGAGAACGTCGATCACGACCTTTTTGCCGCCCTCTGCGCCGTCTTTCTCCTCCGGCTTCTGCCGTTCCGCGGCGGCATCGCTCTTCGCGCTCTCCTCTCCGGAAGCGTTCTCGGCGATCTTCTTGAAATTAGACCCTTTGACATCTGTCGAAACCGTCAGCCCGTCGACCACGATCTCCTCGATGCGGATCGTGTCGGACATGACGCTCGTCATCGCCACGTCGACATCGAGACGAGACAGTTCAACACAGTTCTCCTTCTTGAAACCTTCTGGATTGCCGATTTCAAGCGCACCGACATGGATGCGCCCCGAATACTGGTTGAGGCCGAACTCGCCGAGCTCGAACGGCGCGTCTATCTTGTCGGGCACTATGCCGTTTACGGCCATGGTCGCGACAGGACCTATCCAGAGCGGCAGAGCGAGAACGAGAATCAAAAGAAACGCCAGAAAGATCCCGACGGCCTTCAACGCCCGTTTGACTGCTTTTTTCATTTCAACTTCTCCACTGTTATTTTCGTGCGGTGGCCGGAGCCTGTCGTCTCGACCTCGAGAACATTGGGCGCCCACCTGTCTCCAAATTTCTTTATGCGCGTGCCCCACAGCCTGCGCACGCTCTTCCCGCCGCTGAACTCCTCGGCCTGCATCAAAGCGCCGGTTTTGCGGTCGATCCACACGCGGACGAGCCTTTTGCCGGACCGCATCTGCACGACACGGCATTTCTGGCCGTGGACGCTCTCGCTTTCCCGCTCGGAATCAAACGAGAAATCGTCCCACCAGAGATAGTCGAGCGTAATGTCGCTCCAGGTTACATCGGTGCCGAGAAGCCTGCCCTCGCGCGGAAAATCGATTTTCTTGCCGTCCTTGCCGTACACCGAAAGCTCCGTTTCGGAATTTTTCCTCGACATCCTGTAGGAATATTCGGTCTGGACCATGCCGCGGCGGCTGCGCAGGATTATGCGGCCTTCTATCTCGACATCGGCGGGTATCGATCTGCGGCACGTTTCCACAAGCTCGGCCGCAGTGACGTTTTCGGGAATCACGGGCCTCTCTTTGGCTCCGTCCGCGACAGCGGCCGAGATGCAGGCGGCAGACGCGAGAAGCGCGAAAAAAAAGCGGCATGTCATTTCAGCGCAGCCTCCAGCGCCGCGTCGCGGCCAAGCCCGTACCGCCTTGCCGTTTCGTAATATCTGCGCGCCGCGGCTTTCCCGGCGGCGCCGCGCGTCACGAGGTAAAGCCTTGCCATGTTGCAATAGGCGGCAGTCGAACGGGGGTTCGACTTCACAGCGGCGTCGAGAGCGCGCTCGGCCGCGGCATAGTCGCCCTTCCTCGCCTCCACGGCCGCTTTCAGATTGAGCGCCGCTGCGTCGTTGGGCTTGACGGCGAGCAGATCTTCTATCGCAAGAAGCGCGGCCTGGTAATCGCCGTCCTGCATGTCTTCTGCCGCGAGAAGGAGCCTGGCACGGTAGTTTTGCGGATTTTTCGCGACAAGCCGCGTTATGGCTTCGCGCCTGGACGAACCTGTCTTAGGAGACGCTTTGACCTGCTCCGCAGGCTTCTTCTCCGCCTTCGCCGCGGCATCGGGCTTTACGCCGGATTTTTCGGCTTTGTACTTCTTTTCAAGCTCGGAAGTGTCTGTAACCGTGATGGCCCTCGCGTTTTCACGCGTCTGGGCGAAAATGAGCGAATCGATGGCCGATTTGACATACGCGCGCTTGTTGCGGAGCGTCGCGAATTCGCCCGTGGCCGCGCGCTCGGGATTTTCGATTTCGACGCGATCGAGCTCCTGAAGAGCCTCCTTGTATTTCGCCACGGCTTCGTCGACCTTCTTTTCGTCTGCCAAATCGTTCGCCTCGTCGATGAGACGCGAAGCCGTCTCTACAAGCTCCGAAACCTTGGGGACTTTCTTCTCGTTGCTTCCGAATGGCCAATACCACGCCGCGTTTGCCATGCAAACCAGCGAGCAAACAGCAAAGGCAATGATATGTCTTTTACTCATTCTGCGAAATGGTGGTGGGGCAAGGATTCGAACCTTGGAAGGCGTAAGCCAGCAGATTTACAGTCTGCCCTCGTTGACCGCTTGAGTATCCCACCGGTGACGAATGGCGCATATTTTACTAAATATTGCGCAACAAGTCAATAGCGGATCGACTGAAGTTACCGGGCGGGCGGGGAGCTCTTTTCGCGGCTGGTGTTTCGCTAACTTCTCCGCTACGCTCCGAAGTTCCGGGAAAAACGAAGGTGGCGACATCGATTTCGCGGTCTATTCCATTCCGCCCCGTGCCGTCCAAGCCTCACGTTTCGGGGCGGAATGCCGACGCGTCGAAATCGGGTCGCATCCTCCGTATTGCCAGTCTGACACTGACAAGCCGCACGTCCGAAATATTCACGCGGCGCTGATTTCCCGATTGAGATGTTCACGGGCGTTTCAAGGTATGTGTAGTTCGCGACCTGATTATACAACGACTTTGGCACGCCCGCCTTCTTGAGATATTCCTTCGGGAAAATATGGTGTATGTCACCATTGTCGATCAACTGGGAGACTGGAGTGGAGGACAGTAGCGACTTGTCGTTGAAGAATACCTGTGCCGCCAAATAGAGGTTGAAGCTTGGATGGGCATTTGAACTTGTCTCAAGCATCTGAACCAGGTTGATATTCCAAAAAGCGTCACCCAATTCTGCCGCCTGGATATCTGCAAAATATTTCACGACTTCACTCCCCATTGTTCGCAATTTTCCTTCACCAGCAAATAAAGCGTGTAGGCGAAATCGGCTTCGTTTAAGACCTTGCCCTGCGAGTTGATGCGGACGAATATCTCGGTCACCTCGTCGATGCCGAGATTGGCGTCCAACATGATCACGCCCAGCTGCCGATGAACAATCTGCTGCAAAGCCTTGATTTTTTGATTGATCGCCTTTCGTTCAACATCTGGGTTTGCCTTAACATACGATTCAACGAATTCGTAATCATCAAAACCAGTCTTGAATAGCATGGAGATGTCGGGAATCCACTTCTTGTCTTTTAGATGGAATGGGGTCTGAACCTCAAAAGATGGTTCGCCCACTTCCGCCCAAGGATTGGTTCAATAGAATACTTTTCTGACATCATGCTTCTCCTAAGACGTCCATGATTATTCTAAAGGCAACATAATCAAGAGCAAATTGCAATCGACCGCCTAAAGTGTTTTTAATAGCCGTGTATCAGCACATCTCTAAAACCAGCCATCTCACGCCATTTCACTTCAGGGTGGGCATCGCGAAATTTCATCGTGAGATTCTTTGTCGCTTCGCCAGCAATTTCAAAACTTGACATAACCGCACGAACAAGAAGCTTGGAATCAAGAAACTCAGTCATCTCCACACCATCGGTGAATTCGATGGTCTCTTTCAACGCATCGACTATGTGCATAAGGAAAATGCCGTCCGTCATATCTCCCATCTTCATACCGGCAATGCATCCTTGCGAATAAACTTGCCAATATAAGGACTAAGACCCCTGTCTGACACAACATCAACCTTCCGCCCCAGATATGCATTAAAATCATCCCCAAGGGCAACTTGCGAGCCGAACTCGGCACTATCCGAAAACTTTACAAGGAAATCCACGTCGCTGTCGGGGCGCTCCTCTTTGCGGGCGCAGGAGCCGAACACCCAAAGCTTTTCTGCCTTGTGCTTCCTTGCGATAGCGCATATCTCCTCCCGCTTCGCACGTATCTCGTCAAGCATGCACATATTCAAGCGTAGGGTATTATACTAAAATAAATGTTCAAAAGTCAATAGTCCTAATAAAGTTGGAGAGATTAGTTGGAGTTAGAAAAGCAGCGGCGGCGTGGGGACACGCCGCCCCGCCGACCAACTGCCAACCGCTAACCGCTATCGACTAGCGACTAGCGACTATCTCACCTTAATGAAGAAATACGGCTTGCGCGTCAAGACAAGATTCTTGTCGGCGGAAAGCGACAGCGTCGCCCACTTCGCGGTTTCTTCATCGAGCGTGAATTTGGAAAGATCTGTTATATTCGCGGCGGAAGTAATCTTGTACTCCGCCTCGGGCGGAAGCATGACTTCCGACGTGGCTGAAATCGTGATATTGTTTATAAATGTGGGCGTTCCCGAAAAAACGATGCACGGCGGCGTCGATGCGTCCGTGAAATTGAACGCGAGTGTAGTATTCGCCGATATGTAGGCGGATATGAGCTTAGCGTTCCCGGAAGCGGGCACTTTAAATATCGTGCCGGATTTTAACGAAAAAGTGTTTCCCGACTGCCTCCCCGGCAGCAGGGAATATGTCACTACGCCGTCACTTCCGTGAACTTCAACCCCCTTGGGAAGCAGTTCGCCAGCACTGTCAATGAACGTACCTTTTCCGAAAATTCTCATGCAGGGATGGACGGTATTCCCTTTGACGAACCCTCCTCTCATAGT
This sequence comes from Kiritimatiellia bacterium, assembly GCA_017507065.1. Lineage (GTDB taxonomy): Bacteria > Verrucomicrobiota > Kiritimatiellia > RFP12 > UBA1067 > UBA1067. Next base: position 1,252 of record JAFWBO010000097.1, on the reverse strand, counting down.
GATCGTATGCGGATTTCCGTCAAGATCCTCGGTATGGATGTGAAGCATCGGCCACCTTGAAGTGCTGTCGCCTTTGTGCCCGAGTTTTATTGTTCCGCCAATTACAAAATCGTCCGATGCGTAGATATGCACTCTCAACTCTTCGCCGCCGGTTGATTTGTCATGCGTAATGAAATCGGATCCGCTCGCCATTCCTCCGGCGCCAATAATCCAGTGCGCCTGGTAGGATGGATTGTCGGTAGGCGTAATCACGAAAGATCCAGCCTGGCCGCCCGTCGCTTCTTTGATTCCATACGCTTTGATATATCCGCTTGAGGCAGATTGGGAAAAATGCACATTGCCGTCAGTACGGTCTTTAACAACCCACTCGGAAACATCAAGCATCCCCTGATTCCAATATGCAAACCCTTCGGTCTTTGAAACAAGGTCGCCTGTTATGCGAACGGTTGTTCCCGCATCTATCGAGAAATTCACCGGCGAAGTTTCCTGGACTACCGAATTGGGAATGGTCAGCACAGAACCCGATTCATGGATGAAGAAATGGTCGATCTCTTTATAACCGCCCCAGTCGGAGTGGTTTTTCGTAATGGTGATGAGGCCCGCGATGTGGATATTGCCGGTATCGCCGGACGCGCCGCGCTTCTTGAACGTGTACGCCGTCATTCCGCCGGTGAATTTCAGATAATTCGCTCCGCAGGCGGTAAGGAGATCGGCTTCGACTCCTTCTGCAAAAGTGACTCTCGATGCGATTTCTGGATTGACGGACGCGGCAAGGTTCGTAATGGCGTAAAGCCCTGTTATTGGGTTTCCTGAAATTTTGATTCCTGCGGAAACGTCAGCTCCAAAGGTGATAGACTTGGGAGAGAAGGAATCTATGTCGTTCACTATTTCGCCAGAAGCAGACGGAAATACTACCTCCGAGCCGTTTTGAGGCACCGCATCGTTCAGCCAGTTGCCAGGCGTAGACATCATTCCATCGCCGGCCCCGCCCGTCCATGTGTACGTGGCCGCATTCGCCGCGCCTGCCACAATAATTGAGGCTATCGCGGCGAGGAGAAAACTTAGAGTCTTACCCCCCCCCCCCCTCTGGATTGTGTCAGTTATGTTCTGCATAGCTTTTTCTCTCCTGTTTTGGGTTGATGTTTGGTATTATACAGTATTTACCCTCAAAAATCAACACCTCAGGGCGGACAGGGAGCTCTTTTCGCGTCTAGTGTTTCGCTAACTTCTCCGCTGCGCTTCGAAGTTCCGG
>JAFWBO010000096.1 GCA_017507065.1 Kiritimatiellia bacterium | reverse complement strand
GATGCTTGCCAGGCTTTTCATGAATCCTGCCAATCTGCTCGTGATGGACGAGCCTACCAACGATCTTGACGTGGAGACTCTCGAGCTTCTCGAAGAGCAGCTTCTTTCATATTCCGGCACTCTTCTTCTCGTCAGCCACGACCGTGAGTTTCTCGACAATGTCGTCACATCGACATTCGTGCTGGAGGGGGACGGACAGGTCAAGTGCTATCCCGGAGGATATGAAGATTACGCGCGTCAGCGCGCCGCGGCTCCGCAGCGCTCCGCCGTGACGCCGGACGTCGCCGAATCCGCTCCGTCCGCCTCGCCCGCCGTTGCGGCGCGGCAGAAAAAGCTTTCATACGGCGAATCCCGCGAACTTGCCGGGCTTCCGGAAAAAATCGACGCTCTCGAACGGGAGATAGCGGCGATACAGGACGATCTTGCATCGAGGAGAATATATGAAAGCGAGCGGCTCGCGCCCGCCCAGGCGGAGCTTGAGTCTCTTGTCGAGCGGTGGGCCGAGCTTGCCGAACGCGAAGGTTGACAAACTGCGGATCTTTTTGGTAGAATTCAGGCAAATGAAGATGTTCTCTCTCGAAAAAACGGTTTCCTGGCTCGATGGTTTCCTCGACCTCGATTCGTTCCGCGACGATTCAAACAATTCGCTCCAGATCGCCCGGGAAGGGGATGGTGTCGCCCTTGCGGCGTTTGGAGTCGATGCCTCGGTGTCTTTCATACGTGAAGCGGCGGCTGCGGGCGCCGGGCTTTGCATCGTCCATCACGGCATTTCGTGGGGAGGAGGCATCAGGCGGCTGACCGGTTCCGAATATGCTGTGGTCAAGGCGGCGATGGACGCGAATATCGCGCTTTATGCGGCGCATCTTCCGCTCGATGCCAACATGAAGGTAGGCAACAACATCATGATTGCGCGGCATCTCGGCCTCTGTTCGGTAGAAAAGGCTTTTTCCTACAAAGGCAACGTTATCGGCCTTGTCGGTACGGCGCGCGCGTCGGGCAGGAAGAGGATAGGATCTGCCGAAATCGTTCTGGAAAAGGGATGGCGTGTCGGCGTGTGCTCGGGAGGCGCCGGGGAGTTCGCGGTGGAGGCGAAAGCGCTCGGCTGCGACATTTTCGTCACGGGCGAAGCGAACTGGGGCGAGCGTGTGGCCGCCGGGAACGTCGGCATGGATATGGTTCTCGCCGGTCATTACGAAACCGAGACGTTCGGCGTGAAGGCGCTCGCCGCGGAGATGTCGCGCGCGCTCGGCGTCAAGACGGTTTTCATCGGGCGGGAATGAACCGGAGGGCGGATTTTAAAAAGAGGACAGACGGGAGCGCGCGTATATGACAACGATATCCGTCATCATACCCACATACAACCGCGCCGAAATGGTCTCGCGCTGCGTCGCGAGCGTGCTTGCGGCGGACACGGCAGGCTGCGCTGTCGAGATTATCGTCGTCGACGATTGCTCGCCGGACGGCACGGCACGGCGCATCGAGCGCGATTTCGGCGGAGCCGTCAGATGCCTGCGCAACGGGAAAAATTCGTTTCAGGCCGTTTCGCGCAACAACGGCGCGGCGGCCGCTTCCGGAGAGTATCTTTTTTTTCTCGATGACGACAATATCGTCCACCGCGATGTTTTCACCGAGCTGCTGAAAGTGTTCCGCAGCCATCCGGAAGCCGGACTCGTCGCGCCGATGGCGATACACAAGCGGGCGGCCGACAAGGATCTCGTCTGGTCGCTCGGAAGCGATTTCAGCAGATGGACGTCGATGCCGAAGGACAACAAGCCGAATCTGCCCCTCGCAGAACTTCCAGCCTCGCCGGACGTCTATCCCACGACATACTATCCGAACGGCTTCATGGTGACACGCGAGGCGTTCGACCGAGTCGGCGGGTTCGACGAAGAATACGCGCAGATTTTTGAAGAGTCTGATTTCGGCTGGAAGCTTGTCGAAGCCGGATTCAAGTGCTTTGTCTCGACGCGCGCCCGCACCGACCATTACGGCTTTCTCGAACCGGGGTGTTCTCCGCAGCTGCGGCGGCTCGGCATAGAGCGTGCGCAGCGCACGTATTTCTTTGCCCGCAACCGTCTGCGATTCGCCAGAAAGCATTTCAATTTTGCCGAACGGCTCTCGGTTTCGTTTGTTTTTGCTCCGCTTTCAGCCGTTTACTACTGCGCGATCGCATTGAAAAACAGGCGCTTCGACATTGCCAAAGCCTATCTGAAGGGCACTCTGGCCGGCATCGTAATGAATCTTTTCGCGCCGAAGCCGGTCTGACGCAGCGCGGGGGCTTGGTGCCGTCTGGGCATACGCCATGCGCTTCGCGTTGCTACGTTTTTTTTGCAAATCAGCGCACATTGATGCTTTAATATGGTATAATGCGCGCATGAGGCTTGTCATGCATAGGGTTATCTTCCTTGTCGCAGTCATGTTTTCCGCGTTTGCCGGGAAGGGCGACGATGCCGTCGGCATAGTGCGCGTCGACGCGGGGACGAACGGCGTCGTCGAGGCCGAGATGCCGTTCGACGCGGTTGATGGGAACGGGCCGAGCGACTTCATCTCAGGCTTTTTCATGGGCGACGGCTCGATTTTCTCCGACAGGCTATACCGCTTCCCACTCTCTACCAACGACTACCCACTGACAACCAATGCCTGCCCGGATGAGACTGACGACTATGCGTTTTATTCCTATGGCGCGCAATACCATGGGGTCCGCAATACGCAATACCATGGGGTCCCATGGTATTCTTGCAAGGAGTAGAGTCATGATTTTGAAAATTCTATTAGGCTTAGCCTCTTTTATGGCTATTCATTCATTGACCATGATGCACATGTGCCACGTCGGACTGAAATGCGATAATTCGAGTGAAATGACGTCGGAGTGTCTAGAAATGATTTCAAGTAATTATTCGGCATGGTGTGTTTCGGCTGCACTTGCATTTGCGATGGTTCTGATATGCTGTTTGTCGATGATTTTCCGGAGGTTCAAATGATAGCTTAAAGGGGACAGCAACTGTATATGATTGATTTCAGGGGATTCTCGAACATAAAACAGATGCATTCATCGACGGCGTTTGGTACACTATCGCCAGAAACACGGTGACGTACAACTCACAGGGCAAGCGCATTCGAAGCGAAAACCTCGCCGGGCAAGTCACGACCACGGCGTGGGACTGCTGTCATAAGGTTTCCGAAGTTCAGCCCGACGGCTCGACCACAACTTGGGACTACGACGCAGACGACAGGATGATAGCCGCCTCGCGGCTCATCCCGCTCGACATGACCAACGTCACCTGGCTCACGACTTGCTATCGCTACGATGCCCTCGGTCGCCAGACTGCGACATGGCAGACCAACCTTGCGGCTCAAGTCGGGCTTCCTGTCTCGCGCACGCGCTACGATCAGCTCGGCCGGGTAATCGCCAGAGTCGATACCTTGGGTAATACAACCACGACGGAGTATAGTCCCGATGGACGAACTGTGTTCGTCCGTAATCCAAACACCTCGACGCGCATCATAACACGCTCCGCCGACGGCGATATACTATCAATCACTGGCTCCGCAGTGACGCCCGAGTTCCATTCCTACGGCATTCTTCCCGACGGCACGCGATGGGCAAAGACCGTGCAAGGCGAAACCGCGTCTTCGCCTCGCTTCACGAAGCGCTACGAAAACCTCCTTGGCCAAACTATCCTCGAAGAGCGATCTGGCTTCCAAGGCGCGGTGCTCGCAACAACCCTCGCCTACGACTCGCTCGGACGCCTCATCTCAACCTCTGCCGATTACGAGCCGACAGAGGAATACGCATATGATGTTCTTGGTAATCGCGTAGCGACAATAATGGCGGTAGGGCGCGATGACCCCATCGCGCCGTTGCAATGGCGCAAAACCGAAACGCTCGCTTCATTCTTTCTCGACGACTCCATCGTTTGGCTCACGCAAACCAACATCGTCTCCTGTTCAGATACGAATATCGCGCCTCTTGTCACGTCTTCTTCCCGCCAACTCACCGGCCTCACCGTCGCGTTGCCTGCGCGTTCGCGTTCGACTGACATCCGCGGCAATGTCACGGAAAGCGAGACGCTTGTCGATTCGGTGATTGTCACCTCTCGTCAGACGCTTCCTTACGCCACGAACAAGCCGCTTTCGATTTCCCGTTACGGCGTCTC
>JAFWBO010000095.1 GCA_017507065.1 Kiritimatiellia bacterium | reverse complement strand
CTACGCGCGGCTTCTTTGCGCATGCATGCTCGGCGCGGCGATAGGGGCGATCGCCCTGTACTACGCCCCCTCGGAAAGGCATGTCGCCCTGCATTCGTCGACGCCGGTCTACGCCATGAGCGTTTTCGTGCTGCTGCTTCTCGTGCGCGTGACTCGGCCGCTCGTCAGAGATCTTTTCTACTCCATAGACTGCAACAGGATGAAGTCGAAGACGCGCAGCGACGTCTCCCGCATTCTCGTGTAATGATACGGCCTGAGATACCGAGCATTCCGCCGCGAGCTCGTGAGGAACGCCTCTGTAGGCAGCCGCATGATCGTCGGCATAATCGACGACGACATAATCCTGCGCGGGCAGTACGTCGGTGACGTCAGGATTTTCGGCACGCTCTTCCGCGCGCCCGAGATAATAAAGAAACTCGATGTCGATACGTTCGTCATCGCGTGCGAATTTCCGCCCAAGTGGATGAAAATCGTGCGCCAGACCGTCGAACCCACCGGCGTTAAGATAAAAATGTTTTCGCTATCGGAAGAAACCCTTGCGCCGGGGATCGGCGCAAACATCCAAGGAGAAAAAAGCTGATGTCAGGATTCGGCAGGGAAGAAGTGTTGAAGTTTCATGAAGGCGGCAAGGTCGCCGTGCGGCTCTCGAAACCGCTCGCGACGAAAGACGATCTCTGCCTTGCGTACACTCCGGGCGTCGCCCATGCCGTGAAGGCGATAGCCGAAAACCCGCAGGCGGTGTACGATGTCACGGCGAAGCGCAATCTCGTGGCCGTCGTTTCCGACGGCACGGCGATTCTCGGGCTCGGCGATCTCGGAGCCGCGGCGTCCATCCCCGTGATGGAAGGCAAGGCCGTCCTTTTCAAATCGTTCGGCGACGTCGACGCCTGGCCCGTGCCGCTCGCGCACTGCCGCGAAGACGGCCGCGACACAGGCAGGACCGACCCGAAGCGCGTGATAGATGCGGTGAAGGCGATAGCCCCTCAGTACGGCGGCGTGAATCTCGAAGACATCGCCTCTCCCGCGTGTTTCGAGATCGAAGACGTTCTCGACCGCGAACTCGACATCCCCGTCTTCCATGACGACCAGTGGGGCACCGCCGTCATTTCGCTCGCGGGCGTGATGAACTACGCGCGGCTCGCCGGCAGGAAACTCGAGGATCTCAAGATTGTCATGAACGGCGCCGGCGCGGCAGGCATAAGAATCTGCGAGATGTGCAAAGCCGCCGGCGTCAGGAACGTTATAATGTGCGACCGCAAGGGGACGATCCGCCGCGACCGCACCGATCTCAACGAATACAAGCGCCGCCACGCCGTCGACACTTCCGCGCTCACACTGAAAGAGGCGCTCAAGGGAGCGGACGTCTTCATCGGCGTTTCCGCCGCCAACGTCCTGGACGGCGAAGATGTGAAGACGATGGGCGAATTCCCCGCCATATTCGCGATGGCCAACCCCGATCCCGAGATTTCTCCCGACGTCGTGGCAAAGGCTCTCGAGGGGAGAAAATACGTCATGGTGACGGGCAGGAGCGATTATCCCAACCAGATAAACAACGTGCTCGGCTTCCCGTATCTTTTCAGAGGCGCGCTCGACGTGATGGCTACGACCGTGAACAAAGAGATGAAAGTGGCCGCAGCCGAGGCGCTCGCCGCGCTCGCGAGAGAAGAAGTTCCGGAGGAAGTGAAGAAACTCTATCCGGGAGAAAATCTTGAATTCGGCACCGGCTACATAATTCCGAAGCCGTTCGACAGGAGGCTTTTCGTCGAGGTCAGTTTCGCCGTGGCCGAAGCCGCCGTGAAGTCGGGCGTCGCGCGCAGGACTGTCGACCTCGCCGCATACAGGAAAGAACTCGAACGCCGCAACGCCGAAAGGATTTAGCGGATGCTCGTCAAAATATCGTTGACGCTGATCTTTTTCGCCGTGATGGCGGCGGTGGGCTTCTACAGCCGCCGCCACGCGGGCTCTGTCGACGGTTTCGTGCTCGGCGGGAGAAACGTGGGCGCGTGGCTTACCGCCTTCGCCTACGGCACGAGTTATTTCTCGGCTGTCGTTTTCATAGGCTACGCCGGGCAGTTCGGCTGGAAGTTTGGCCTTTCGGCGACATGGATAGGCGTAGGCAACGCGGTGATAGGCTCTCTTCTCGCCTGGCTTGTGCTCGGAAGAAGGACGATGGCGGAGACCCGTCGCCTCGGATCGAGAACGATGCCTGATTTCTTCGGGGCCAAATTCCGCAGCGAAGGCCTGAGAATCGCGGCCTCCATAATAGCGTTCGTCTTTCTCATCCCCTACACGGCAGGCGTTTACAAGGGCATCGGCACACTGTTTGGAATGGGCTTCGGAGTGTCGTACCACTGGTGCGTGGCGGCGATGGCCGCGCTTACGGCCGTCTATGTCATTCTCGGAGGATACAAGGCTACGGCGATAAACGATTTCATACAGGGCATAGTGATGCTGTTCGGAATCACTGCCATGATAGTCGCCGTGCTCGGCCTCAAAGGAGGCCTTGTCGACGCCGTCTCGAAGATGGCGCTCGTCGAGTCTCCAGGCGTCGCGAAGGGCGCATACGCTTCGCTTTTCGGCCCTGCGCCGGCGAGTCTTCTCAGCGTGGTCGTGCTAACTTCTCTGGGCACTTGGGGGCTCCCGCAGATGGTCGGCAAGTTTTATTCGATCAAAGACGAATCCGCCATACGCCGCGGCACGGTGATATCCACGCTGTTCGCGTTCGCCGTCGCGGGAGGATGCTATTTCCTCGGCGGGTTCGGCCGTCTCTTCCCCGCTCCTGAGACGCTTCCCGACGGGAGGCTCCAGTTTGACGCGATCATTCCTTCGATGCTTTCGACTCTGCCCGATGCGCTTATCGCGCTCGTCGTGCTTCTTGTCCTTTCCGCATCGATGTCGACGCTTGCGTCTCTCGTTCTGACATCGGCTTCGACTTTGACGCTCGATATAATATACCGCGACAGGATTTCCGGCGAAGGAGAGGTTGCCGCGGGGCAGATCGACGACGCCGTGGCCGTCACCGTCGAGAAACGCAAGGTTGTGGTGATGCGCGTCCTGATAATCTTCTTTATCGCGCTCTCCGTTCTTATCGCGCTCAATCCTCCCACTTTCATAGCGCAGCTCATGGGCATATCGTGGGGCGCTCTCGCCGGAGCGTTTCTCGCGCCGTTTGTTCTTTCGCTGTACTGGAGCGGAATCGAAAAAGAGGCCGTGTGGGCGTCGTTCGCGTGGGGCGTCGGAATCACCGTGGCCAACATGCTTCTCGGCAATCCTGTAAACCCCGTGGACTGCGGAGCCGTCGCCATGGTGGGCGGGTTCGCCGTAGTGCCGGCGGTCAGTTTCGCTGCACGGCTTTTCCGTCGGAGGGGTTGATTGGACAAGGTCGAACTTCTTTCTCCGGCCGGCGATTTCGAGACGGCGCTTTATGCGTTCGATGCAGGCGCCGATGCGGTGTACTGCGGGCTGAAGGAGCGTTCGGCGCGCGCGTTCGCCGGCAATTTCTCGTTCGAAGAACTCTCTCGTCTTGTCGCCGTCGCCAGAAGCCGCGGGAAGAAAGTGCACGTGGCCTACAACACGCTCGTGGAAGAATCTGAAATGCGTTCCGCCGCGGAGGATCTCGCGCGCCTCGAGGAAATCTCCCCGGACGCGCTCATAGTGCAGGATCTCGGCGTGGCGGCAATGTGCCGCGAGCATTTCCCTTCGCTGCGCCTGCATGCGTCCACACAGCTTGCCGCCCACAATCTCGAAGGCGTGGTCGCTCTCGGCGAGCTCGGTTTCGAGCGCGTAGTTCTCGCCCGCGAAACGACGGCGGCCGACGTCGCGGCGATAGCGAAAAGATGCGGCGGAGTAGAGCTTGAATGTTTCATCCACGGGGCGCTGTGCTATTCGGTCTCCGGGCTTTGCCTTTTTTCCGCTATCGAGAATTCGCGCAGCGGAAACAGGGGATGCTGCGCGTATTCGTGCAGGTCGTGTTTCGCGGGGGAGAACGGCGGCGCGACATATCCTTTTTCGATGAAAGACCTGAGGCTCGGCGAAGACGCCCTCAAACTCGTCGATGCCGGCGCGGCGTCGCTCAAAATAGAAGGGCGCATGAAATCTCCGCTGTATGTCGCCGCGGTCACGCGCCGCTACCGTGACATTCTCGACGGAAAAAAGCCTTCCGTCTCGGACGGCGACATTGAGACGATATTTTCGCGCAAGACAACGAAACTCTATCTCGACGGCCGCGGCGCGGGCGAAAGCGTTGTCGATCCCGTGTCCGTCGGTCATGCAGGCGCGAAGACGGGCGTCGTGAAACGCGTTACAAAAGACCGCGACGGCCGCGAATGGATACGTTTCCACACGCTGAGGCCGCTCGAGCGCCATGACGGGCTGCAGTTCGCCTCTCCTGACGGCGGAAGGCCGTGCGGCTTCGGCATAACGTCCATGCGCCGCGCCATTTCGAGGGCCGAAGTTTTCGAGGTGGCGGCGGGAGACGACGTCGAGGTTCTTCTCCCCGGCGGCGTGCAGTATGCCGGACTGAAGCGCGCCGTCGTCCCCGGCGCCGAAGTTTTCCATTCGATGTCGAACGCCGTCAAACGCCGTTTCCCGTCTCCGCAATATCGTCCGTGCGATTATCCCGGGGCGGTTGCTCTCGATTTGTCGCTTTCCGTTTCCGCAAGCCGGCTCTTGCTTGCGGCTTCAGCCTGCGGGGCGCGGGCGGAGTGCGTCTCCGAAGGTGTTTTCGCTCCGGCATCCGATGCGGAAAGAAACGCCAGAACGTCATCCGATGCGCTTTCTCGGCTCGGAGAAACGCCGTATTTTCTCGCCGGGCTCGAAATATCAAATCCTGACAATCTTTTCGTGCCGCGGGGAATGCTGAACGCGTTGCGCAGGGACGTGCTTGAAAAACTCGAAGAAGCAAGGGCCTCTCGGCGCGCTCGCATGGCGGAAGAGGCTTTGCGTGCGCAGACGCCTTTGCCGGCAGATGCAGGAGAAAGCCCTGCGAAAGTGGTCAAAACCGTTCTTTCCCGTTTTACCGGGACGGAAGATGCCGATGAAACAGTCGTCCTTGTCACTCCGGACGACGATGTTTCATCTCTCTCCGGCGCGAAGGTGCGCCTTGCGCTTCCTGTATGGACTGACGAATCGGCTTTCCGAGATCTTCGGATGTTCGTGAAAAGGGCTTTGAGGCTCGGGTTCTCGAAATGGGAGGTTTCTTCGCTTGCGGCATTGCATCTGCTGCGGACTCTCGGCGTCGACGACATCACGGCGGACTGGCCCGTATACGCATTCAATTCTTACGCGCTCGCAGGGCTTTCGCGTCTTGGAGTGCGGAGATTCGTAGCAAGCCCGGAAAATTCGCGCGCCAATGCGGAATTTCTCGCAAAGAGCGGATATGCGGTGGAGTTCTTGTCAAGACAGTCCACGCCGCTTTTCATCTCTGTCAACGAAAGCGCTCCTGCCGATCTCGGCGGCTATGCCGTTTTCAAGAGAGGCGGAATTTACGCGACCGTCCGGCGTCAGCCGCGCACGTTCGATGTCCCGCCTGGATGCATCGAACGCATAGACAGAAGCTGGGATGTCTGAAATGATAACGAAACTGATCGATTTTGCTAAAAAAGCCGCGCGCGTTCTTCCAGCCTTTCTCCTCTGGGGAGCGTTCCCGCCGGTCGGAGAGAGAACCGATGTGTTTTTTGCCCTCGCTTTGCTTCTCTGGTATTCGCGCACCCATTCTCCGCGCAAAAGCTTCAGGCTGTGGTTTCTTAACGGCTTTCTTTTTTGGGTGGCGACGCTTTCATGGATGCCGGCGATAATAAAGAACGGCGGCCCGTGGCCTCTCGTCGCGCTCGGCCACGGTGCGCTTTCGGCATATCTCGCTCTGTATTTCGGCGCTTTCGGGTATCTCTCGTCGAAAGCGTGGCGCATTGCAAAAGGGCGGCCGTATTACTGGAGAATTGTCATGCTTGTCGTCGTCGAGCCTGTGCTGTGGGCAGGGCTCGAGATCGTGAGGTCTCGTCTTTTCGGCGGCTTTTCATGGAACCAGCTCGGCGTTCCTCTCGCCAATTCCGGTCTCGGCGCGCCCGCTTCCGTCGGCGGGGTGTATCTTCTCGGCGCCGTCGTCGTTCTCGTGAACGGCACGGTGGCATCGATAGCGGAGCGCGTTTACAAGCCCGTACGTCTTCCTGTCGAAAAGTGGGTGAGATCTGTCGAAACCTTTTTGCCTTTTCTCGTCGTCTTCGCCGTGTATTGGGCGGCCGGCGCAGTGACGCGCGCTCCAGTTTCGGCGGAAACGGTGCGCTTTGCGATGGTGCAGAGGAATTTTCCGTGTGTTTTCAAAGACGCCGAGGCAGATCCATTAAAGGCCTATGCGAGACTCTTTGCAGGCGTAGCGCATGCAAAATGCGACTTCCTCGTGCTGAGCGAAAGCGCACTTGTCGAATTCGGCGACGTCGCATCTCCTGCCGCTCTGCGCTTCGCGTCTTTCGCATTGGAAGAGACGGGCGCCAAGGCTCTTTTGGCCGGCGGTTCGCGCAGGGAATCAGGGAAGATGTTCAATTCGGCGGCTTTGTATTGCAGGGACGG